>NZ_JBEYSY010000003.1:0-160836 GCF_040704315.1 Micromonospora sp. NPDC047644
GGGGGGGGGGGGGGGGGGGGGGGGGCGGGGGGCGGGGGGCGCGGGGCGCGGGGCGCGGGGCGCGGGGCGCGGGGGTGTCCAGGCAGAAAAAGCTGACCGGAGGCACCCTCGGGGTGCCTCCGGTCAGCTATGTCGGTTTGCGGATTTAGTTCGCCATCAGATCGGCGCCACGCCAGCTGAAATCGGGCTCCGTTGCGAACCGCTCGGTGATCTTCACGAGATCCTCCGCGTACTTGTTCGCGTGGTGCCCGCAGAACACCAGCTCGCTCCCACCCGCAAGAGTGATCCGGAGCTTTCCGGCAGCATTGCAGCGGTCGCACCGTTCATCGGCGGCTGGGGGAGCCGCCGTGACGGGCGGCGGCGTGAGGGTCGGGGTCATCGCCTTCCTCCTCTGGTCGTCACCGATGAACAATCTCTTCGGTCGTTGCTCACCTATCGTGCAACACCCTTACTAGGCACTGCCTTCCCTGTGTGCCCGCGGGGGACCGAGGTCACACCTGGAAGGAACAGTGTGCCGTGCACCCAGGGTGCCACGTCAACGATCACATTCGTGCATCCGGACGATCACCATCTGGTGTTGCACACCAGGTGGTCAAAACGACACGTTCGGTTGACGAAACCCGCTCAGTCCAGGTAATCCCGGAGGACCTGCGACCGGGACGGGTGACGCAGCTTGGACATCGTCTTGGACTCGATCTGCCGGATCCGCTCCCGGGTCACCCCGTAGACCTGGCCGATCTCGTCGAGCGTGCGCGGCTGGCCGTCGGTCAGGCCGAAGCGCAGACGTACCACACCCGCCTCACGCTCGGAGAGCGTCTGCAGCACCTGCTGGAGCTGGTCCTGCAGGAGCGAGAACGAGACGGCGTCGACGGCGACAACGGCCTCGGAATCCTCGATGAAGTCCCCGAGCTGGCTGTCGCCCTCGTCACCGATGGTCTGGTCCAGTGAGATGGGCTCCCGAGCGTACTGCTGGATCTCCAGCACCTTCTCGGGTGTGATGTCCATCTCCTTGGCCAGCTCCTCCGGAGTGGGCTCGCGGCCCAGGTCCTGAAGCAGCTCACGCTGTATGCGGCCGAGTTTGTTGATGACCTCGACCATGTGCACGGGGATGCGGATGGTGCGGGCCTGGTCGGCCATGGCGCGGGTGATGGCCTGTCGGATCCACCAGGTGGCGTACGTGGAGAACTTGTAGCCCTTGGTGTAGTCGAACTTCTCCACGGCCCGGATCAGACCGAGGTTGCCCTCCTGGATCAGGTCGAGGAAGGCCATGCCACGGCCCGTGTAGCGCTTGGCCAGCGACACCACCAGTCGGAGGTTCGCCTCCAGGAGGTGGTTCTTGGCCCGCTCGCCGTCGCGGGAGATCCAGCCCAGGTCACGGACCATCTCCCGGACGAGCTTCTCCTCGCCCTCGTCGGCGGCCCGCAGCCGCTCGGCGGCGTAGAGCCCGGCCTCGATCCGCTTGGCCAGCTCCACCTCCTGCTCGGCGTTGAGCAGCGGAACCTTGCCGATCTGCTTCAGGTACGCCCGGACGGAGTCGGCGGAGGCGGTCAGCTCGGCGTCGCGTCGCGCCTGCTTGAGGGCCTCGGACTCCTCGTCGTCCCACTCGAAGTCGTTGTCGGTCGCCGAGGCGGCGGCGTCGGTCTCGGCTGCCTGGGCCAGCTCGGCCGGCTCCTCGACCACCACGTCCTCGATCGCGGCGGCCAGCTCCTCCGGGTCGATCTCGCCCTCGGCGCCCTCGCCCTTGGCCTTGCCGCCAGCCTTGGTCGGTTTGGCTCCCGCAGCCGCTGCCACCGTCGCCTTGGTGGCTCGGGTCGACTTGGTCGCCTTCGTCGGCGTCGCCGTTGCGGCCTCGGCACCGGTCACCTTGCGAGCGGCCACCTTGCGCGGGGCCGACGTCGCCGGGGCGTCGTCGCCGGCGGGGGCCTGCTTCGGGGCCGGCGCGGCGGCCTTCTTGGTGGTCTTGGCGGTGGTGGCCCGGGACGCCGGCGTGGTCGAGCGCGCCGCGGCGACGCGGCGGCGGGTGCTCGCCGAGCCGTCCACCACGACGGTCACTCCCGCCTCGGAGAGCGCCCGCAGGATCTTCTTGGCCTGGGCCGGAGTCACCTCGGCGGACTCGACGGTGCGCGCGAGCTGAGCCGACGTGAGCTGACCACCGGCGCTCTGGGCGTGGGCGATCAGGGTGTCGGTGAGCGAGCGAACGTCGGCGCCGGGCTGGCGGGGTTCTGTCACGAATGACCTTCCGGAGGCGAAGAGCGGGCACGGCGGGTTCGTCCAGCGCAGCGAGGGTTACCGTGCCGGGCGATGTGGTTGAGGGACCCTCGTGTCACGGTCCGGCCGGTGGTCGGCGGTCCGTGCCGCGTGGGCAGGGGTGAATTGTAACGCCGTCTGCGGCGATCATCCTGCTCCGCACCGCGTACCGCCGGTGGGGACCGTCGGTGGGGTGGAGATATGGGCTTCGCGGCAATGATAGCCGCGCGGCCGGCGAAGGGTTTCCGTCGTCGCGCCCGGCGGCGCGTACAACGTGTCCGAACTGCCGCTTGAGCAGGCAGTACGTGGTCGACGTGGCGTTTGCGAGGGTGCGCGTGTGGATCACCGTGATCGTTGTCGGCCCGGCCGGTGGCGTCCCAACCAGGTCGCGGTTGGGCATCGGTTGTGAGCCGAGCGTGGACAGGGTGGTAAGCACTTAAACGACATTACCAACCGAAAGGGGCATATTGCCGGAGGTCGGCCGCTCAAGCTGCGTGGACGGTGCGGTGCGCCCACGTCACGGCGGTTCCCGACGCCAAAAGATCCTGCTCTGGCGCCGTTGCGCGGCGTCGGGAACGATGATCTTCGGAGGTAGTTTCACCCACTCACATGCACCCGGAGTGCGGAAAGAGGCGAATCATGACCAACTCGGCTACGACACCGTCGGAGCTGCTGACCATCGCGGTGAAGGTGGCCCGGGACGCGGCGGACACCGCGTACCGGATGCGCGCCGAGGGGGTCGTCGTCGCCGCCACCAAGAGCACCGTCACCGACGTGGTCACCGCCGCCGACCGCGCGGTCGAGCGGCAGATCCTCGCCGCGTTGGCCGCGCTACGCCCCGGCGACTCGGTGCTGGGCGAGGAGTACGGCGAGGAAGCCGGAGCGGCGCGCAGCGGAGTGCGTTGGATCGTCGACCCGATCGACGGCACGGTGAACTACCTCTACGGGCTGCCGTACTCGGCTGTCTCGCTGGCCGCCGAGGTGAACGGGGTGGTGGTTGCCGGGGTCGTGCGCAACGTGAGCACCGGCGAGGAATGGACCGCCACGGCCGGCGGCGGGGCCTGGCGTGACGGTGCGCGGCTGCGCTGCTCCGGCGAAATGGACCTGGGGCAGGCGCTGGTCGGCACCGGCTTCGGGTACGACGCCGGCCGTCGGGCGCACCAGGCGCAGGTGGTGGCCGGGCTGATCGCACACGTCCGGGACATCCGCCGGCTCGGTGCCGCGGCGCTGGACCTCTGCCTGGTCGCCGAGGGGCGGCTCGACGCGTACTTCGAGAAGGGTCTTGCGGCTTGGGACCTGGCGGCTGGCGGACTGGTGGCCGCGGAGGCGGGGGTCCGGGTCGCCGGCCTGGCCGGCCGGCCGCCGGGACCCGACCTGGTGGTCGCGGCCCCTCCTGCGCTCTTCGCGCCGCTGCACGACCGGTTGGCTGCGCTGGACGCCGCCGGCGGTCCCTGATCGGCGGGCCAGGTCAGCCGGCTCTGAGTGGCCGGCTCCGCCCTCCTGGCACCTGGTTCCGGCCTTCCGGCTCCGGTCGGTGGGCCCGGCTCCGGCTCCGGTGGGTGGGCCTGGCTCCGGTGGGTGGGCCTGGCTCCGGTGGGTGGGCCCGGCTCCGGCGGTCGGGCATGGCATGGCACCGGCCGCTGCCGGTCGCCGGCCTGGCGTTGCGGGGGACCGGTTACGGCGTCACTTGGCGGGTGGGGACGCGCAGGCGCCCTTGGGTGCCTCCGGGGGGCCCGAGTCGCCGAGCGACTGGTTGACCTCGGTCGTGGTGGCGAGCTGCTGGAAGCGGTTGCCCAGCACCACGTCCACGGTGTCGTCGGCGCGCTTCGGGTCGTAGCCCGGCACGGCGTTGTTGAGGAAGTACGCCTGGAGCAGGTGGGCGGAACCGACACCCTTCGGGCCGTACCGCAGCACCGCGATGCTGTCGACCTTCTTCTCGTTCCCGGTCTTCTTGACCTGGAACTGTCGATTGCTGAACTCGTCGGCGACGGTGTGGGCGAGGCCGGGCTGGTCCGTGGCGTTGAAAACGTTGATCTTGACGTCCTTGCGCTCGCGCAGGGTCAGATCCGCCAGCGGCCAGCCCTCGGGGCAACCCGCCGCGGTGCCCGCGTTGCCCTGGCTGTCGCGGACCACGGCCACGACGACGAAGACCAGGGCGATGATCGCCAGCAGGCCTACGACGACGAGTGCTCGCACGCGCGCAAAACTCATCAGGGCGCTCCCCGGACCTCAGTGAGTGGTGGCGGCCGGGAACGATCGCTCAGGCCGCCGGCCGTCGAATACGCCGCTGAGGTTAACGGTTGTCCGGCCGTCGCGTGGAAACAGCCCGACATGCCGGCGCGCCGACCGCGAACCGGGTACTACTACCCCTATCTTCGTGTCGCCTGAATCACATTGGGAACAATCTCGCGTGCGGGGGCGTACATCTCAGCCGCAAGGGCGGTATACATGCCTCGCCCAAGGGGGGGTAAGGTTCCGCGCTCGCAGGGGAGTCGCCCCGGCGGGCTCGACCTGTTCGGTCCTCGGGTCGGGTGCCCGACACAAGTGATGGCCGGCCAGCGGAACCGAAACAGCGTCGTCCGGCGTTACAACCGGAAGCGACAACATCGATATGGGAGAGTGAAACCGATGGCCACCGACTACGACGCCCCGCGTCGCGACGAGGTCGACCTCGGCGAGGACAGCCTGGAAGAGCTCAAGGCACGGCGCGTCGACTCACAGTCGGGCGCGGTGGACGTCGACGAGGCCGAGGTCGCCGAGAGCTTTGAGCTGCCCGGTGCCGATCTGGCCGACGAGGAGCTCACGGTCAAGGTGCTTCCGATGCAGCAGGACGAGTTCCGGTGCGCCCGCTGCTTCCTGGTCCACCACCGTAGCCAGCTGGCGGTCGAGCGAAACGGCGAGCTGATCTGCCGCGAGTGCGTCTGACAACCACGACAACACCGGCGGCGGCCTCCTGAACGGGGTCGCCGCTGCCGGTGTAGGCATGCGGCTGCGGTGGGTACCTGCTTGACTCGTAGCGGGTAGCCACAGCACCGGGAGGTCCGATGAGCGATCGAGGCGGCACCACCGAGGGCGGCACGGAGGGCCTCGGTGCCACCCGTGGCACGGACGGCCTCAGTGCCACCCGTGGCACTGACGACCTCGGCGCCGACGGTGGCTCGGACGACCTCGGCGCCACGGTCGCGGCGTTGACCGCGGACGACATCGCGCCGGCACGACGCCGCCAACTTCTGACCCGGATGGTCGGGCAGGCCCGTGCGCGGGGCATCTCCGACCTGTTCAAGCCCCGCGCCGCCGTGCGGTGGATGGTCGACACCGTCGCCGAGATCGCCCCGCACGTGCCGGTACGGGATCTGGACACGTTGCGCCGGCACTTCCCCGGCCTGGACGACGCCGCCCTGGCCGATCGCCTCATCCGTAACGCGTCGAGGACCACCGCCGCCATCGGCGCGGCCGGTGGAGGCGTCGCCGCTGTCGAGTGGACCGTGGCCCCGACCCTGCTCTCCGCGCCGGTGCTGCTGGCCGCCGAGACGGTGGCCGTGGTGGCGGTGGAGCTGAAGCTCGTCGGCGAGCTGCACGAGATCCACGGCGTGACGCTACCGGCCGCCGGCAGCCAACGGGCGGTCGCGCTGGTGCACTCCTGGGCCACCCAACGCGGCGTCAACCCGATGGTGCCCGGCGTGGGAGTGGGAGCGGTGCTCGGCACCGCCGCCCGCAAGGAGCTGCGGGACATGCTGCTGCGGCGCTTCGGTCGCAACCTCACCACGCTCGGGCCGTTCCTGACCGGAGCGGCGGTCGCCAGCTTCCTCAACCGCCGGGCCACCCAGCAGATGGCCGACCAGCTCCAGGTGGACCTGCGTCGGCGGGGCATCGCCCGCCCCGCCCCACCGCCGGCCCTCCCAGGCCCACCGACCGGCACCTGAGCGGGCCCTTCGCCTTCAGACCGGCAATAGCGCGGCCCTTCGCCGTCGGACCCGCGCCTGAGCGGGCCTTCGGCGTCGGGTCAGCCCGGCTCGCCCGCCCTCGGGTGGGAGGCCGACAGGGCGTCCCGTGCGGTCAGCACCGCCTCGGCCAGTTCGACCGGGTGGCGGGTGCTCACCACCCAGAACGGGGTCGGGTCCGCGGGATCGTCGAGGATCACCTGCACGGCACCGCCGATCCACGGCCGCTGCACCACGAAGGCGAGCGGGTCCGCGCCGACTCCGAGCACCTCACGTCGGCCGGCCACGTCCAACGGCACCACGTCGGCCACGAAACGGACCGGCAGGCGGGCGTCGTCCACCCGCAGCTCGGCGTCGGCCACCGCGACCCGGATCCGGCCCAGCCACCACAGCCCCACCGCGGTGAGCGGCATCAGCACGGCGAACGGCAGCCAGGCGCGGACGCCGGAGGCGCCCATCCAGATCTCGACGGCCAGCAACGCGGCGGCCACCAGCCCGGCCAGCCACAGCCACCAGGGCAGATCCAACCGCTCGGTGTACGCCGAGCGGGCGGCGACCGGCGGCTGATCGGCGGACGGGGAGGGCGACATGCTCACTCCTGCGAGGGTACGGCGCACGGCGGCCCGACGAACCGGCAGGATGGCAGGGTCACCCCGCGAACCGGACGGAAGAGGGGCCTGTGACCGACGTCGTACCCGTGCCTGTGCAGTTGCTCGACCCGGAGCTGCCGTTGCCCACGTACGCCCATCCCGGCGATGCCGGGGCCGACCTGGTGGCGGCCGCGGACGTGGAGCTGCCACCCGGCGGCCGTGCCCTGGTGCCCACCGGCGTGGCCATCGCGCTGCCGGAGGGGTACGTGGGCCTGGTCCACCCCCGCTCCGGTCTGGCGGCCAGGCTCGGCGTGACGGTGCTCAACGCGCCCGGTACGGTCGACGCCGGCTACCGGGGTGAGATCCTGGTCAACCTGATCAATCATGATCGGGATGTGCCGGCGAAGATCTCCCGCGGCGATCGGATCGCTCAGCTCGTGGTCCAGCAGGTCGCGCGGGCGCGGTTCGAGCCGGTGGTCGAGCTGCCCGCGTCCCGGCGCGGGACCGGTGGGCACGGGTCCACCGGTGGGCACGCCGGGCTGGTCCCGTCGCCGACGGGCCAGGACCGGGTCGATCGGCGGCCGAGCGAGCCGGGCCGCGGGCAGACGGAAGAAGTGGCAGGGTGAGTGTGAACAGCGGAGGGCAGGCGCAGTGATCTTCTCCCGAAAGCGGGCCGATGCGGACCGGCAGACCCGTGACGAGCGGGCTACCCAGGTCCCGGACCAGGGCGATGCGACGCCGACGTTGGAGCGCGGCCCGTACGACATCTCCGAGAGCTACGACGACGTGCAGCGCCTCGACCTGGGCAGCCTGCACATCCCGGCGATCGCCGACGTCGAGGTGCGGGTGCAGGCCGACCCGCAGGGTGTGATCCAGCAGGTGGTGCTGGTGCACGGTGACAACGCGCTCCAGCTGGGCGTTTTCGCCGCCCCCCGGTCCGAGGGCATCTGGGACGAGGTGCGCGAGGAGATCCGGCAGTCGTTGCTCCGCGACGGCGCGAGCGCGCAGGAGGTCGCCGGCGAGTACGGCCCGGAGCTGCACGCACAGGTGAACACGCCGGACGGCGTGACGAACCTGAGGTTCGTCGGAGTCGACGGGCCGCGTTGGATGGTCCGGGGCGTCTTCCAGGGCCCGGTGGCCACCGATCCGGCCATGGCCGGTCCGCTCGTCGAGTGCCTGGACGGCCTGGTGGTCGACCGTGGGCAGGAGGCCAAGCCGGTCCGCGAGCCCCTGCCGCTGCGGCTGCCTCGGGAGATCGCCGACCAGGCCGGGGCCGAGGCGGGCGACGCTGCCGCCGCGCCGCGTCAGGTCTGACCGGCGCGCACCGGCCCGCCGGAACCAGCCCTGTCGGCGTACGCTGGCGGCACGGTTCCGGCGCCGCCGGGGCCGGCCGGGGACGGCGAGCGTGGAGAGGGTGACGCGGAGGTCATGACGACCGACGAGGGCCGGGTGTCGCTGCGGCGCATCCTGCAGAGGTTCACCGCCAGCGAGGCCGAGATCGACGCGCAGGAGCTGCGTCGGGAGAGCGCCGAGTGCGGCGGGATCCCCGCCCAGCAGTGTTCCCGGGGTCAACTGGTCTCGGTCGCCGGTCGGCTGCGCACCGTGGTCTACACGCCGCGCACCAACCTGCCCACCCTTGAGGCCGACCTGTACGACGGCAGTGACGTGGTCACCCTGGTCTGGCTGGGGCGACGGCACATCGCCGGGATCGAGCCGGGGCGGCATCTGACCGCCCGTGGCCGGGTGGCCGTGCGGGACGATCGCAAGGTCATCTACAACCCCTACTACGAGCTGGACTCGCCCAAGTGACGGCACTGCGGACGGAAGGCCGGCGATGACGACGGGACAGGACCGGGCGGCACAGCCGGATACCGACCCTCAGGACGAGGAGCCGCTGCCGACGATCGCCGAGCAGATGGCCGACCAGCTCGGCGGCTGGCGAGGGCTGGTCGAGTCGAGCATCCCGGTCGTGGTGTTCGTCGTCGCCAACATCATCGGCGAGCTGCGGCCGGCGGTGATCGCGTCGATCGCGGTCGCCCTGCTGATCGCGGGGCTGCGGCTGGCCCAGCGTCGACCGATCCGGCACGCCGTCAACGGGCTCTTCGGCGTCGGTGTCGGCGCGGCCATCGCGTGGCGCACCGGCGACGAGCGTGACTTCTACCTCCCCGGCATCCTCTACGGCATCGGCTACGGCGTAGCCCTGCTGATCTCGGCCGCGATCCGGCAGCCGTTGGTGGGCTGGATCTGGTCGGTGTTGGTGGCCAAGGGCCGTTCGGAGTGGCGGTCCGACCCGAAGCTGGTGCGCACGTTCACCCAGCTGACGGTGCTCTGGGGCGTGGTCTGGCTGGCCAAGGTGGGCGTGCAGGCGGGGCTCTACCTGGCCCACCAGGACACCGCGCTGGGCGTGGCCCGGCTGGCGTTGGGCTACCCGCCGTACGCGCTGCTGTTGCTGATCACGGTCTGGACGGTGCGCCGGGTCACCCGGGAGTCCCCGCCGACCCCGCTGCCCAGCGCCTGAGCGACGTCGGGCGGCCGGCCGCTCAGTGCCCCGTGGGGTCAGCGTGAGCCGCGGGTCCGTTCGACGCTGTCCGCTCCGAGGATCACCGCGCGGACGGCGTCCTCCACCTCGGCGGTGCAGACGAAGATCAGCTCGTCCCCGGCCTCGATCGGGTCGTCCGGGCTGGGCACCAGGACCCGCTTGCCGCGCAGGATGGCCACCAGCGCGGCGTCCCGGGGCAGCGGCACGGCGTGGATCGGCTCACCGACGTACGGGGCGGTCGGCGGCAAAGTGATCTCGACGAGGTTCGCCTCGCCCTGTCGGAAGGTCATCAGCCGGACCAGGTCGCCGACGGTGACCGCCTCCTCGACGAGCGCGGCCATCACCCGCGGCTTGCTCACCGCGACGTCCACGCCCCACTGCTCGGTGAACAGCCACTCGTTCTCGGCCCGGTTGACCCGGGCGACCACCCGGGGCACCGCGAACTCGGTCTTGGCCAGCAGCGACAGCACCAGGTTGGTCTTGTCGTCGCCGGTCGCCGCGACCACCACGTCGCAGCCGGCGACGTCGGCCTCCTCCAGGCTGCTCACCTCGCACGCGTCGGCCAGCACCCACTCGGCGGCCGGCACCCGGTCCGGGCGAAGCATCTTGGGTTGACGCTCGATCAACATCACCTGGTGGCCGTTGTCGATCAACTCCTGGGCGATCGAGCGGCCCACGTTGCCCGCGCCCGCGATGGCGACCCGCATGGCTCAGTGCCCTCCTTCCGGCGGCGTCGCCGCCACCGACGTGACAGTCGCCACGATGTCATCGCTGACCAGCATGAACGCCTGGTCACCCTCCTGCATGACGGTGGAGCCGGTGGGCAGCGTGCCGATGCCGAAGCGGATCAGGTAGGCCACCCGCGCCCCGGTCGCGTCCTCCAGCGTCCGCACCGGTCGGCCGATCCAGTCCTTGTGTACGGGCACCTCGACGATCGACACCGTGCTCGTGGGGTCGCGGAAGATCTCCACGTTGCCCTCCGGGACCAGGTGTCGCAGCATCCGGTCCGCCGTCCACCGCACGGTCGCCACGGTGGGAATGCCCAGCCGCTCGTAGACCTGCGCCCGGCGCTGGTCGTAGATGCGGGCGGCGACCCGGGACACGCCGAACGTCTCGCGGGCCAGCCGGGCCGAGATGATGTTGGAGTTGTCGCCGCTCGACACCGCCGCGAAGGCGTCCGCGCGCTCGATGCCGGCCTGCCGGAGCACCTCGCCGTCGAAACCGGCCCCGGTCACGGTGATCCCGGCGAAGTCGGGGCCGAGCCGGCGGAAGGCGTCGGCGTCCTGGTCGATCACCGCCACCGAGTGCCCTCGGGACTCCAGGCTGTGGGCGAGCGTCGACCCGACCCGACCACATCCCATGATCACGACGTGCACGCTGTCCCTCCCAAGGTGCGTACCGCTCCCGCTGCCGGTGGTCTTCGAGTGCGAGCCTGCCACGTCCCGGTCACGAGCGGGGACCGACCGTACCCCGCCGTCGCGAGCAGCGGTGATCGCCCACCCCCGCGCCCCCGCCGTGGTGGTCGTACTCTTGGCGTTCGTGGCCAGTCCCACCTCGCTGCTGAAGCGGCTTCTTCTCGGTCGACCGTTCCGGTCCGACCGGCTCCAGCACACCCTCCTGCCGAAGCGCATCGCGCTGCCCGTGTTCGCCTCCGACGCGCTGTCCAGCGTCGCGTACGCGCCCGACGAGATCCTGCTGACCCTCTCCATCGCCGGTGCCTCCGCGTACGTCTTCTCGCCGTGGATCGCGCTGGCCGTGGTCGTGGTCATGCTGACCGTGGTGGCGAGCTACCGGCAGAACGTGCACGCCTACCCGTCCGGTGGCGGCGACTACGAGGTGGCCACCGTCAACCTGGGTCCGAAGTTCGGCGTCGGGGTGGCCAGCGCGTTGCTGGTCGACTACGTGCTCACGGTGGCCGTGTCGGTCTCCTCCGGCGTGGCCAACCTGGGCTCGGTGGTGCCGTTCGTGGCCACCCACAAGGTCCTGATCGCGGTGATCGCGGTCGTCCTGCTGAGCGCGGTCAACCTGCGCGGTCTGCGCGAGTCGGGCACGGCGTTCGCCATCCCCACCTACGGCTTCGTGATCGTGATGGGTGGGATGCTGCTCACCGGTCTGTTCCGGGTCTTCGTCATGGGTGACGAGCTGCGCGCGCCGAGCGCCGACCTGGTGATCCAGGCCGAGCACAGCGTGACCGGTTTCGCGCTCGTCTTCCTGCTGCTGCGGACGTTCAGCTCGGGCGCCGCCGCGCTCACCGGTGTCGAGGCGATTTCCAACGGGGTGCCGGCGTTCAAGGCGCCGAAGAGCCGCAACGCCGCCACCACCCTGCTGCTGCTCGGCGGCATCTCGGTGAGCATGCTGGTCGGGATCATCTGGCTGTCCCGGCTGACCCACCTCCAGTTCGTGGAGGACCCGGGCCTCCAGATCGTTACCGGCCCCGAGGGGTACGTGCAGAAGACGGTCACCACCCAGCTCGGTGAGACGGTCTTCGGCTCCGGGTCGATCCTGCTCTACGTGGTGGCCGGGATGACCGCCCTGATCCTCTTCCTGGCCGCGAACACCGCGTTCAACGGTTTCCCGGTGCTCGGCTCGATCCTCGCCCAGGACCGCTACCTGCCCCGCCAGTTCCACACCCGGGGCGACCGGCTGGCCTTCTCCAACGGCATCGTCTTCCTGGCCGTCTTCGCGATCGTGCTGATCGTCGGCTTCCAGGCCGAGGTGACCCGACTCATCCAGCTCTACATCGTCGGGGTCTTCGTCTCGTTCACCGTCTCCCAGGCCGGCATGATCCGGCACTGGAACCGGCACCTGCGCACCGAGCGGGACCCGGAGGCGCGCCGCCGGATGCAGCGCTCGCGCGCCATCAACACCTTCGGCGCGGGCCTGACCGGCGCGGTGCTGGTGATCGTCCTGATCACGAAGTTCCTGCTCGGCGCCTGGATCGCCATCGCCGCGATGGCGGTGATCTACGTGCTGATGCTGGCGATCCGCCGGCACTACGACCGGATCGCCGTCGAGCTGACCCCACCGGACGAGGGCCGGGCCGTGCTGCCCGCCCGCAACCACGCGATCGTGCTGGTCAGCAAGCTGCACCAGCCGACGCTGCGGGCCATCGCCTACGCCCGCGCCACCCGGCCGGACACGCTCACCGCGGTGACGGTCAACGTGGACGAGAAGGACACCCGGGACCTGCAGGCCGACTGGGAGCGACGGGAGATGGCGATCCCGCTCACCGTGATCGACTCGCCGTACCGGGAGATCACCCGCCCGATCCTGGACTTCGTCGCCTCCACCCGCCGCACGTCGCCCCGGGACGTGGTCACCGTGTTCATCCCCGAGTACGTGGTCGGCCGTTGGTGGGAGAACCTGCTGCACAACCAGAGCGCCCTGCGCCTCAAGGGCCGGCTGCTCTTCGAACCGGGAGTCATGGTGGTCAGCGTGCCGTGGCAGCTCGCGTCGACAGCGAGCAAGAACCTGGACCGGCTGGACGCCACACTGTCCCGGACACCGGCGCGTGGACCACGCAGCGCCGTGCCGCCACCGCTCGCCGCATCGCCGGTGGCTGCCACGCCGCCCGGTGAGGATGGGCCCGAGAACAGCGCAACGATGGGGAACACTCGTGACTGAGCCCGGCGGTCAGCGGACCGCGGCAACCGGGACGCCGTCCGCGTCGGCGTCACCGGCGTTCGAGCGGGGCCCGGCCGAGACGGACCGGGTCGAGCTGACCGTCGACGCGGTCGCGCCCGGCGGGCACTGTGTCGCCCGGGTGGACGGGCAGGTGGTCTTCGTCCGGCACGCGCTGCCGGGTGAGCGGGTCGTCGCCGAGGTCACCGAGGTGCACCGGGGGTTCGTCCGGGCCGACGCGGTGACAGTGCTCGAGCCCTCACCGGACCGCGTCGAGCCGCCCTGCCCGTACGCGAGGCCGGGTGCCTGCGGGGGCTGCGACCTCCAGCACGTCGCGCCGGCCGCCCAGCTGGCCTGGAAGACCGCAGTGGTCCGCGAGCAGTTGGTCCGCCTCGGTGGGCTGACCGATGACGAGCTGGACCGGCTCGGCGTGCGCGTCGAGGCGTTGCCCGGTGGGCTGCTGGGCTGGCGCTCCCGGGTCCGTTACGCGGTCGACGCCGCCAACCGTGCCGGCCTGCTCAAGCACCGCTCGCACGAGGTGGTCCCGATCGACCGCTGCCGGATCGCCCACCCGGCCATCCAAGAGCTGCCGGTGCTCATTACCAGCGGGGCGCGCTGGCCGGCCGCCGAGGCGGTGGAGACCGTCGCCAGCACCGGCGGGGACGTGACCGTCACGGAGATCCGCGACGGGGCGCCCGCCCCGGTCAGTGGCCCGACCGAGGTCCGCGAGGTCGCCGCCGGACGGGACTGGACGCTGCCCGCGTCCGCGTTCTGGCAGGTGCACCCCGCCGCCGCGGACGCCCTCTCCGCTGCCGTGCTGGAGCTGCTGGACCCGCAGCCGGGCGAGGTCGCCTGGGACCTCTACGGCGGCGCCGGGCTGTTCGCCGCCGGTCTGGCCGCACGGGTCGGCGCGACCGGCCGGGTGACCCTCGTCGAAGCGGCGGCGCAGGGTGTCGCCGCCGCCCGGGAGAACCTCGCCGACCAGCCCAGCGTCGAGGTGGTGTCGGCCCGGGTGGAGACCGCGCTGGCCCGCCGACGGATCACCGGCCCGGTCGACGTGGTGGTGCTCGACCCGCCGCGCTCCGGGGCCGGCGCCCAGGTGGTCCGCGCGCTGGTCGCCGCGGGCCCGCGGGCGGTCGCGTACGTGGCCTGTGACCCGGCCGCCTTCGCCCGGGACGTGCGTACCTTCGCCGACCTCGGTTGGCGACTGGCGGCGCTGCGGGGCTTCGACCTCTTCCCGATGACGCAGCACGTCGAGCAGGTCGGGCTGCTGCTTCCCCCGGACGCGCGGTAGAACCCGCCGCCTGGCACCTGACCGGGTGCTCAGCCACCCACTCCCGGCCCGGCCGGGGTGCCTGGGGCTCGGGCCGGGCTGCGGAGTACCGGGGGGCCGATAGACTCTCCGGTCATGAGTGTTGAAGAGGACACGGCCAACCACGGCCGGCTGCTGGGGACGGTTCGCGGTCCGCAGGACGTGAAGCGGATGTCCGGCGAGGAGCTGGACGTCCTCGCCGCCGAGATCCGGGACTTCCTGATCACCAAGGTCTCCCGTACCGGCGGGCACGTCGGGCCCAACCTCGGTGTGGTCGAGCTGACGCTCGCCATGCATCGCGTCTTCGACTCACCCCGGGACCGGCTCCTGTTCGACACCGGCCACCAGGCGTACGTACACAAGATCCTCACCGGGCGTCAGGCCGGCTTCGACAAGCTCCGCCAGCGCGGTGGCCTCTCCGGCTACCCCAGCCAGGCGGAGAGCGAGCACGACCTCATCGAGAACTCGCACGCTTCCACAGCGCTGTCCTACGCCGACGGCCTCGCCAAGGCGTACGCCCTCCGGGGCGAGGCGCGCAGCGTCGTGGCCGTGGTCGGCGACGGCGCGCTGACCGGCGGCATGTGCTGGGAGGCGCTGAACAACATCGCCACCGCCGGCAACTCCCTCGTGATCGTGGTCAACGACAACGGCCGCTCCTACTCACCGACCATCGGCGGGCTGGCCGACCACCTCTCCTCGCTGCGGCTCAACCCCGGCTACGAGAAGGTCCTCGACACCGTCAAGGACGCCCTCGGCTCCACGCCGCTCGTCGGCAAGCCGATGTACGAGGTGCTGCACGCGGTCAAGAAGGGCATCAAGGACGCGGTCGCCCCGCAGGCGATGTTCGAGGACCTGGGCATCAAGTACGTGGGCCCGGTGGACGGGCACGACGTGGGGGCGGTCGAGGCGGCGCTGCGCGCGGCCAAGAACTTCGGCGGCCCGGTCATCGTGCACGCCGTCACCCGCAAGGGCTACGGCTACCGTCCCGCCGAGGAGGACGAGGCCGACTGCCTGCACGGCCCCGGCAGCGCCTTCGACGTGGAGACCGGCGCGCTGCTGGCCGCCCCGTCGGTGAAGTGGACGCACGTCTTCGCCGACGAGCTGCTGGCCGTCGCCGACGAGCGCCCGGACGTGGTGGGCATCACCGCCGCCATGGCCGAGCCGACCGGCATCGCCAAGCTGGCCCGCAAGTACCCCGAGCGGGTGTACGACGTGGGCATCGCCGAGCAGCACGCGGCCACCTCGGCGGCCGGGTTGGCGCTCGGTGGCCTGCACCCGGTGGTCGCGGTCTACGCCACCTTCCTCAACCGCGCCTTCGACCAGGTTCTGCTGGACGTGGCGATGCACAAGCTCCCGGTGACCTTCGTGCTGGACCGGGCGGGCATCACCGGCCCGGACGGGCCCAGCCACTACGGCATCTGGGACATGTCGGTCTTCGGGGTGGTGCCGGGGCTGCGGATCGCCGCTCCCCGCGACGCCGCCACCCTGCGCGAGGAACTGCGCGAGGCGCTGGCCGTCGACAACGGCCCGACAGTGGTGCGGTTCCCGACCGGCGCGGTCGCCGCGGACCTGCCGGCACTGCGCCGGGTCGGCACCGTCGACGTGCTGGCCGAGTCCGCCCGTACCGACGTGCTGCTCGTCGCCGTCGGCTCCTTCGGCCAGTTGGGCATGGAGGTGGCCGCCCGGGTCGCCGAGCAGGGCTACGGCGTCACCGTCGTCGACCCCCGCTGGGTGCGTCCGGTCCCGGCGGAACTGGTCGACCTGGCCGCCCGCCACCGGCTCGTGGTCAGCGTCGAGGACGGCGTACGGGTCGGCGGGGTGGGCGACGCGCTCGCCCAGGCGATGCGCGACGCCGACGTCCGGGTGCCGCTCAAGGACCTGGGTGTACCGGCCGACTGGCACCCGCACGGCACCCGCGCGCAGATCCTCGCCGACCTGGGCCTGACCGCTCAGGACGTGGCCCGCAACGTCACCGGTTGGATCTCCGGCCTGGACGCCACCCCGGACCGCCTCACCCCCAGCGACGCGGCCGCACAAAACTGACGAGAACGACCAACGGCGGGCGTCCCGAGGGGCGCCCGCCGTTCGCATATCCACCCCGGCCCCCACCCCTCAACCCACCCCCCACAGCGCCCGAGCCGTTCAGCCCTCCGGCCGCCCCAGCCCCGCACCCCGCAGCGCCCAAGCCCTTTAGTCCTCCGGCCGCCCCAGCCCCGCAACCTGCACCCCGCACCACTCAGCCCGGGGCGACCGAGCCCCCCCAGGCCCGCCTCGGCTGCGTCGATCAAGGACTTGTGGTGCCCCGCAAAAGGTGCATATGGCCAGCAGTTGCCCACCACAACTCCATGATCGGCTCTCTTGGAGGGGTGGCAGGGAGCGCGCCGGGGTGCGGGGCGGTGTTGCGGGTGCCTGGCGTCGCCGATACACCCCACCTCCACCCGCCCCCCAGTCCTCTCACCCTCACCGCCCAGCCTTCCCGACCCCACTGCCCCGCCCGAGCCCCCTGCCTGCGCCGATCTTGCACTTTCGGTCGGCGTAATGCGCCTTGAGCCCGTTTTGTCGGCACAGAAAGTGCAAGATCGCGGGGGCGAGCGGGGCGAGCGGGGCGAGCGGGGGCGAGCGGGGCGGGCGGGGCGAGGGGGGACCGGCGGGGTGGGGTGGGTTAGCGGGGGGAGATTGAGCGGTAGTGGGTCTTGTCGGTGTTGGCGAGGCTGTAGGTCTGGGAGCGGGCCGGGGCGGGAACGACCACCAGGCCGGGGCGCTCGACGAGCAGGGGAGTGCCCGGCGGGACGGACAGGGAGCTGTCCCGGGTGGCCCGCCAGCTCAGCACCACCAGCGGCTGACCGGGTACCGGCAGCTGGTACGCCTGCAACGGGGTGGCCCGGTCGGCGGGTGAGACGACGGGCGCGCTCCCGTCGGCCGGTCGATAGATCACCGCCGTCATCGCGCCGGCGTCGGTGTCCCAGCTGAGCTGCTGCAACTCGGCCGGCTCGCCGCCACCGAGGGCGACTTCGCCGAGCGAGCGCACGGTGAGCTTCGCCATCGGCCAGGACGTCGGCACCGAGCGTGGGGCGTCCCGGTCCCCGATCCGGCGCGGGATGCTGCCGAAGGGGCCCCGGTCGCCGGACAGCACGCAGGTGTCCAGACCAGTGAGCGCCCGCCGGCCGGTGCCGGACTCGTCGCGGACCAACGGGTAGCGCGGGTCGACGGTGCCGGTGCCCAGGTCGAGCAGTCGGTCGGCGGCGCGTCCACGGGGGAGGGACTCCGTGGTTCGCAGGGTTGCGGTCACGCCGACGGCCGTGCAGGACGGCACGTCGACCGGTGCGCTGAGACCGTCCGCGATGGTCAGCGTCCGATCCTTGGGCCCGAGGAGGCTCTGCACCCGGGAAGAGACCAGGTAACGCCGGCCGCCGGCAGTCTGCACCGGCAGCACGTCGGAGTAGACGAGGTAACCCGGGTCGGTGTACTCGGCGGCGCGGGTCACCGCGTACCGGTCGCCCTCACGAGTCAGTTGCAGAAGCCAGGACGCGCTTTCGCCGGGCACGTCGGCGGCCACCAGGGCCACCGGGACGCCGTCGACCCGACCGGAGAAGAGGATGCCCGACGAGGGCAGGTGCGCGCGGTCGTCGGCCGGCGACCGCCAGCTCCGGACCGCCGTGGTGACCGCCGCCGTCGCCGCCGCGTCCCCGGAGAGGTCGCCGCGGGGCGGCCACACAGCGAGCGTGCCGTCCAGGCTGTCGTAACCGACCCGGAGGTCCTGCGGCTTCCGCTCGGCTACCGGACCGCAGGCCGTGCCGGCCAGCAGCGCGCTCAGCAGGACGGGAAGCGCCCTGCCGTACCGACGGCCTGGAGTCACCTGGCCCGCCCCCGATCGCTCGCCGTCGCTGTCGGAAAGCGCCATAGTACGAGATGTCCGATGCGACGCCTCAGTTGGCCGCCACCCGAGCCACCACAATGGACGGCACCGGGGGTTTAGGGCGTTTTGGTTGCTCCGGTAGACTCCGCCGACTGTGACGCCTGCCGAGTCCCGCGCCCTGCCCGCGCCGCACCCGGAGGCGGTAGACGACTCCGCCGAGCTGGTGAGCTACCGCACACCGGCCGGGCTCTTCGCCGGCCCGCCCGCGCTCGCCGTCCCCAGCACAGCACCGGCCAAGCCCGAAACCCCGGCCGACGCCGCCGCAGCGCCGGCCAGGCCCGAAACGCCGACCAAGCCCGCCACACCGCCGGCCGAGCCCGAGACGCCGGCCGAGCCCGAGACGCCGGCCACCTCCGGAACGCCCGCCGAGTCTGAAACGTCGGCCGAGAGCGCGGTGCCGACGCGAGCGCGGTGGCGCCGGTGGACCCGGCGTCGGCAGCACCTGGCGGTGGGCGGGCTGTTCCTGCTCGCCGCGCTCTGGGTGACCAGCCGGATCTGGCTGGACCCCTCCGGTCGGGTGGCCTCGCTCTACACCGGTGACCCGGCGCAGGTGCAGTTCTTCCTCGCCCACTCGGTACGCGTGGTGCTGCACGGCGAGTACCCGTTCTACACCGAGCAGTTCAACTACCCCGACGGCGTCAACCTGATGGCCAACACCGCCGTGTTGGCGCTGGGCATCCCGATGGTTCCGGTGACGTTGCTCTTCGGGCCGGCGGTCTCCTTCGTGGTGCTGGTCACGCTCGGGCTCGCCGGCACCGCGATGGCCTGGTACCTGATGCTCTCCCGCCACCTGGTGCGTACCCCGCTCGCGGCGGCGGTCGGCGGCTGGTTCTGCGGGTTCTCGCCCGCGATGCTCTCGCACGCCAGTTGGCACCCGAACATCATCAGCCAGTTCCTGTTGCCGTTCATCGTGTGGCGGGTGCTGGTGCTCACCCGCTCCGGAAGACCGATTCGGGACGGGGCACTGCTCGCCCTGCTGGTCACCGCGCAGGCGTTCATCAACGAGGAGATCCTGCTCTTCACGGCGTTGGCCTGCGGCGTCTTCCTGTTGGCGGTGCTGGCCCAGGAGCCGGCCCGGTGGCGGGCGGCATGGCGACCTCTGGGCGCCGGCGTGTTGACCTGCGCGTTGCTGGCGGGGGCGTTGCTGGCGTACCCGCTCTACGTGCAGTTCGCCGGGCCGATGGCCTACCACGGGCTCAGCGACGCGGTGAAGGACTACGGCAACGACATCGCGGCCTTCTTCGCCCCCGGCTCGCCCACCCTCGGCGGCAACCAGCGAGCCAACATCAACCTGGCGCCGAACTACTCCGAGGAGAACGCCTTCTTCGGCTGGAGCCTGTCGATGCTGGCCATCGGCATCGTGGTCTGGCTGCGCCGGGAGTTGATCGTTCGGGCGCTCGCGGCGACCGGCGTGTTCTTCGCCGTGCTGTCCCTCGGCGAGCGGGTCTCCTGGTGGGACCGTGAGCTGATCACCGGGCCGTGGCAGTGGTTGGTCCACCTGCCGCTGTTGGACGCGGTGGTGCCGACCCGGTTCGGGCTCATCACCAGCGTGGTGATCGGCCTGCTGTTGGCGCTCGCCGTCGAGCGGGCCTGGGCGCTACGCCCGGCCGACCGGCGTACCGTCCGGGTGCTGACCGCCGCGGGCCTGGCCTTCGCGCTGCTGCCGATCGCACCGATGCCGCTGCGGATGGTCTCCCGGCCGCCGGTGCCGGACTTCATCACGGCGGACCGGTGGCGGGCGTACGTCGGGCCGGACCAGACGCTGGTGCCGATCCCGGTGCCCAGCATGGGCAACACGCACGGTATGCGCTGGGCGGCGTCCACCAACCTCGACTTCAAGATCCCAGGCGGTTACTTCCTCGCGCCCCGCAACGGCAACACCGGTGACCCGGGTCGGTTCGGCGGCCGTCCCAGCGGGGTGGGTCAGCTGCTGGAGGAGGTGGCGACCACCGGCCGTACGCCCAAGCTCGACGACCGGCAGCGTCGGCGCTTCGCCGACGAGCTGCGGCACTGGCGGGCGGCGATCCTGGTGCTGCCGGTGCGGCAGCAGAACGTCGAGCCACTGCGACGTACCGTCGAGGAGCTGGTCGGTCCGGGCCGCCAGGAGTTGGACGTCTGGGTCTGGGACGTGCGGACGCTCACCGACCGTTCGGTCTGATGACCACCGGGACGACGTCCCCGAACATCCCACCTCCGGCGACGGTCGGCGCGTCCCGCGCGGGCTGGCTGCGGGACGCGCTGGTGGTGGCCGGCTATCTGGGTCTCGCGGTGCTGCTGACCAGCGGGCAGTGGGGTCACCCGTGGCGGCTGTTCCACCAGGCGGGTGACCAGATCCTCTTCGAGTGGATGCTGGCTCACGCGGCACATGCGGTGGTCGAGGGG
The DNA here is from genome assembly GCF_040704315.1 of Micromonospora sp. NPDC047644. Lineage (NCBI taxonomy): Bacteria > Bacillati > Actinomycetota > Actinomycetes > Micromonosporales > Micromonosporaceae > Micromonospora > Micromonospora sp. NPDC047644. The sequence continues at coordinate 20,549 of NZ_JBEYSY010000003.1, forward strand.
GAGAACCCGCTCTTCAGCACCGGGTTGAACGCGCCCGACGGGGTCAACCTGATGGCGAACACGTCGGTGCTCGGCCTGGGTGTTCCGCTCACCCCGGTCACGGTGCTCTTCGGCTCGCAGGTGGCGTTCTGCGTGGCGGTCGTCTGCTGCCTCGCCGGGACCGCCGTCGCCTGGTACGTGCTGCTGCGCCGCCGGCTGGTCGGCACCCGGGCCCCGGCCGCGGTGGGTGGGCTGATCTGTGGCTTCGCCCCGGGCATGATCGCCCAGGCGGGGGCCCACCTGCACATCGCCGCCCAGTTCCTGGTGCCCGCGATCCTCGCCCTGGTGTTCCGGCCGGCCGCGGAGACGAGGCTGCACGGCGTGTGGCGGCCCGGCGTCGGCCTGGGGCTGCTGCTCGTCTGGCAGGTCTTCATCGGCGAGGAGGTGCTGGTCTTCCTGGTGCTCGCGGCCGGCGTCTTCGCGCTGGGTTACGCGCTCGCCGACCGGGTGGCCGCACGGCGGCTGGCACCGGCCCTCTTCGGCCGGCTCGCGGTGGCGGCCGGCGTGGCGGGGGTGCCGCTGGCGTACCCGCTGTGGTTCCAGTTCCACGGCCCGCAGCACTACTCCGGGATGGCGTTCGCCACGCAGGGCTTCCAACTGGACGTCGCCTCGTTCACCGCGTCGGCCCGGCAGACCGTGCTGGGTGACGACTGGCTGCCGGGGCTGCTCTCGCCGAATCCGACCGAGGAGAACTCGTTCTTCGGCCCGGGCCTGCTGGTGCTCGCCGTGGTGATCGTGATCTGGCAGTGGCGACGACCGCTGGTCCGAGCGCTCGCCGCCTGCGGCGTGGTCTTCGCCCTGCTCCCGCTCGGCGACGAGTTGCGGGTGGACGGTGCGGCCACCGGCATTCCGGGGCTGTACCGGCTGGTCGGCGGGCTGCCGTTGCTCGATCTCGCGGTGCCGGCCCGGTTCGCGCTGGTCTGCGTACCGGTGCTGGGGGTGCTGGTGGCGCTGTCAGTGGACCGGGTCCGGGCCGCGCGGGGGCCGGATGTGGCGCCGGGCCTACCGGTGCGGCTGCTGTGGGCCGGCGCGGTCGCCGCCGCGTTGCTGCCGTTGTTTCCGACGCCGATCCGCGTGGTGCCGGTCGCGCCCGTGCCGGCGTTCGTCGCGGCTGGTGGCTGGGGTCCTATGGTGCCGCCCGGCCGGACGGTGGTCGCGGTGCCCCCGGTCACCGGTGCCGGGCGCAGCCCGGCGATGCTCTGGTCCGCCCGTACCGGCCTGGCGTTCGCCGCGCCGGGCGGTTACTTCATCGGCCCCAGCGGCCCGGCCGACCCGGCGGCCCGCTGGGGCGCGCCGGACCGGCCCACGTCGGTGCTGCTGCGGCAGGTCGCCGAGACCGGCGTGGTGCCGGTGCTCGACGACGCCGACCGCCGCCAGGCGGTCGAGGACCTGCGGCACTGGCGTGCCGCGGTGGTCGTCCTCGGGCACCTGGAGCACGGTGACCCGGTCCGCCGAACCGTCGACGACCTGCTCGGCCCAGGCCGACCGGTCGACGGCGGATGGTTGTGGGACGTCCGGGACCGGGTCGGCTGACTAACCCACCAGGGCGCGCACGTCCCAGACCCAGACGTCGTCGACCCGCTGCGGTGGCCCGATCAGGGCGGTGACCAGCTCACGGAGCACCGCCTCGCGGGGGTGCGCCCCGAGCACCACCACCGACGCCCGCCAGAACCGTAGGTCCTCGACGGTCTGGCGGCGGTTCTCGTCGGTCAGCGCCGGAACCGTGCCACTGTCCATGGTGGAGTAAATGAGGGTGCTGGTCGGCCGGTTCGGCGCGCCGAAGACCCCCTCACCCAGCTCGTTCGGGCCGATGAAGTAGCCGCCCGGAACGGGGAACTCCTGCCCGGTCAGCGCACTCCACCGCAGCGTCGGCAGACCGTGCACGTTGCTCGGGATCGGCACCGGCACCAGGGTGCGGCCCGCCGGCACGTACGGTCGCCAGCCGCCCGCGGTGATGAAGTGCGGCGGCGGGTCGATCTGCTGGGCGGGCAGCGGGCGGGGGAAGAGCGGCAGCACGGCGAGGGCGACCGCCGCGTACCCCACCGGGCGCAGCCAGCGGCGGCGCGTCGCGGCCGGCGCGGCCGGCTCGTCGTCGGACGTCGCCGGGGTCGCTTCGCCGACGCGCTGGGCCGGCACCCGCGGCCGGTCGGCCACCGCGCGCCCCTGGCGGTGCGCGGCGTCCCAGGTCAACGCGAGGAGTACGCCCACCGCGGCCGCGACCACCAGCGTCAACCGGGTCGGCATCATCATCTCGACCAGCGGCAGGTCGTCCGACACGTACGACCACGGGCCGCGTACGCCGGTCTCCTCACCGTTGAAGCGCACGAACGGCCCGATCGCGGCCACGCTGAACACCACGATGAGCACCGCGGCGATCCGGGCGGCCAGCGAGCGGCGGACGAGCAGCACCAGCGCCACCACCGAGAGCAGCACCAGCGGCCAACCGAACCAGGTGTTCTGCTCGGTCAACCCGATCGTCTTCTCCACCGCCGGGTCGCCGGCCCAGGTGTCCCGGGCGAAGGTGACGAAGGCGACCAGGTCCTCGCCCCAGTTGTGGAACACGCCGCCCTGCAGGCCCCGGTAGGACTGCGGGCCGTTGAATTGGAACCAGATCGGGTATGCGGTGAGCACCAGCGCCAGCCCGCCGGCGACGCCGAGCCCGGCCAGGAAGGTGCCGGCGGCGGCCCGGGTGGCCCGCGGCCGCTGCACGGCGTACGCCACCACGATGACCAGGCAGGCCAGCGCGGTGAGCAGCAGCATCTCCTCGTTGATGAAGATCTGGTACGCCACCAGCGCACCGAGCACGAGGCCGTTGCGTCGCCACCGGCCCGGCTCGGCCAGGGTCAGCACCCGCACCACGATCAGTGGGAGCAGGAAGTTGGAGACGAAGTTCGGTTGGCCGTTGGCGTGGTGGATGATTCCCGGCGCGAAGCCGAGGAACGCGCCGCCGACGAACGCCGCCGCCCGGGAGCGCACCAGGTGGCGGGAGAGCATCCAGTACCCGGTGCCGGCGGTGGCCGCCAGCGCCGCGCCCAGGTAGAGGGCGTACATCACCTGGGGGCCGAGCAGCATGGTCAGCGGAGCCAGCGGCAGGGTCACCCCGAGCAGCGAGGTGTTGGCCATCATGTTCACCCCGTCCGGGGCGTTCTGACGGGCCGTGAACAGCGGGTTCTGCAGGTGCCGTACCGAGTACTCGCCGTGCGCGAACAGCCACTCGAACCAACTGTGGTCGGTGGGCAGGTGCGAGGAGACCCGGCCGTTGACGTCACCCCAGTAGTTGAGGCAGACGAAGACGCCCAGCAGCACATAGGCTCCGAGGGCCAACAGGTCGGCTCGGGCCGGACGGCGTCGAGGCCGCCGTGTCGACTCGGCCTCGGCCGGGTCGGCGTCGGTCACGGGATTCAGCGAAGGGTCTACCACCGGCACAGCCACGACGCGCCATCGTACAGGCGGGTTTCCGTCGCTTTTGCCGGGCCGGTGCGCTGACGGTCGGTTTGCCGGACGGTGACTCGTCGGCCAGCCTTACCTGGTGACGGAGGGACGGTCGTTGTCGATCATCGAGCTGGGCGAGATCACCGACGAGCCCGCGTCGGCACCTCCGGTTCGCCGCCCGCGCGCCGTCGGCCGCCCGTTGCGCAGCGCGACCGTGTTGTTCCTCAGCCTGGTGATGCTCGCCGGTGCCGCACCGCCGACGGGGCGCACGGTGACCGTGGTGCCGGCGTCACGAATGGCCACCGCCTATCTGGCCGGGGACGGCGTCTACGTGGTCGATCCGCCGACACCCGACGGGGACCGGTACCTGACCGCGTACGCCCAGCCGGCACCGACCGGTGCCGGGGCGCGGCGGCGGTGGCAGGCGCCGGTGGCCCGTACGGGCAACTACCTCGACGTCCGGGTCGAGCGGGGTCTGGTGCTGGCGGTGACGGTCAACGCCCCCAACCGGCTGCTCCAGACCACCGCCTTCGACCCCGCGACGGGCCGGCAACGCTGGCAGCATCCCGGTGCTTTCCAACCGACGCCCGGCGGTGGCCTGCTGGTGACCAACGGCCGGGAGAACGGGTCGGGCACGATGAGCGGGGTGGAGCCCGACACCGGGCTGGTGCTCTGGTCGGTGCCGATCCCGCCGGCCGCCAGCCCCACCTACCACCTCACCCCCGAGGGGCAGGTCGACCAGTTCGTGCTGCTGCAACCGACCGGCGAGGTGCAGGTGCACGACGCCGGCACCGGCCGGCTGCTGCGCAGCATCGACACGCTGCCCGGTGACCGGTCGGCGTACCAGCGGGTGCAGATCGTCGACGACCTGGTGCTGCTCGTTCCACCGGGCAGCACCCGGCTGGTCAGCTTCGGGCTGGCCGAGTTGGAGCCACGGTGGACGGCGGAGGTGACGTTGGTGTCGCATGTGCTCGAATGCGGTGGTCTGCTCTGCGCGGTGCCGCAGACCGGCGGCCTCCAGGTGCTCGACCCGGCCACCGGCTCGGTGCGGTGGTCGGAACCGGGCCAGGACGTCCTGGCCGACGTCCGGTACGGTCGACTGCTGATGGCCCGGCCCGGCCAGGGGTACGCGGTGCGGGACGCGGCCACCGGGCAGGTGCGAACCGAACTCGGCGTGTGGAGTCTGATGCCGGTGCTGGGACCGGACGATCCGCTGGTCGGCGTGCGGCGGGGTGACGACGGTCGGATGGTCGTCGCCGAACTGGACCTGGTGGCTGCTCGGACGCGTATCGTGGACGTGCTGCCGGGCATCGCCGGCAGCTGCCAGGCGTCCCTGCCGGTCCTGCTCTGCCAGCGCCTCGACGGCACCACCGCGCTGTGGCGGTTGACGCGATGACCGGGCCGGTGATCGACCTCGGTGAGCTGCGGCACGACCCCGACCCGGACCCGGTGATCCGCCCGCCCCGCGCCCATGGTCGCCCGCTGCGCTGCGCGCTGGTCGTGGTGCTCGCGCTCGTCACGCTCGCCGGCTCCGTCGTCGCGCCGTCCCGGGCGGCCCCGCTGACGCTGCCGGTCCGGTCCGGGTCCGACGTCATGGTCGACGGTGACCTCCTCCTGGTCCTGGAGCCGACCACCACCGCGACCCGACGGGCGCGGGTGTCCGCCTATCGGTTACCCAAGGGCGAGCTCGTCTGGCAGGCGCCGCTGTCGGCGGAGGCCAGATACTGGGGGATGACCCCACTGGCGGGGATGTTGCTGGCCACCGGCTACGAGATCGGCCCGCAGGGTCGGGAGACGATCACCGTCGCAATGGACCGGGCGACCGGGGCGTACCGGTGGCAGCAGCCAGGCACCGTCTCCAAGCTGACCGACGGCAACGTGCTGCTGCGCAGCGGCGGCGAGACCGTACCGTCCACTCTGCGCGTGGTCGATCCGTGCTGCGGCACCGTGCGTTGGGAGCTCTCCGGCACCAGCGCCGAGACGACTGTGCGGGGCACCGAGCGCGGGGTGGACCGGGTGGTGCTCAGCGAGGCGGACGGGCCGGTCGAGGTACGCGACGCGATCACCGGCACGGTGCTGGCCCGCGCCGACCTGCGCCCGCCCGACGGTGGTCGGATCGGCCTGGACCTGACGAAGGACCTGTTGCTGGCCATCGACAGAGGCTCGGGCACGGTCACCGCGTACGGGCTGGACAAGCTTGAGGCCCGCTGGACCCGCGCCCGCCTCCACGTCGACTTCGCGCTGGACTGCGGCCCCGTTCTGTGTGTGCGCACCGGCAACAACGAACTACAGGCGCTCGACCCGGCAACCGGCGAGGTGCGCTGGAGCAGCACCCAGTGGGGGTGGGCCTGGCCGACCGACGGCCGGCTGATGGCCAACATCAGCGGTATCGGCCCGTTGGAGCAGTACATCGTGCTCGATGCGCTGACCGGCCAGCAGGTGGCCGACCTGGGCCGGTGGGAGCTGTACCAACTCGGTCCCGGCGGTCGGTTGGTCGGCATCCGGCGGCACCCCGACGCGGGGGTGCTCGTCGGTGAGTTGGACGTCGGCGCCGCAGAGGTGCGCATCGTGGACGTGCTGCAAGACGCCACCGGGGAGTGTCAGGCGATCACCGGCTACCTGGTGTGCAGTGCGGCCGGCGGGTACCAGCTCTGGAAGCTGACCGACTGATCACCAGTTGGCCTGGGCGGGTGGCGGGGGCAGCGGCACCGACGTGGTTCGCAGCACGTACGCCACCCCACCGCTGCCCCGTTGCCAGACCGCCTCGAACGCGTGCCGGGGCACTGTGCGACGGACCGCGTCGTCGTCCGGGGCGTACGGGTCGTTGAGCACCGGGTCGCCGTCGGCGCTGAAGCCGACCAGGACCATCAGGTGCCCACCGGTGTCGTACCCGAGCCCCGGCACCTCGTCGGCCCGGAACGCGGCGGAGACGATCAGGGGGATGCCGGCGGCGACGAACTCCTCCGCCTCGACCAGCGACCGCAGCCGGGTGACGAACGCGTCCACCCCGTGCAGACCGGCGTACGCGGTGTTGAACGGCCAGTTGCCGGCCCCGGCGTACGCGTGGTCGTAGCAGTGCCGGGCGGCGTGTACCACCACCGGACGCGGGCCGGACGGCTCCACCCAGGCGTATCGGTCCGACGTCGGCTCGGCGCCCCAGTAGGCGAGCACCATCGAGGTGCAGGTGGGGCTGCACCAGGAGTCCCCGCCACCACCCCACTGCGGGTACTGGCCGGCGTGCAGCCGCTGCGAGTAGCGGGGCACGTCCAGCACCCGGCCCCAGGCGGCGGACGGGACGACGGGTTCCCCCGCGTACCCCTGGTCGACCGTCGTGGGGCCGGTGGCGACCGCGCCGACGCTGCGCAGCACCGGGCCGGTGGGGCTGCCGGCGGGCCGGCACAGGGTCACCCGGGTCTGCCAACCGGTGACCGTCGCTCCGGTCACGATCAGGGTGTCGGTGTCGACCCGGGCGGCGCTGTCGCGCTGTCCGGGCAGCGAGGTGCGCCGTACGGTGTGGTCGCCGGCGGCCCAGCGGGCCAGCCGGTACCAGTCGGTGCTGGGCCCGTCGTCGTGCCAGCCGCGCAGGTCGACCTCGATCCAGCAGCCGTCGGGGGTGTCCGCCGTCCAGGACGGCACCACCTCGGCGACGGCGAAGCCGACCGGTACCGCCGGCGACGTCCAGGTGCCCCGTTCGGCGACGCCGTCGAGGACGAGCCCTCGACCGCCGGCCAGCAGGCCCTCGCCACTGCCGCTGGTCAGGTCGGCCGGCAGGTGGAAACCTCGGTAGGAGATGTCCCGCCGGGTGGGTGGTGCCGCAGTGGTCATGCCAGTCCGTCCGTCGCTCGATACCGCCGGCCAGCATCGCGTACCCCGCGGTGGCCCGCAACGCCGGCCGGCGCGGACGACGAGGGACGATGGTTGCCCGCCGGCACTAGGTTGTCGGTGGTCAGCAGCGAGGAGGCCGGGATGCGGGTACTGGTGGTCGAGGACGAGCGCAACCTCGCCGACGCGATCGCGCGAGGGTTGCGCAAGCGGGGCATGGCGGTCGACGTGGCGTACGACGGCGACGCCGGCCACGAGGCGGCCTTCGTCACCCGGTACGACGTGGTGGTGCTCGACCGCGACCTGCCGGGTGTGCACGGCGACCAGATCTGCGCCGACCTGGCGTCCTCCGGCGCGTTGACCCGGGTGCTGATGCTCACCGCCAGCGGCACGGTGGCCGACCGGGTGGAGGGCTTGCAGCTCGGAGCCGACGACTATCTGCCCAAACCGTTCGCCTTCGACGAGCTGGTCGCCCGGGTGCAGGCGCTGGGCCGGCGGGCCACCCCGGCCGCGCCTCCGGTGCTCGAACTGGCCGACCTGGTGCTCGACCCGGCCCGCCGGGTGGCCACCCGCGCCGGGGTGCCGGTGGACCTCACCAACAAGGAGTTCGGGGTGCTCAGCGAACTTCTCAAGGCGCGGGGCGCGGTGGTCTCCAGCGAGGAGCTGCTGGAGCGGGTCTGGGACGCGAACACCGACCCGTTCACCACCATCGTGCGGGTCACCGTGATGACGCTCCGCAAGAAGCTCGGCGATCCGCCGTTGATCGAGACGGTGGTCGGTGCGGGCTACCGCACCGCCGAGGTGAGCGCGTGAGCCGCCGGTTGCGACCCACTCTGCGGTTGCGGCTGACCCTGCTCAACGGGGTGCTGCTGGTCGGGGCCGGAGCGATCCTGGTGGTGCTGGCCTGGCTGCTGGTCCGCGACGCGTTGCGACCCACCGACGAGTTGGTGCCCGGCACGATCGTGCTGCTCTCGGACGGCCGGCGGATGGACGCCGCCGAGTGGCAGCGGCAGTTGGTCGACGCCGCCTCCGGGGAGCTGCTGGCCAAGGGCCTGGTCGCGCTGTTGGCGATCAGTGTGGTCGGGGTGGCCGGCGCGTACGCGGTGGCCGGCCGGGCGTTGCGCCCGCTGCACCAGGTCACTGCCACCGCGCAGCGGCTCGGTGAGGCGACCCTGGACCAGCGGATCGGCTACTCGGGCGCGGACGACGAGGTGGCTGAGCTGGCCAAGACGTTCGACGCCATGCTGGACCGGATCGCGTCCGCGTTCGAGGCGCAGAGACGTTTCGTGGCGAACGCTTCCCACGAGCTGCGGACCCCGCTCGCCGTGATGCGCACCGAGATCGACGTGACGCTCAGCGACGACGACGCGGACGCCGCCGAGTACCGACGGATGGCGACGGTGGTCCGCGACGCCTCCGAGCGGGCCAACGGTCTGGTGGACGCGTTGCTGGTGTTGGCCCGCAGCGAGGCGCAGGCCGGGCGGCAGCTGGGCCGCAGGACCGAGTGTGACCTCGCGGCGGGCACCGCCAACGCGCTGTCGGCGATGCGCCGCGAGGTGGAGCGGATCGGCCTGCGGGTGCAGACGTCGCTGGAGTCCGCGCCGGTCGTCGGCGATCCGGGGCTGCTCGACCGGCTGGCCGGGAACCTGATCGAGAACGCGGTCCGCTACAACCACCTGCACGGCCGGCTCTGGGTGCGTACCGGCACCGACGGTGACACGTCCTGGCTGGTGGTGGGGAACACCGGCTTCGAGGTGGACCAGGCCGACGTGCCGGGGTTGTTCGAGCCGTTCCGTCGTGGGGGTCGGGAACGCACCGGCGCCCGTGGTTCCGGGTTGGGGTTGTCCATCGTCCGGGCGGTCTGCACGGCGCACGGTGGCGCCGTACGGGTGATCGCGCAGCCCGGCGGGGGTCTGGAGGTCACCGTCACCCTCCCGTCGTCGGACGCCGCGACGGTGTCCGCAGCCGGCTGATCGGGGTTGCGCGTCCCGCTCGGCGAATGGCAAGATCGCGTCGTCAGCTCGACAGGGAAGGGGGTGCGTCGATGTCCACCAGTCTCGGCTCCGCACCCCGGGTCAGCGTCGGCTGACGTCCCGGAGGCGGAGCGCCCCCACACGGGTCGGACGCTGATCGCCCACTCGAAGGGGAACCAGTTCCTGCGTGGCGCGCCGGGTATCCGAGGCCGCGCCACGTCGCCACCGTGGAGGACCACTGTGAGTTCGACGATCCACAACATCAGCATCGACTGTCACGACACGTACGCCCTCGCCGGCTTCTGGTCGCAGGTCTTCGACTGCCCCCGCCAGCCCGACGACTTCCCCGGCGACCCGGAGGCGATGCTCCTACCGCCGGGCGGTCCGGAGGTGCTGTTCATCGCCGTGCCCGAGGGCAAGACGGTGAAGAACCGGCTGCACCTGGACCTGCAACCGGCCGACCGGACCCGGGCCGAGGAGGTCGAACGACTGCTCGGCATCGGCGCGACGCTCGTCGCCGACCACGTCAGCCCGACCGGTGGTGGCTGGGTGGTGCTCGCCGACCCCGAGGGCAACGAGTTCTGCGTGCTCGGCAACGCCGCCGAACGGGCGGCAGCGGCGGCGGCGCGGGCCGCGGCGGCGGCGCTCGCCACCTCGGAGGTTGCCGAACCGGCCTGACCGTCGACGGACGGCACGGGGCCCCGGCCACTCTCAGGTGGCCGGGGCCCCGGTCTCGTACGGCTCAGGACTGCTGCTCGACCTGGCCCCGGATCGTGGTGAACTCGGCCTTCGCCTGGTCGGCGGACTTGAAGTACATCACCACCATGCCCAGGCTGCCCCGGTCGGCCCAGACGCAGATGCCCAGCGGCACGGTCTCGGCCTTGCCGTCGCCGCAGCGCGCCTCACCGCCGAGCGGGCCGGCGTCGACGGCCGTCATCGTGTCCACCGTCAGCTGCTTGGACAGGCCGTCCACATAGGCGTCCAGCTCCTTCTTCGGGTCCGACAGCAGCCCGGACACGCCAGCGATCATGACGAGGTCCTGCTTGGCCGGATCGCCGTAGAAGGCGGCGACCGTGCTCGTCTCGTTCCCCGCCGCCGTCTTCATCCCGGCGACCGCCTGCTCGGCGGCCGTCAGGAGCTCCGGGTTGGTGAGCTTCGGCCGGCCGGCGAGGGTGGTCGGCGCGACCACCCGGGTCTTGCTGGCGTCCACCACGGCGCCCACGTCGTCCTTGACGACGAGCCAGGTGATCGCCGCGCCGCCGACGCAGAGCACCAGCACCACTGCCAACACGATCAGCACGATCTTGCCGACGTTCGACTTCTTCGCCGGGGGAGGACCGCCGGCCAGGTTCGGGTCACCGTACGGCTGACCCGGCTGCGCGTACGGGGAACCAGGCTGCGCGTACGGGGAACCAGGCTGCGCGGGCGGGAAGCCCGGCTGCGCGGGCGGGTAACCACCGGGCTGCTGCGGCTGTCCCTGCTGCTGCGGCGGCGGCCACCCGCCAGGCTGCTGGCCGGGCTGCTGCGACGGGTCGGGGGAATCGTGCGGCGGGCCGTAGGGATTGGCCGGCGGCTGAGACATTCAGTCAGCTCCAAGATGGGGTTGCGAAACGCGTGATCCTAACCCGGCGCGATGCCCGCCGCCGTCCCCGCGGAAACCCCATCCGCAATCGGCTGATCACAAACGGTCGCGGTGGCCGGTCCGTCCGACAGGGACGGTCCGACCACCGCGACGACGGTGCTGCGATCTGTCAGGAGGGCAGGCTCGCCGCGCCGGGCGGTAGGAACCGCTGGCCGGTGACCCGCTCGGAGGTGCCGGTGCGGTCCAGGTACGGCGTGACACCGCCCAGGTGGAACGGCCAGCCGGCGCCCAGGATCATGCACAGGTCGATGTCCTGCGCCTCGGCGACCACGCCCTCGTCCAGCATCAGCCGGATCTCCTGCGCGAGCGCGTCGAGGGCGTTCTGGCGTACCTGCTCGGCGGTCAACGGCTGGTCACCCACCACGAGCAGCTTGGCGACCTCCTCGTTGACCTCGTCGTCGACCACGATCGGCTGACCGGAGTCGGCGATCCGCTTGAGGTTCTCGCTGACCCCGAACCGGTCCGGGTACGCGGCGTGCAGGGTGCCGCCCACGTGGTACGCGACGGCCGGCCCGACCAACTGGAGCAGGGCGAGCGGACGCATCGGCAGGCCCAGCGGGTCCAGTGCGCTGTTCGCCACGTCCAGCGGGGTGCCGGCGTCGACGGCGGCGAAGACGGTGCCCAGGAAGCGGGTGAGCAGCCGGTTCACCACGAACGCCGGAGCGTCCTTGACCAGCACGCTGGACTTCTTGAGCTGCTTACCCACGGCGAACGCGGTGGCCAGGGTGGTGTCGTCGGTGCGCTCGCCCCGGACGATCTCCAGCAGCGGCAGCACCGCCACCGGGTTGAAGAAGTGGAAGCCGACCACCCGCTCCGGGTGCGCCAACTCGGCGGCCATCTCGGTGATCGACAGCGAGCTGGTGTTGGTGGCGAGCACCGCCTCCGAAGAGACGATCTTCTCCAACTCGGCCCAGACCTGCTTCTTGACGCCCAGGTCCTCGAAGACCGCCTCGATGACGAAGTCAGCGTCGGCGAAGGCGCTCTTGTCGACAGAGCCGCTGACCAGGCCGTACAGCTTGGCGGCGGTGCCCTTGTCCATCCGGCCCTTGGTGACGGCCTTCTCGATCTGGGTGTGCACGTAACCGACACCCTTGTCCACCCGGGACTGGTCGAGGTCGGTCATCACCACCGGCACCTGGAGGCGGCGGGCGAACAGCAGCGCCAGCTGGCTGGCCATCAGACCCGCGCCGACGATGCCGACCTTGGTGATCGTGCGAGCCAGGCCCTTGTCCGGTGCGCCGGCCGGGCGCTTGGCCCGCCGCTGCACCAGGTCGAACGCGTACAGGCCGCTGCGCAGCTCCTCGGAGAAGACCAGGTCCGCGAGGGCCTCGTCCTCGGCGGCGGTGCCGGCGGCGAAGTCGCCGTCCTTCGCCGTCTCCAGCAGGTCGAGCGCCTTGTACGCGGCCGGGACCGCGCCGTGCAGCCGCTGGTTCAGCGTCTCGCGGGCGAAGTAGAGCACGCCCGCCCACATGTCCTTGTCGACCTCGGGCCGGGTCACGGTGACCTGACCCCGGACCACGCCGGCGGCCCACTCCAGGGACCGCTCCAGGAAGTCCGCCGGCTCCAGCAGGATGTCCGCGATGCCCAGCTCGGCGGCCTGCTTGGGCTTGAGCATCTTGTTCTGCATCAGCGGGTTCTGAATGATCACCTGGGTCGCGGCGGGGATGCCGATCAGGTTCGGCAGCAGCTGGGTGCCGCCCCAGCCCGGCACCAGACCCAGGGACACCTCGGGCAGCGCGAGCGCCGCCGCGCCCCCGGAGAGCGTCCGGTAGTGGCAGTGCAGCGCCAACTCCAGGCCACCGCCCATCGCCGCGCCGTTGACGAACGCGAAGGTGGGAACGGTGCTGTCCTTGAGCCGGGCGAAGACCCGGTGCCCGAGCCGGCCGATCTCCAGCGCCTGCGCGCGGTCGGCGAGCTGTGGCAGGCCGACGATGTCCGCGCCCACGCAGAAGATGTACGGCTTGCCGGTGACCGCGATGAACGCCGGGTCGGCGGCGAGCGCTGCGGTGATCGCCTCGTCCAGGCTGGCCAACCCGGCCGGGCCGAAGGTGTTCGGCTTGGTGTGGTCGAAGCCGTTGTCCAGCGTGATCAGCGCGGCGGGACGGTCCAGCCCCGGCACGTTCACCTGGCGCAGCAGCGCCCGGGTGACGACCTCGTTCGGTGCCTTCACTTGTCGCCACCTTCCCAGTGCGGGTTCTCCCAGATGACCGTGCCGCCCATACCGATGCCGATGCACATCGCCGTGAGGCCGTAGCGGACCTCGGGGTGCTCGGCGAACTGGCGGGCCAGCTGCGTCATCAGCCGCACGCCGGAGGACGCGAGGGGGTGACCGATGGCGATCGCGCCGCCCCACGGGTTGACCCGTGCGTCGTCGTCGGCGATGCCGAAGTGGTCGAGGAAGGCGAGCACCTGAACGGCGAACGCCTCGTTCAGCTCGAACAGGCCGATGTCGTCGATGCTGAGCCCGGCGAGGCGCAGCGCCTTTTCCGTCGACGGGATCGGGCCGACGCCCATCACCTCCGGCTCGACACCGACGAAGCCGAACGACACCAGCCGCATGGCGACCGGCAGGCCCAGCTCGCGGGCGGTGGCCTCGTCGGCCAGCAGGCTCGCGGTGGCGCCGTCGTTCAGCCCGGCCGCGTTGCCCGCGGTGACCTTGCCGTGCGGGCGGAACGGGGTCTTCAGGGTGGCGAGCTTCTCCAGCGACGTGTCGCGCGGGGCCTCGTCCACCGTCGCCAGGCCCCAGCCGCCCTCCGCGTCGCGGATCGACATCGGCACCAGGTCGTCCTGGAGCTTTCCGTTGGCGTACGCCTTGGCGGTCTTCTGCTGTGAGGCGAGCGCGAACGCGTCGGTGCGTGCCTTGGTGATGTGCGGGACCAGGTCGTGCAGGTTCTCCGCGGTGGAGCCCATCACCAGCGCGGACGGGTCGACCAGCTTCTCCGCGATGATGCGCGGGTTGGGGTCGACGCCCTCACCCATCGGGTGGCGTCCCATGTGCTCGACTCCACCGGCGATGGCGACGTCGTACGCGCCCATGGCGATACCGCTGGCCACGGTGGTGACCGCGGTCATCGCCCCCGCGCACATCCGGTCGATGGCGAAGCCGGGGACGGTCTTGGGCAGCCCGGCCAGCAGGGCGGCGGTACGGCCGATGGTGAGGCCCTGGTCGCCGATCTGGGTGGTGGCCGCGATGGCGACCTCCTCGACCCGCTCCGGGGGCAGCTGCGGGTTGCGACGCAGCAGTTCCCGGATGCAGCGGATCACCAGGTCGTCGGCGCGGGTGTTGGCGTACATGCCACCCGCCTTGCCGAACGGGGTACGGACGCCGTCGACGAAGACGACGTCGCGAACTTCACGGGGCACTTGAGCCTCCTAGCCGAGGGGCACGTTGCCCCGAATGCTACTCGTCAGTAACCAACCCCGTCCCCACCCCCCACTGTGGCCCACCCCACACCGAAACGCGCCAACCCCTCCGTTGATCATGAAGTTATTGCCACTGGCATCGGCGTGTCCTGGCAATAACTTCATGATCAACGGGCGGGGCCGGGCGGGGCCGGGCGGGGCGGGGCGGGGCCGGGCGGGGTTGGGAGGGGTGGGGTTAGGGGGTTGGGGTTTTTGGGGCCAGGGCTTCGGTCAGGTCGGGGTTGAGCAGGGCGATCTGCCACTCGCGGGCGTTGAGGCCGCGGAGGGTCTCCGCCACCGACCCCTCGGTGATCTCCTCCGGCGGGGTCCAGGCCAGCCGGCGGACCGAATCCGGGGTGATCAGGTTTTCCGGCGGCAGATTGTGCTCGCCGGCGATGCGGATCACGACCTCCCGGCAGCGGGCCAACCGACCGGCCGCCACCGGGTCCCGCTCGGCCCACCGGTGTGGCGGGGGCGGGCCCTCCACGGCCGGCGAGACCGGCAGGGAATCCTCCGGTAGCTGCCGGGCGTCGTCGAGCGCGGCGAGCCAGGTGCGGGCCAGCCGACGGACCGACCGACCGCCGAAGCCGGGCAGGGTCAGCAGGGTCTTCTCGTCCTTCGGGTCCAGCTCGGCCGCGGCGATGATCGCCGAGTCGGGCAGCACCCGACCGGGAGCGGCGTCGCGCCGGGACGCGATCTGGTCCCGGGCGTACCACATCGAGCGGACCCGGGCCTGCGCCCGCGCCCCCCGCAGCCGGTGGATGCCCGAGGTACGCCGCCACGGCTCCGCCCGAACCCGGGGCGGGCGTGCCCCGGTGCGGACCAGCGCGGCGAACTCCTCCGCGGCCCAGGCCGACTTGCCCTGCCGGGTCAACTCGGCGTCCAGCGCGTCACGCAGGTCGGTGAGCAGCTCCACGTCGAGGGCGGCGTACGTCAACCACGACTCGGGCAGCGGTCGGCTCGACCAGTCGGCCGCCGAATGGTGCTTCTCCAG
This sequence comes from Micromonospora sp. NPDC047644, assembly GCF_040704315.1. Taxonomy (NCBI): domain Bacteria; kingdom Bacillati; phylum Actinomycetota; class Actinomycetes; order Micromonosporales; family Micromonosporaceae; genus Micromonospora; species Micromonospora sp. NPDC047644. The sequence goes on from NZ_JBEYSY010000003.1 coordinate 35,853, forward strand.
GGTGAACCCGAGCAGCTGCTCGGTGAGCGCGGCCAGCCCGACGCGCTCGAACCCGGCCAGCCGGGCCGCCAGCTCGGTGTCGAACAGTCGGCGTGGACGCAACCCCACCTCGGCCAGGCAGGGCAGATCCTGGCTGGCCGCGTGGAGGACCCACTCGGCCTCACCGATCACCGCGTCCAGCGCGCTGAGGTCGGGCAGGGGCAGCGGGTCGATCAGCGCCGTGCCCGCGCCGGCCCGGCGAAGTTGCACGAGGTAGGCCCGTTGGCTGTAGCGGTAGCCGGAGGCCCGTTCGGCGTCCAGCGCGACCGGGCCGGTGCCCGCCGCGAAGCGGGCCACGACCTCGGCAAGCTCGGCCGGGGTGGCCACCGGATCGGGGGTGCCGTCACGCGGGGCGGTCAGCGGAACGGGCCCACCGTCGGCCGGGTCAGCCCCCTCGCCCGCCGGCTGCAGCTGGGCCGACGGCGGGTGCTGGGGTGCGTTTCCCGGAAGTTCTTCGGTGGGCCGACGGCGCAGGGGTGGTTCGTCGGTCACCTGCCAACCCTAGTGCGCGCGGAGATCCGGCGGGTGCAGCCGGTCCGGCGTGTGTCGATCAGGTGTCCGCAAGATGTCCTCCCGAGGGCCGAACGTCAGGCTGCGCCGGCCGGGCGGCGGTCGGCGAGGGCGGTGACGCCCGGTGGGGGGAGACCGGCGGTGGAGGCGAGCAGGGCGCACCAGCCGAGCAGGTGTGGGGTCAGGTCGTCGTCGACCGGCGTCCAGGACGCGCGGATCTCGATGTCACCGATGGTGGGTGGCCCGGCGAGGTCGCCGAACCGGGTCGACATGGTCTGCGTCACCGTCCCGCCGATCGCCCGGTGGCCGGCGTCCTGGGCGTCCAACGCGTCGGTCAGCCACGTCCAGCCGACCCCGGGCAGCAGCGGGTCGGCGGCCAGATCGACCTCCAACTCGGCTGTCACGTAGGTGACCAGCCGCAGGGTGCCCTGCCATGCCTCGTGCCCGACCGGGTTGTGCAGCAGGATCAGCCGGCCGGTCGCCACCTCGTCGTCGTCGCGCAGCACTGTCGCGGCGAGCGCGAACGCGTACGGGGCCAGCCGCTGGGGGGCGCCGACCTCCTCCAGGGTGATCTCCGGCCGGGGTGCGGCCGACCGCAGCCCGGCGACCGCGCGGGCGAACGTCTCCGGGAGCGCGATCGGGGGGGGCATGTCGGCAGCCTATGCCGCCGTCCGTCGCCCGCTTCGACGGCGCGCCGACGCTCGTGAAGGGCGCCGGGCGTAAGGAACGGTGCCCTTCCTCTCACCCCCACCCGGTTGGAGGTGGTGGGCGTGGCACGATTGCGGCGATGACCACGGACACCACGGGCACTGCCGCCCGAGACGGAGAATCCCGCCCCGGCGGACCGGCCGACTCGCCCTTCATCCGGGCCTGCCGACGTCGGCCTGTCCCGCACACCCCGGTCTGGTTCATGCGCCAGGCCGGCCGCTCCCTCCCGGAGTACCGGGAGATCCGGGCGAGCGTGCCGATGCTGGAGTCCTGCCGGCGCCCCGAGCTGGTCACCGAAATCACCCTCCAGCCGGTGCGCCGCCACGGTGTGGACGCGGCGATCCTGTTCAGCGACATCGTGGTGCCCGTCGCCGCCGCCGGGATCGACCTGGACATCGTGCCGGGCACCGGCCCGGTGGTCGCCGAGCCGATCCGCACCGCCACCGACGTGGAGCGGATCCGCCTGATCACCCGCGACGACGTCTCGTACGTCGACGAGGCCGTCCGGCAGTTGGTGGTCGAGCTCGGCGACACCCCGCTGATCGGCTTCGCCGGTGCGCCGTTCACGCTGGCCAGCTATCTGGTCGAGGGCGGGCCGTCGCGCACCCACGCGAAGACCAAGGCCCTGATGTACGGCGACCCGGAGCTGTGGCACGCGCTGTGCGCCCGGCTGGCCGAGGTGACGCTCGCCTTCCTGCGGGTGCAGATCGAGGCCGGCGTCTCCGCCGTGCAGCTGTTCGACTCGTGGGCCGGCGCGCTCTCCGAGGCCGACTACCGCCGTTTCGTGCTGCCACACTCGACCACAGTGCTGAGCGGGCTCGTTGACGCCGGGGTACCGCGGATCCACTTCGGGGTGGGCACCGCCGAGCTGCTCGGCGCGATGGGCGAGGCCGGGGCCGACGTGGTCGGCGTCGACTGGCGTACGCCGCTGGACGTGGCCACCGGCCGGATCGGCGCGGACAAGGCGGTGCAGGGCAACCTGGACCCGACCGTGCTGCTCGCGCCGTGGCCGGTGGTGGAGGCCGAGGTGCGCCGCATCCTGGAGCAGGGCCGGGCGGCCCCCGGGCACGTGTTCAACCTCGGTCACGGGGTGCTGCCGGAGACCGACCCGGAGGTGCTGACCCGGGTGGTGGCGCTGGTGCACGAGCTCTCCAGCCGCCGGGCCGACCAGGGCTGAGAAGGCGATGCGGCAGCCCTGGCGGGTGGCGGTGGTCGGCGGCGGGATCGCCGGGCTGGCCGCCGCGGTCCGCCTGCGCGACCGCGCGCCCGCCGGCACCGAGATCACGGTGTACGAGCAGTCCGGCGCGCTGGGCGGAAAGCTGCGCACCGGGGAACTGGCCGGTCAGCCGGTGGAGTTCGGCGCGGAGTCGTTCCTGATGCGGGACCCGACCGGCGCCGAGAGCGCGGCGGTGGCCCTCGCCCGCCGGCTCGGGCTGGCCGAGAAGATCGTGCACCCCACTGTGGGGCAGGCCGCGCTGGTCATCGACGGAGGGCTGCGCCCGATCCCGGGCGGCACCCTGGTGGGCGTACCCGGGGATCTGGATCGGGTGGCCAGCGTCGCCCGCCCGGCCGCGGACGCCGACGTCGACGGCGGTCGGCCGCTGGTCGGGCCGGACGCGGACGTCTCGGTGGGCGCGCTGGTCCGGTCCCGCTTCGGCGACGAGGTCGTCGAGCGGTTGGTCGACCCGATGCTGGGCGGCGTGTACGCGGGCCGCGCCGACGATCTGTCCCTGGTCACGACGATGCCGGCGTTGGCCCGCACGGCCCGGGTGGAGCACACCCTGGTCGGTGCGGTCCGGGCCGCGCAGGCCGCCGCGCCGCGCGCGCCCGGCGCCCCGGTCTTCGGCACCCTCGCCGGTGGGCTCAGCACCCTGGTCGAGGCCGCCGTGACGGCCAGCGGCGCGACGGTACGGCGGAACGCGGCCGTGCGTGAGCTGACAGCGACCGACACAGGTTGGCGGCTCACCGTCGGCCCGACCCGCGACCCCGAACTGATCGACGTGGACGCGGTGGTGCTGGCCGCGCCGGCGCGACCGGCGGCGCGGCTGCTGGCCGGCCCCGCGCCGGCGGTGGCGGCGGGCGTCGGAGCGCTGGACTACGCGAGCGTCGCGCTGGTCACCATGGCGTTGCCGCAGCCGCGGCTACCCGAGCTGTCCGGCTTCCTGGTGCCGAGCACCGAGGGTCTGCTGATCAAGGCGGCGACCTTCTTCACCACCAAGTGGGGGCACCTGCGCCAGCCGGACGGGTTGGCCCTGGTGCGCGCCTCGGTGGGCCGGTACGGCGAGGAGGCGCACCTGCAACGCCCGGACGCGGACCTGGCGGCCACCGTGCACCGGGAGTTGTCGGCGGTGCTCGGCACTCCGTTGCCCGCCCCGGTCGACGGGCACGTGCAGCGGTGGGGCGGTGCGCTGCCGCAGTACGCGCCGGGGCACGCCGAGCGGCTCGGCGCCGCCCGGACGGCGCTGCGGGCCGCGCACCCCACACTGGTCCTCGCCGGCGCCGGCTACGACGGCGTCGGCATCCCGGTCTGCGTCCGCTCCGGCGAGACGGCGGCCGAAGAGATCATCACAGCACTGGGAGGATCGGCGAGATGACCGAGCAGACCAACGCGGCCCGGTTGCGGGAGCTGAACGACAGCATCCGCTACACCATGTGGTCGGTGTTCCGGGCCAGCTCACCGCTGCCGTCGCTGCGGGACAACGTCACCGGCGAGGTGGTGTCCCTCTTCGACGAGCTGGCCGGCAAGGACGTCGTGGTGCGGGGCGTGTACGACGTCTCCGGGCTGCGCGCCGACGCGGACGTCATGATCTGGTGGCACTCCGCGTCCCCCGACGCGCTCCAGGACGCCTACCTGCGGTTCCGCCGCACCACGCTGGGCCGCGCGCTGACCCCGGTGTGGTCGCAGATGGCGCTGCACCGGCCGGCGGAGTTCAACAAGAGCCACATCCCGGCGTTCCTGGCCGGTGAGGAGGCTCGCCCCTACATCTGCGTGTACCCGTTCGTCCGCTCCTACGAGTGGTACCTGCTGCCCGACGCCGAGCGGCGCGAGATGCTCGCCGAGCACGGCAAGATGGCCCGCGGCTACCCGGACGTGCGGGCCAACACCGTCGCCTCGTTCGCACTCGGCGACTACGAGTGGATGCTCGCCTTCGAGGCCGACGAACTGCACCGGATCGTCGACCTGATGCGGGACCTGCGCGCCTCCGGCGCCCGCCGGCACGTCCGCGAAGAGGTCCCGTTCTACACCGGCCGCCGCCGCACAGTAGCCGAAATCGTCAACTGCCTGGTCTGACAGTCCCCGCCCCCCTCCCGCCCCCCCGCCCCCGCGCCCCCGCGCCCCTGCCCTCCCGGCCCCGCCCCGCCCTCCCGCCCCCGCGATCTTGCACTTTCTGTCCCGACGAAAGGGGCATAGGCCGCGATCTGGCGACCGAAAGCGCAAGATCGGCGCTATGACTGCCCGACCTGGTCGATCATGGAGTTGTGGTGCCTGGCTTGGGCACTCGTGAGCGCTTGTCGACCACCACAACTCCTTGATCGACGATGGGCGCGGGGGTGGCGGGGCGTCTCGCTTAGCGTGGCGGGGTGCGGTGGAGGGGGCGGAGCATGATCTGTTCTCGGCGTACGCCGTCGGGCATGAGGTCACCTGGCTCGTCGGTCAAGCGGAAGCCGGCGCGGTGGTAGAGGGACTTGGCGCGCGCGTTGTCCAGCCTGACGGAGAGCCGTAGCCGCTCGGCGCCGCGCCTCTGGGCCCAGTGCGCCACCTCGTTCACCAGGCGGTCGCCGACACCGCTGCCGCGGGCGTCGGGGTGCACCCACATCGAGATCAGGTCCAGCGTCAGCGGTTCCGACGTGGGTACGCCGCTCGACATCCCAACCGGACGCCCGGCCAGGACGGCCACCAGGTTGAGTGAGCCGGGGATGCTCAACCGGTCGCGCCAGCGCTGCTCGCGATCGCCGTCGCCCTGCCAATCGGCGAGCCGTGAGCCGAACGCTTCCGGTGCCTCGGCGAGGGCGGCCAGCCGCAGCTCCCGCCAGGTGGGCCAGTCGTCGGGGGTGAGCACCAAGATGTCGATCATGCGGAGATGGTGCCCGGACGGCTCGCCGGGCACCATCGCATTCCCGCCGGCCGGCGCCGCACCCCCGCCCGGGTGCGGCGCCGGTCGGGGATCAACTGGTCGTCGTACAGGAGACCAGCGGAACCGGGTTGCTGCCGTTCCACGAGCCGAGGAAACCGAACGTGGTGCTCGCTCCGGCGGCAAGTGTGCCGTTGTGGTTCGCGTTACGTGCGGTGACCAGCGTGCCGTTGCTGCTCACCGTCGCGTTCCACGACGAGGTGACCTGCTGGCCGTTGCCGTAGTTCCAGCTCACCGACCAGCCTCGGGTCGGTGATCCGCCGGCGGTCACCTTCACGTCGGCCTGGAAGCCGCCGGCCCACTGGCCGGTGACCTGGTACGTCGCCGTGCAGGCACCCGCCGGCGGCGGGGTGGTCGGCGGTGGCGTGGTCGGCGGTGGCGTGGTGGGCGGTGGGGTGGTGGGCGGCGGGGTGGTGGGCGGCTCGTTCGACCCGCCGCCGAAGTCGACGTCGCTGCACAGGTAGTACGACTGGTCGAAGTGGCTGGCCTGCCAGACGGTGTAGACGATGTGCCGTCCGGTGCGTCCCGGAGCGCTCACCGGGATCTGGATCGAGACACCACCGGTGTCCTTGTCCCACTGCGAGGCCGGGGTGTTGCCGATCTGGCCGGCCAACTCCAGGTTGCCCCAGCCGAGCGGCTGGGTGGCGGAGTTGAAGCCCTGCTTCGTCACGTACACCCGGATGTAGTCGGCGCCGTGGCTGGCCTGGTCGAAGAAGCGGAGCCGGAAGTTGTTCGACACCGAGGTGGTCTTCCAGGCGCCGACGGTGTCCAGCGAGTTGTAGCGGGGGCTCTGGGTACGTCCACCGCTGCACAGCTGGCCGTCGGGGACGGCGGCCTGGTGGTTGCCGCCGACTCCCTCGCGGAACAGGCCGTTCCAGTTCCACATGGCGGCCGGGTCGGCCTGCCAGGCCTGCCAGCACATCGGGTCCTCGGTGGCCATCCGGGGGTTCTGGAAGTCGCCGCCCCAGCGTTGCCAGCAGCTGTAGTTGCGCGAGGCCGGGTCGACGACCGAACCGTGCGCCGAAGCGGGCCTGGTCAGGATGGTGGTCAGTGCGGTCGTCAACAGGAGCGTGATGGTCGCCGCGACGGCGAAAAACCAGAGCACGCGTCGTGATCGGGTGAGAGACATGGAGCCCCCGGGGGGATGAGTCGGACGTCGACACCCGGATCATCGGGAGTTGCCCACTCCCGCGCCTGTTCGCTGGCTCCCGCGATGGCTCTACCCGGCACCATGCCAGCCCGATCGTCAGCCGTCAATGGCCTCGCGTCGCATGGGCGTGTGTGGGATGCCGTCCTCGACGTACTCGGGGCCGCTGACCGTGAAGCCGTGCCGGGTGTAGAACCCGACCAGGTGCGACTGGGCGTCCAGCACGCAGGGACGGTTGCCCACCACCTCCAACGCCGCCTCCATCAGCCGGCCGGCGTGTCCGCCGCCGCGTGCGGCCGGAGCCACCACGACCCGACCGATCCGGGCGACACCGTCCGGGTCGGCCAGAATCCGCAGGTACGCCAGCGGCGCGCCGCCCTCGGTGAGCCAGACGTGCCGGGTGCCCGGCTCGACGTCCCGCCCATCCAGCTCCGGGTACGGGCAGTTCTGCTCCACCACGAACACGTCGATGCGCAATTTGAGCAGGTCGTGGAGGGTGCGGGCGTTCAGGTCGGCGAAGGAGGCCGTCCGGAGTTCGGTGGTCTGCTGGGGCATCCACCGATGGTAGGTCGGGCGGGTTCACCGCGATCCCGCCTGGTCCGGTGCGAGGTGGGTGGCGGCGGCCGGGCGCGGTCAGGTCGGCCGGGCGCGGTCAGGCCGGGCGGGCGCCGACGGCGTCGCGGATCTCCGCGCCCACCGCTCCCTCGACGGCGCGGGCGCAGTGTGCGCAGCAGAAGAAGCGGCCGTTGACCTCGACGCCGTGCCCGGAGATCTTGACCTGGCAGTGCTCGCAGATCGGTGCCATGCGGTGGATCGCGCACTCGAACGAGTCGAAGGTGTGCACGTCGCCGCTGACGGTGTGCACCTCGAACGCCATCCAGTAGTCGTTGCCGCAGACCTCGCAGGTTGCCACCGAAAACCTCCGTTAAATGGACAAGTGCCTACAGAATCCTCCAGGTGGCACCGGCGCAGGGGCGGAACGTCCACGCCCGACCGCGACCGCGGCGTGTCGGCGTCGGCGTGTTGCCCGTTGTGCCTGGTGAACCGCCGCGACGGCACCCGGACGGTGACGGTGAAGCTGCCGCCGGGGGAGTACCGGTTCCGCTACCTCGGCACCGGCGGCGTCTGGTTGGACGACGAGTCGGCCGACGAGGTCGACGACGGGGGCAGCCTGCTCCGACTCTGAGAAGAAAACTGCCACCATCGATGCATTTATCGATGAGAGTCTTTACTGTTAACAATGTTTAAATTACTTTGAGGGGCACCTCACCGCACCCGAAGAAGGAGCTGCCCCGATGCGTCGAACAATCACCGTCCCGCTGGTGGCGGCGGGCGCCGTCGCCGCCACCCTCACCGTCGCCGCCCCCGCGCAGGCGCACGGCTACGTCTCCGCCCCACCGAGCCGGCAGGCGCTCTGCGCGCAGGGCCGGGTGCCCGACTGCGGGCAGATCAAGTACGAGCCGCAGAGCGTCGAAGGGCCCAAGGGCCTGCGCAGCTGCAATGCCGGAATCTCCCAGTTCGCCGTCCTCAACGACGACAGCCGGGGCTGGCCGGCCACCTCGGTGGGCAGCTCGCTGACCTTCACCTGGGTGAACACCGCCCGGCACGCCACCAGCAACTGGGAGTACTGGATCGGCAACACCCGCGTCGGCGTGGTCAACGGCAACAACCAGCAGCCGGGCGCCACGGTGTCGCACAACGTCAACCTCGGCGGCTTCTCCGGCCGGCAGAAGATCCTCGCCGTGTGGAACATCTCCGACACGGCGAACGCCTTCTACTCCTGCATCGACGTGCAGATCGGTGGCGGCGGGTCGAACCCGAACCCGACCCCGAGCCCGACCGCCACCCCACGGCCCACCCCGACCCCCACCCCGACCAATCCGCCCGCCCAGGGCGGCACGTGGGCGTCGGGCCGGGCGTACCAGGTCGGCGACCAGGTGACCTACGGCGGGGCGACGTACCGCTGCCGGCAGCCGCACACCGCGATCCCGGGCTGGGAGCCGCCGAACGTACCGGCGCTCTGGCTCCAGGTCTGACCGCACGGGTGCGGCCCCTGGCCGCACCCGTGTCGCCGCTCTCGCGTGAACGGAGGCAACCGGCATGCCCCGCCGTACCCCGCTGGTCTTTCTCGTCGCGGCCCTGCTGCTCACCGCAGCCTGCGCCGGACCGACCACGTCGAGCCCGTCGACCCTGCCGCAGCCGGCACCCGCGTCCCCGGCCGGCTCGGCGGCGGCCGGGTCCGCGGGTGCCGGGTCCCCGATCGAGGCGGACTCGATGAGCGGGATCGACGTGGTGTTCCTGAGCACGATGGTCGGGCACAGCGAACGCACCCTGCAGATCGTCCGGCTGGCCCGGGACCGGGTACGCGACGACGCGCTGCGCACCCTGGCCGCCGCCGTCGAGGCGACCGAGGCCGACGAACTGGCCGCCATGCGCGGCTGGCTGCCAACGACCGGGCCGGGCGCCAGCGCGGCCGCACACCACCACGACGGGCACGGCGACGACGCCGCGCTCGACCGGCTGCGCACCGCGCCGGACGCGGACGTCGACCGCGTGCTGCGCGAGGTGCTCGCCGAGCACCAGCGATGGGCCGCCGACCTGGCCCGGTCCCAGGTCGGTGTCGGCCGCAACGAGCAGGTCCGCGACCTGGCCCGCCGGATCGAGCAGTCCCGGACCGCCGAGGTCGAACTGCTCAGGGGTACGCCCTGAGCGGCTCCTCGCTCAGCGGGGTTCCAGCTTGATGGAGACCGAGTTGACGCAGTGCCGGGTGTCCTTCGGGGTGAAGCCCTCGCCGTGGAAGACGTGCCCGAGGTGACTGTCGCAGCGGGCGCAGCGGATCTCCGTACGGGCCATGCCCAGGCTGCGGTCCTCGATCTCCTTGACCCGGCCCGGGATGGCGTCGTCGAAGCTCGGCCAACCGCAGTGCGAGTCGAACTTCGTGTCGCTGGAGAACAGCTCCAGCCCGCAGGCGCGGCAGTGGTAGACCCCCTGGGTCTTCGTGTCCACGTACTCGCCCGTCCACGGGCGTTCGGTGCCGGCCTCCCGGAGAACGTGGAACTCCTCGGGGGTCAGTCGGACCCGCCACTCTTCGTCGGTACGGGGCAGCTCGTTGTCGTCAAGACTCACCCGTCAACGGTACGTCGAACGTCGGGGGCGTGGCATAAGGTCGCGGGATGGGTGGCACCAAGGCTGCGGCCGCCGAGATCGAAGTAGCCGGGCACACCGTCCGGTTGAGCAGTCCGGACCGGGTGATCTTCCCGCAGCGGGGGTTCACCAAGGCGGACGTCTTCCACTACTACCTCGCGGTCGGCGACGGGATCATGCGCGCCCTGCGGGACCGGCCGACCACCCTGCAACGCTTCCCCGAGGGCATCGAGGGCGAGGCCTTCTTCCAGAAGCGGGTGCCCACCCGGGGAGTGCCGCCCTGGGTGACGACCGCCCAGATCACCTTCCCGAGCGGTCGGAGCGCCGCGGAGCTCTGCCCGGCCGACCTGGCGCACGTGGCCTGGGCGGCGCAGATGGGCACGATCGTCTTCCACCCGTGGCCCGTGCGGGCCGCCGACGTCGACCGCCCCGACGAGCTGCGCATCGACCTGGACCCGCAGCCCGGCACCGACTTCGCCGACGCCGCGCGGGCCGCCGGCGAGGTCCGCGCGCTCCTCCACGAGCTGGGCGCGACCGGCTGGCCGAAGACCTCCGGCGGTCGGGGCGTGCACGTCTACCTGCGCATCCAACCCCGCTGGACGTTCACCGAGGTGCGCCGGGCCACCATCGCGCTGGCCCGGGAGGTGGAACGCCGCAACCCCGACCTGGTCACCACCGCCTGGTGGAAGGAGGAGCGCGGCACCCGGGTCTTCGTCGACTTCAACCAGATGGCGCGCGACCGCACGATCGCCTGCGCGTACTCGCTGCGGGCCAACGCGCGGGCCACCGTCTCCACCCCGGTCACCTGGGACGAGCTACCCGACGTCGACCCGGACGACTTCGACCTGCGCACCGTGCCGACCCGGCTCGCCGAGCGAGGTGACCCGCACGCCGGCATCGACGACGCACCGTGGGACATCACCCCGCTGCTGGAGTGGGCCGAGCGCGACGCCGCCGCCGGCCAGGGTGACCTGCCGTACCCGCCGGACCACCCGAAGATGCCCGGTGAACCCAAGCGGGTCCAGCCCAGCCGCGCCAAGCGCACCCCCGACGGCCCGTGACCGCCCGCTGCCTCACGGCGGCGGCGGGGCCGTCCACGCCAGGAACCTGGTGAACAGCTCCTGCGGGTCGGGTCCCGGCTCGCGGTTGAGCTGGTACAGGTCGGCCGTCGCGTCGAACAACTGGCTCGCCAGGTAGATCGACAAGTCACCCGATCCTTCCGTACTGCACCCGTAGCAACATCCGGGCGAGTGCGCACGGCCAGCCGGCGGCGCACACCCGACAGAGCCACGAGGGCCGGCGCGGCAGGTGCTGGTGTACCGGGTGCAGGGCTTCAAGTGGGTGAGGGCAGTGGCGGCTATTCGGCGTGGTCATACGCCAATCGTGGCGTCAACTATTGCCCCTGTCAACAGTCTGCGTAGTTGTCGCCGTCTAGCGACCGTGCCACTGTCATCGTCAATGTGTGGACCTTGTTGGCGTGTCGGAGATTCGGGAGATGCTGGGAAATGTGTCCCGGCAGCGCGCGTCCGTGATCGCCAACCAACGGAACTTCCCCGAGCCGGTCGCCGTGCTGGCCATGGGCAAGGTCTGGCGGAGGTCGGACGTGGTGGCCTGGATTCGGGAGCACCGGCCGGAGTTGGCCGAGGGCTGACCCGGGCCTGATTGGGTCGCCCAGGGCGCTTCGCGCGACCGCTTGTTGTCGTACACCTGTTCTAGAATTTGCTCGTGATCGATGAGTTGGCGCGGGTGGAGGGTGCGGTGGCGGCCTGCGCCGACGCCCCGGCCTGGGCCCTCTCCGAGCATGATCTGATCGCGGTGCTCGATGCCACGCACCGGTTGCAGCAGCGGCTGGCGGCGGTGCAGTTGGCGGCGGTCCGCGAGTTGGACGGGCGCGGCACTGCGCTCGCGCGGGGCGCGTCCTCGACGACCGTGTGGCTGCGGCATCGCCTGCGACTCGACGTCGCGGCCGCGCGCCGGCTGGTCGGCCTCGCGACCTCGCTCGACGTGGCCCCGCCCGCCGTGCGCGACGCCCTGGCGAGCGCGGCGGTCAGCGTGGAGCAGGCCCGGGTCATCGCCGACACGGCCGCCACGGTGACGGTGTCGGCGGGCGTCGAGGTGGCCGACAAGGCTGTCGGCGTGCTGATCGGGTGGGCCGGGCAGTTCGACCTGGCAGTACTGCGCCGATTGGGTGCCCGGATTCTCGACCATGTGGCGCCCGACCTCGCCGAGGCCGCCGCCGCGGCGGCCCTGGCCGCCGAGGCCGCCCGGGCGGCCCGCGACCGGCACGTCACCATTTCCACCCAGACCGACGGCCGGCTGCGACTCAGCGGCACCCTCGACGCCGAGTCCGCCGCCCTGCTGCGCGCCGCCATCGACCCGTTGAGCGCACCCGCCGGCCCGGACGACACCCGCTGCGCCGGGCAGCGTCGCCACGACGCCCTCGCGGACGTGTGCCGGCTGGCGCTTCGTGCCGGTGAGCTGCCCGAGAACGGCGGTGACCCGGCCCAGATTGTCGTCACGACCGACTACGACGGGCTGACGCGGCAGTTGGGTGCTGGCACGCTCGACGTCGGTCTGCGGCTCACCCCCGACGCGGTGCGCCGGCTCGCCTGTGACGCCGCCGTCCTGCCGACAGTGCTCGGCGGCGCGGGCCAGGTCCTCGACGTGGGCCGGCAACGCCGCCTGATCACGGGGCCGCTGCGGCGGGCACTGGTGTTGCGCGACGGCGGCTGCGCCTTCCCCGGCTGCGACCGGCCGGCGCGCTGGTGCGCCGCGCACCACATCCGGCACTGGGCCGACGGCGGCCCGACCAGCCTCGACAACGCCGTGCTGCTCTGCGGCCACCATCACCGGCATGTCCACCAGAGCGACTGGGCCGTCCGGCTCGGCGACGACGGGCACCCGGAATTCCTACCACCGGCCTGGCTCGACCCCGACCAACTCCCGCGCCGCAACCACTACCACCGACGGACGTAGCCATTCCGCGTGGCAGCCTGGGTTGTAGCGGAGGGACGGGTCCAATATCTCTGCAACCGCTGTGCGCCATAGGCCCAGCCTGAGAAGTGGTTGACCTTGACGCGCGGTCAACCGCTGTTGAACGCCGCCCACCTAAGGGCCCTGGACCCGGGGTAACGCGCCTGTTTGTGACGTACGCCTGCGGCAGGAAACCACTAATGGGCCAGCCGCGACGCCGAACGCCGGTGCAAGAGGCGCTGTCAAGTGGGTTCAGAAGGTGCACCGACCGGGACGATGCCGCTCTGGGGATTTGCCTCAGTCAGCGTAAGCATCACGGGCTTGACTGCCACCGGTGTGGGCGAGACGCGGCCTTTCGTAGAGTAGCGGTTGCCGACGAGGAGGGTCAGGCTCAGAGCCGGGCCATGCGCGCGTTATCAGCTGATCGAACCAAGCTGTGATCTTGGCAAGTCATCGAGGGTGTCCGGTTGTTGACACGACGTTGCTATCTTTCGATTGCGTGGGAAGGATTACTGCGCCCTCGGAACGTCCACCCATCGATTCGGCCGGGGGCGCCCGCTCCGACCTTCCGGTCACGCCGTGTGGATCAGCACTAGGCGCGCCCTCAGAGAGACTCTCATGTCAAAGATGCGTGAATTTTTAAGAGATAATCAGAAGATCGCGGTTGCCTCCCTCGCCGTTGCGGCCCTGTCGGCCCTGGTTGCCCTCGCTGCCTTTGGGCAGGACTACGTTAACGGGAAAGAGTCGTCTTCGATGGGAGCGGAAAGCCCCGCTGCCCCGACGTCCTCCGTGCCGAATCTTATCCCTAGCCCGACTGTGACTTTGCTAGAGGAGGGATCAACAAGTACCCCACCTTCGGGCGAATCGCCCTCGGCGCCTCCGATCGAATTGCCACCATCGGCCAGCCGGCCACTCATCGTGGATCTCACATCACTGGATCCCGCAGCCTTGCATGCAGTCCATAGAGTGGAACCCGCGACTATGGGTGGGGTCGAATATCCCGAGGCACTCAAGATCAAGTGCTCGACGTACGATGAAGTGTCGATGGAGTACACGCTTGGAAAGCAATATTCGTCTCTATCAGGTTGGATCGGCATCCAAGATGACGCAAGTAACAGCTATGCCGCAGCCAACATCAAGCTGACCGATGAGAACGAACGCGTCTTGACGCGGGTTTCGGGTCCCTATGCAAGCCCGAAGAAGATCAATAATGTTGACTTACGGAATGTGATGCGGCTTCGCATATACTGCCGCTTGTCAGATAGCAGAAAATTCTCATCGCAGCACTACGTGACACTTGCGGGTATGCAGCTCAAGACTGCCAGCTGAACAAGGATTGCAAACGCACTCGTGGCTTCGGTGTCGAATAGTCGGCGATCGGATCGCTTAACGACAGCAACTGGCCTGCCCGATGAGCGCTCCTGTTCCCGGTTGCATCACCAGTCGAACGCGGCCGGCTGTCGGACCCGGGCATTAGCCTGCCGGCATGACGAGCGCCGAGCTGGATGAGCTGATCGTCGCGGACGCCGACGCCCTGCGCGTGTGGTTGTCGGCCAACCACGCCACGTCCCCCGGTGTCTGGCTCGCCCTGACCAGGAAGGGCGGCACGGTCACGACGGTGACCTGGCAGCAGGCGGTCGACGAGGCTCTCTGCGTCGGCTGGATCGACGGGCAGGGTCGCAAGCGGGATGAGGAGTCGTCCTGGATCCGGTTCACCCCACGTCGGCCCCGCAGTGTCTGGTCCCAACGCAACGTCGCCAACGTTGCCCGGTTGGAGGAGCGGGGGCTGATGTTGGCGGCGGGCCGCGCCGCGGTGGACGCCGCGAAGGCGGATGGGCGGTGGGCCGCCGCCTACGCCCCGCCGTCCGAGGCGGAGGTGCCGGCCGACCTGTTGGCCGCCACCGCCGCCGAGCCCGCCGCCCAGGCCATGCTCGACGTGCTCACCAAGGCCAACCGGTTCGCTCTGATCCATCGTCTCAACGCCGTGAAACGGGCCGAGACCCGCGAGCGCAAGATCGGTGAATTCGTCGCCATGCTGGCCCGTCACGAGACGTTCTACCCCCAGAAGGCGAAGCCGGCACCCGAGCCGACGTTGCCGTGACCGTGCGGCCGTGACCGAGACAACCGATTGACTTTCGATAGGTAACGAGCGAAACTCGATGCATGGTTACAGAGCATCGAGCGGTTGCCGCTCTCCGAGTTTTCCTCGTGGTGTTGTTCGGGGTCCTGGTCGTCTTCCAGACCCTCTCGCTGCCCGGGCAGTTCGCGTACATGGCCCAGGAGTCTCCGGAGGACGCCTACCTCCGCTGGCCGGCCACGATCATCGCGGTGTTCTGGGTGCTGTGCGTCCAGGTCGTCATCGTCGCGACCTGGAAGCTGCTCACCTTGGTCAAGAGCGACCGCATCTTCACCGAGGCGTCCCTGAAGTGGGTCGACGCGATCGTGTGGGCCATCGCCGCGGCGTGGGTGGTGCTGGTGGGTGTCTTCCTCTACGTGGGGTTCAAGGCGGACGACCCGGGGCTGCCGCTGCTGCTGTTCCTGCTGACAGTGGGCGTCAGCGTGCTGGGGCTCCTCATGGTGGTGATGCGGGCGCTGTTGCGGCAGGCCACCACCCTGCGTACCGACATGGAAGCGGTGATCTGATGCCCATCGTCGTTCGCATCGACGTGGAGTTGGCCAAGCGGAAGATGAGCGTCGGAGAGTTCGCCGAGCGGGTCGGGCTCACCCCCGCCAACGTCGCGGTGCTGAAGAACGGCCGCGCCAAGGCGGTCCGCTTCAGCACCCTCGAAGCGATGTGCCGAGTGCTCGACTGCCAACCCGGAGACCTGCTGGAGTGGGTCGAGGAGGAAACCCCATGAGGTACGTCCTGATCGTCGGCGTCGTCCTCTCGGTGGCGCTCGGCATCACCGTCGTGGTGCTGGGCGGGGCCGACGACTCCCCGGGACTGCAGCTCATCGGCGTCATGCTGGTGCTCTGCGCGGTGGTCTTCGGCATCCGCAACCGTCGAGGCCGCAACTAGCCGTCCCACCCGGCAACTCTCTCCGTAATAACGATCATGTAACGGGCGCGAACCTTTCCCGGTAGGTGGCCTGTCTTGATGGTCGTCGGCCCGCCAGGGCCAGGGGAGGCGTCGGATGAAGCTGGTGTGGAGGCGGGCCCGCGAGGCACGAGGGTTGCTCGTCGCGGCGGTGATCGCCGCCCTCGTCGCCATCGCGTTGGTCACGGGGCTGTCCGACTACAACCGTCGAGCGGTGGACGCCGGGCAGCGGGCACTGGTCGCCGCCTCGCCGGCCGAGGAGCGCGGCCTTCTGGTCAGCGGCTCGGGTGGGCGGGACGCGGCCGAGTTCGCAACCCGGGACAAGGCGGTTCGAGCCGAGTTCGCCGGCGGGCTCGGCGGCGTCCCGGTCAGCGTCACCGCCGCCCGTTACGGCACCGGCCGGGAACTGACCGGCGACCTCGGGCAGATCCCGCGGACGGCCGACGAACCGGTCTTCGCGAACCTGGGCACGTTCGCCGACCTCGCCAGCCACGCGGAGCTGACCAGCGGGGCCTGGCCCAGCCCCGGAGCGAACCCCGTCCAGGTGAGCCTGCCCGAGCGGGTCGCCGGCGCACTCGGCCTGACCGTCGGCGAACGCGTCCCGGTGCGCGACCGGGCCACCGAACGACGCGGGGAGTTGGTGCTCGCCGGCACCTGGCGGCCCCGCGACCCGGCGGACGCGTACTGGCTGTTGGCTCCCGGTGTGGGCGCGGGCAGCGCCGGTTCCGGCACCTCGTACGGACCGTTCACGCTCGACCCGGCCGACTTCGCGGCCACCTTCCCCGGCTCGGTGTCGGCGTCCTGGCTGGCCCAACCGGACCTCGGCGCCGTGGACACCGCCGACCTGCCCGCCGTTCGGAAAGCCCTCGCCGAGGCGGTCACCGCAGTGCCCGAGGCCGCCCAACTGGGCAGCTCCGGGCAGACGGTGACCAAGATGCCGCAGTTGCTGGACCGGATCGGCCGCGCCGACCTGGTGGGTCGCTCGTCGCTGGCCACCCCGCTGCTGCTCATCCTGGTGCTCGCCGGGTACGCGCTGGTGCTGGTCGCCGCGCTGCTGCACGAGGACCGCCGCCCACAGACCGCGCTGCTGCGCGCCCGCGGCGCCGCCCGTCGGCAGTTGGCCGGCCTGGCCGCCCGCGAGGCGACCCTGGTGATCGCCCCGGCCGCCGTGCTCGGTCCGCTGATCGCCGGTGAGGCGTTGCGGTACATCCGACCCGGCGGGTCGGGTGACCTCTACACCGCCGGCGGCAACGCCACCCTGGTCTGGGCGGCGGCAGCGGCCACCGCGGCCGGCTGCCTCGTCGCCATGGTCCTTCCGACGCTGCGTGGCGCCGGGACGTACGTCGCCGACATGGCGGCCCGATCCCGGCCGAACCGGGCCGCGAACGTCCAACGCGCCAGCGTCGACCTGGTGCTCGTGGCGCTCGCCGTGCTCGCCTGGGTGCAGCTACGCCGGTACGCCTCCCCGCTGGCCGGCTCGGGTGGACAGCTCGGACTCGACCCGCTGCTGGTCGCCGCCCCGACGCTCGGCGTGCTGGCCGGTGCCGTGCTGGCGTTGCGGGTACTGCCGCCGCTCACCCGGTTCGCGGAGCGGTTCGTCGACCGACGTCCCTGGACCGCCACCATGTTCGGCATGTGGCAGGCCGGACGGCGTCCGCACGCCGGCCCGGTGCTGCTGCTCGCCCTCGCCGTCGGCGGCAGCACCCTGGCCTGGTCGCTGATCAGCACCGGCGAGCGGTCCCAGGTCGAGCAGGCCGGCCACACGGTCGGCGCCGACCTCCGGGTGACCGAACGGAGCGGGGGCGCCCCACCGACCCGGGCCGGTGAACTCGCCGCGCTACCGGGCGTGGACCGGGCTCTGCCGGTGTGGCGGGACGAGATCCGGGTCGGACGGGAGAACCTGCCGGTGACAGTGATCGGGGTCGACCCGGCCACCGCCCCAGGCGTCGTCCGGCTGGCCGACCGCCTCGGCGACGGATCGGTGTCGGAGCAGTACCAGCGCATGATCGACGGGCGCGGGACGCCCGCCGGTGTCGAACTGCCCACCGGGGCGCGGGCGATCACCGGCACGGTCCGTACCCCGGTGAGCAGCGCCGCCCGGTCGGTGAAGGTTGCGGTCACGCTCCTGGTCACCAGCTCCGACGGGCTCGCCCTGCGGCTGCCGGCGGCCAACGCCGACGGTGACGGCCGGGCCACCCGGTTCTCCGTGCGACTGCCCGACGTGGGTGGAGCGCGGTTGCGGCTGGCCGGGTTCGAAGCCGACGGTGGGCTGGCGGCCGGCAACGCCTACCGTCTCCAGGTGGACGGGTTGGCGGTGGTCGACGCCGACGGCACGAGCCGACCCGCCGACCTGAGCGGCGACTGGATGCTGACCGCCCCCGGTGTGGAGTCCACGCCGGTGCGGACCACCGCCGCCGGCTTCGCCGCCGTCCACTCCGTGGAGGTGATCCCCGGCGGGCAGTTCGCGTACCAGCCGCCCACCCGGTTCGCCGTGGTGGCGGGCGGGGAGAGCAGGCCCGCGCCGGTGCTGATGACCCCCCAGGTACGCGAAGCCCTGAGCCTGAACGTCGGCGACACCGTCGACCTCACGCTCCCCGGGGTGACGATGCCGGTGCACCTGGTCGGCGAGCTGAGCGCCGTGCCGACGACCAGCACCGCTGCCGGCGTGCTGTTGGACCTGCCGGCCGCGGTCGACGCGATGATCCGGAGCAGCGGCGCGGTGCGACCCGTACCGGAATGGTGGGTCGGCGCCGCCGACACGAACGCCGCCGCCCAGGCGGTCAGCGCGCTCCCGGGCGTCACGGTGCTCAACCGGGAGGCGGCCATCGAGGCGGCCGCCGACGACCCGTACTGGCGCGGCTCCCGAACCGGCATGCTCGCCGCCGCGCTCGGCGCGGTGCTCCTCGCCCTCGTCGGCCTGGTGGTGGACGTGTGGGCCACCGCCCGGCGTCGGCTCGGCGAGTTCGCCGTCCTGCACACCCTCGGCGCCACGCCTCGGCTGATGGCCCGGGCGCTGCTGGCCGAGCAGACGTTCCTCGCCGGCATCGGCGTGGGCGTCGGGTTGTTACTCGGCACCGCGGTCGGCGCGACGATGGCCCCACTGGTCATCCTCACCCCGGCCGCCGGTCGGCCGACACCCCCGGCGGCGTTCGTGCTGCCCTGGGTGCCGATCGGCCTGACCGCGGTCGGTCTGCTGCTGGCGGCGCTCGCCTTCAGCGCGTTCATCGCCGCAGGCATCCGTCAGCGGGTGGCGGCGGTTCAGCTGCGAATCGGGGGAGAACGATGAGCGTCGGGGCGCCCGTCCGGCGGGTCCGGGCGTACGGGGGGCAGTTCCTGCTGCTGGCGGTGCTGACCCTGGTGGTCACGCTGTTGATCAGTGGCGTGCCCCGGCTGGTCAACCGGCTCGCCGAACAGGGGCTGCGAGCACAGCTCAACAGCGAGCCGGCCGCCCGCCGGGACATCTCGTACACCACCAGACTGGAGCCCGCGACGTCTCGGCGGACGGCGATGGGCAACGCCGCCGAGCAGTTCGACGCCCTCGCCGCGGAGATGCCGCCGCCGGTGCGTTCGGCAGTGACCGAGCGGTGGTACAGCGTCGAGACCGCGGAGGCCCGCGTGGTCGGGCCGGACCTGGCGGCCCGCAACCTCCTGGTCGACATGGGCCTGCGGGCCATGCCCGACATCCAGGGCGCGAGCACCCTCGTCGAGGGAGCGTGGCCGAGCGAGACGTACGTCCCCGACCGACCGATCGAGGTGGCGCTCGACGTCGACGTGGCCCGCAAGCTCAACCTGCGCGCCGGCAGTCAACTGCGCATCGGCCGCGCCGACGACAAGGGCAGACTCGTCGACGCCGCCCCGCTGGTGGTGTCCGGGCTGTTCCGCCCCGTCGACCGCGCGAATGGCATCTGGGACGGGCTGCCGCAGCTGCTGCAGATCATCGAACCGCCCGGGGACGGCATGCCGTTCATTCTGTTCGGCGTCGTCGCGCAGTCGGCCTTCAACAAGCGGGCCGCGGCGGGCTGGCCGATCCAGTCCACGTGGCGGTACCGACTGGGCGTCGACCGGATCGACGCACAGAAGCTGGACGAGCTGATTGACGGTTTGCAGGTGATGCAGCGCAACCAGCCAGCGGAGGTCACGTTGACCCAGGGCGTCGACGTTCCGTTGCGCGCGTTCGCCGCCCAGATCAACGCCGTCCGGACGCTGCTCGCGGTGATCGCGGCCGGCGTCCTGGCCACCCTGGCGGGGCTCATCGTGCTCGCGGCCAGTCTCGCCACCAGACGGCGTCGCTCGGAGTTCGCGTTGCTGCGCGCCCGTGGCGGCGGGGCCACCGCCGGCGCCCGGCGCAGCCTCGCCGAATCGGTGCTGGTGGTCCCGATCGCCGCCGTGCTGGGCTGGTGGCTGGGCACCCTGGTCCCCGGTGCCCCGGACCCCACCACGCCGTACGTCATCGCGGTGACCGTGCTGGTGACGCTCGCGCTGCCCGTGGCGACACTGGCCGTACCGGCCGGCGGTGCGGCGCGCCGGGACCTGATCCGGGTGCGCCCGTCGGCCCGTCGGCTCACCGTCGAGGTCTCCCTGCTGCTTCTGGCCGGGCTCGCGGCGGTGCTGCTGCGTCGGCGTGGCCTGACCCTCGGCGAGGTGGACCCGCTGCTGGTGTCGGTGCCGGTGCTCCTGGCGGTCGCGGCGGCGGTGCTGGCGCTGCGCGCGTACCCCTGGCCGTTGTTGCTGGTCAGTCGGCTTGCCGCGCGGACCCGGGGCAGCGTGGCCTTCCTCGGCACGGCCCGAGCCGGACGCTCGGCGGTCGCCGCCCCGCTGGTCGTGGTGGTGTTGGCCATCGGCACCGCGGCGTTCTGCGCGGTGGTGGCCGCCGGCGTCGACGCCAGCCGGGAACGGGCCGCCGCGCAGATCGTGCCCGCCGACGCGGTGATCCGCGGGGAGCGCTTCGCACCCGACACCATCGACGAGCTGGGCCGCCTGCCGGGGGTCCGGGCCGTCACCCGGGTGCTGTACGAGGACGATGAGCGGTTGGCGTCCGACGAGGTCGGCACCGACGCCTTCATCGGGCAGACGGACGTGCTGCTCGTCGACGGCTCGGGGTTGGACAAGGTGGCCCGCGAATCGCAGGTGGACCTGTCGGTTCCGACCGCGCTGCGCACCGCCGCGCCCGGCCCGGGTCCGCTGCCGGCGATCGTCTCACCGGCGGTCGCCGCCGACCTGGCCAGGGCCGGGCTGGGCGACTCCGCCTTCATCTCGGTGCAGGGCCAGCGGTACGAGTTCCGGGTGGCCGGCACCGCCGACGGGTTCCCGATGCTGGCGGCGAACGCCAACCGCTTCGTGATCCTGCCCTGGCAGGCTCTGCCGACGCGGAACACCACACCCGTGCCGACCAGCCTGCTGATCGCCGGGAACTCGCTCGACGCCGAGGCCCTGCGGGTCGCCGGCGACCAGGGGCAGGAGCGTTACCAGCGGGACGGCGCGGTCACCGGTAAGGAACGGATGATCGGGGTCACCGTCGACACCCGGGCGGACGTCCGCCGGGACCTTGGCGAGGGCGGCGCGAACGGCGTGCTGGCCTTCGGCTTCGTGGCCGGGGCCGTCGGCGGCACCGTGCTCGGGCTGCTGGCCATCGCGTTCACCGTGCTGGCCGGAGCGCGCGCCCGGGGCCAGGTGCTGTCCCGGCTGCGTACCCTCGGCCTGTCCCGCCGGCAGTGGCGAGGGCTGCTGCTCGTCGAGTTGACCCCACTGGTCGCGGTGTCGGTGCTGACCGGCGCGCTGGTCGGTGCGGTACTGCCCCTGCTGCTCAACCCGGTGCTCGGCCTGTCCGCGTTCACCAGTGGTGTGCCGGTCCGGGTGGCTTTCGAGCCCAGCCTCGTCGCCGCGGTGCTCGCGCTCGGGGCGGTCGCCCTCGGCTTCGCGGTCGCCGTCGAGGCCCTGAACAACCGCCGGTTGCGCCTCGGAGAGGTGCTTCGGCTCGGAGAGGAGAGCTGAGATGACCGCTACCGCCCAGACTCCACTGGTGCCTGACCTGGCCGCCCTGCAACAGCGGGCCGCGCTTCGCGCCGCCGAGCGGGCCGGCGGGCAGGACCGCCTTCGCGGGCACATCGTCTGCGACGGCCTGGTGCGCATCTTCAAGACCGAGGGGGTGGAGGTGGTCGCCCTGCAGGGGCTCGACCTGGTCATCGACCGGGGTGAGCTGGTGGCGATCGTCGGTGCCTCCGGTTCGGGCAAGTCGACCCTGCTCAACATCCTCTCCGGCCTGGACACCCCGACCGCCGGCATCGCCCGGGTGGCCGACTACGACCTGCTCTCGCTCTCCGCGAAGCGACGGCTGAGCTACCGCCGGCAGCTGGTCGGGTTCGTCTGGCAGCAGACCGGCCGCAACCTGCTGCCGTACCTCAACGCGCTGGAGAACGTCGAGCTGCCGATGCAGTTGGCCGGCAAGCGCAGCAGCAGGGCCCGCCGGGAGCGGGCCCGGGAACTGCTCGACCTGGTCGGTGTCGGCTACTGCGCCGACCGGCGCCCCGGGCAGCTCAGCGGTGGCGAGCAGCAGCGGGTCGCGGTGGCGGTGGCGGTGGCCAACGACCCGGAGGTGCTCTTCGCCGACGAGCCGACCGGTGAGCTGGACGAGGCGACCGGCGCGGAGGTCTTCGCGGCGCTGCGCACCATCAACGCGGAACTGGGCGTGACCATCGTGGTCGTCACCCACGACCACGCCGTGGCCACGCAGGTCCGTCGGACCGTCGCGATCCGCGACGGCCGGACCGCCTCCGAGGTACGCCGGACCGCGCGGATCGACGCGGACGGCAACACCGAGCTGGTCAGCGAGGAGTACGCGGTGCTGGACCGCAACGGTCGGATGCAGTTGCCGGCGGCGTTCGTCGACGCGCTCTCGCTGAAGGAGCGGGTCCGGCTCGACCTGGAGCCGGACCATGTGCAGGTACGGCCCGGCGACCGGGCCTCGGACGGGCGGGGGGCAGGGGCATGAGCCGGCAGAACATGGTGGTGACCGGCGCGGCCGGGTTCGGCGGCGCGCCCGGGGAGCACCCCGACGAGGTGGTCCGGGTCAGTGGGGTGAGCCGGACCTTCGGTCGGGGCGAGCACGCCGTGCACGCCGTGCGGGACGTGTCGTTCAGCGCCAACCGGGGCGAGCTGGTCGCCATCCGGGGTCGGTCCGGGGCCGGCAAGACCACGCTCCTGAACCTGATCGGCGGGCTGGACCGGCCGGACAGCGGTCAGGTGGTGGTGGCCGGGCACGAGGTGACCTCGGCCGGGGAGGCGGAGCTGCTGCGGCTGCGCCGGGGCACTGTCGGGTTCGTGTTCCAGACCTTCGGACTGGTGCCGATCCTCTCCGCCGCCGAGAACGTGGGAGTGCCGTTGCGGCTGGCCCAGGTGCCGGCTGCGGAGCGGGAGGAGCGCGTCGCGGTGCTGCTGGAGCTGGTTGGCCTGGGCGGGCACGCCGCGCAGCGCCCGTACGAGCTCTCCGGCGGGCAGCAGCAGCGGGTCGCGGTGGCCCGCGCGTTGGCCAACGAGCCGGACCTGCTCATCGCCGACGAGCCCACCGGTCAGCTCGACTCGGAGACCGGGCGGTCCATCATGGACCTGCTGCGCGCGGTGGTGCACGCCCGCGGCATGACGGCCCTGGTGGCCACGCACGACCCGGCCCTGATCGACCTCGCCGACCGGGTGCTGGCCCTGCGCGACGGCCGCCTGGTCGACGGCTGACCGTGCCGGGCAGTGGCCTGCGCGGCTCGCTGTGGAGCTGATGTCGTCAACGAGTCGCCACGGGTGACTCGTCTACGACATCAGCTCCACAGCGTTCGTACTGACGAAGAGGTTCCCCTGCCATCTCTGGGCGTGGCCCGGTCGGCCAGGCGGCAGGGGACGCGCCCCGGTCGGAGCTACTTTCGCCCCCCGGCCGGGCGGGCGTGACGGCGGGTCAGAGCGCGAGCTTCATGCCCTCGTGGCTGGCGACGAAGCCGAGGCCCAGATAGAAACGGTGCGCGTCCTCGCGGGTCTTGTCGGTGGTGAGCTGCACCAGCGCGCAGCCACGCTCGCGAGCCTGCTCGACGGCCCAGATCATCAGCTGTCGGCCCAAACCCTGACCACGCCGGTCGGAACGGACCCGGACCGACTCGATCAGCGACCGCTCGGCGCCGTGCCGGCCGAGGCCGGGGACGTAGGTGATCTGGAGGCAGCCGACGAGGTCGCCGCCCTGCTCGGCGACGATCAGCGCGTTGCGCGGGTCGGCGGTGATGTCCGCGAACGCTCGCTCGTACGCCTCGTCGACCTCGGTGAAGTCACGGGCCTTGCCCAGCACGTCGTCGGCGAGCAGGGCGATGACGGCGGGCAGGTCCGCCCGGTCGGCAACCCGGAAGATCACGTCACTCATCCGGTGACAATCTCACAGTGCCGGGAATGGGAATGGGCCGGTGGCGACCGTTCAATTTCTGTCGATTCGCCATCCTTCGGTCCATCGCATCGCGCATATTTTCGCCGTTCTTGGATGATTTTCGATGCATCCCGACGGCCGTACGGTGAAGCCAATTGATGGACGATATTGATCGTTCTTACCCATGGTGTTGGGGTCGAACCCTCTGTAGCGTGTGCCGCACATTCGTTGATCACTTTGCCTCACGGGGGTTTGGCAGTGCCGTCGACTCGTTCTGTTTGGCGTGCGTCCACTGTGGTGTCTGCTCTGTTGGCGTCCCTGCTTCACGTGGTCTGGCAGGCTGATCGCGCCGCCGCGGAGCAGCCGGATTCCTGTGCGGTCAGGGTGTCGCCGACGGCCGAGTCGGAGCGCGCCGCCCAAGCCTTGGCAGAGTCGTGTGACACGTCCGTCGAGGTGCTCGCGGCGGCAACGGAGACGACCAAGGTCTTCGCCCAGCCGTCCGGTGACTTCACCTTGGAGGCGTGGGCCGAGCCGCGTTGGACCAAGCGGAACGGGTCCTGGCGGCAGATCGACACGACGCTGACGGTGGGGGCCGACGGCCTCGTGCGCCCTGTCGCGTCGACGGCCGACGTGGTGTTCTCGAC
The DNA here is from genome assembly GCF_040704315.1 of Micromonospora sp. NPDC047644. Lineage (NCBI taxonomy): Bacteria > Bacillati > Actinomycetota > Actinomycetes > Micromonosporales > Micromonosporaceae > Micromonospora > Micromonospora sp. NPDC047644. The sequence goes on from NZ_JBEYSY010000003.1 coordinate 60,580, forward strand.
CGGTGGGGCGGGCCCGTTCGCCACCATGGCCGGCGCCGGCACCACCTTCTCGCTCGGCTGGCCGAGCCCGCTTCCGGCGGGCGTCATCGACCGGGACACGATCACCTACCCCAACGTCCTGCCCGACGTCGATCTGGTCGTCCGCGCCGAGAAGTCGGGATTCGCCCACCTGCTCGTGGTGAAGACCCCAGCCGCCGCCAAGAACCCGGCGGTGCGTGAGACGCGGTACGTCGTGGGCGGCTCGGCCGACGTGGCAACCGGGAGCGGCGGAGTCGTCATCTCCGGTCCCGACGGAGTGCTCGCCGCCGCGCCGCCAGCGCTGGCCTGGGATTCGGCTCTGCCGCCGGTCAAGTCGGGGGCTCGGCGGTCGGGGCTCGGTTCGTCGAGCGACGCCCGTGCGCCGGGTGCGCGCTCCAGCGTCCGCGGCCCGGCGGAGACCGCTGCTGTCACTCCGGTCTCGGTACGGGTCGAAGACACGGCGATGACGGTGGCCGCAGCTCCGGAACTGCTGGCCAGTGACCACTTTCCGATCTTCATCGACCCCGCCTACGACAAGAAGCCGTCCCGGTGGGCACCGGTGAACGACTCGAACGCCGGTACGGCGTGGACCTCCGGAACGGCCTGGCCCCGGGAGATCGTGCGGGTCGGATCCAACTGGGACAACCACGGCGACATCTGGCGGTCGCATTTCCAGTTCGACACCACGGTTCTCGCCGGCAAGCGACTCACCGGGACGCCGAGCGTCGACGCGTACGCCGTGCACTCGGGTGACTGCGACGGCGAGTCGGTCGGCCTCTGGCAGACGGGGAACCTGTCCAGCTACACAAACAGCTGGGACGGCATGGCGGGCCGCTGGATGCACGGCGGCGCCCTGCAGACAAAGTTGGTCAAAGCCAACGGCGGATGCAGCGGCCAGTCGGCCAACTGGGTGGCGTTCAACGCGGCGGCGATCAAGGAGAAGATCCAGGACAACGCCGACGACGGACTGTCGGCGATGACGTTCGGTCTGCGGATGGGAACCGAGAGCGGCGGCCGCTGGGCGAAGTTCGACCCGAGCAACGTGAAGATGGTCGCGAGCTATCAGCACAAGCCGACATCTCCGGTTGCGATTCGTACGGCTCCGGGCGGCACCTGCAGCAAGACGTCGCCGGGTCCGTGGGTCAACGTCGCCACCCCGACGCTGTACGGGAAGGCCAGTGACGGCGACGGCTCGGTGAAGGTCGTCTTCGACCTGAACGGGCCGACGAGCCCGGCGGAGCACTTCTCCGCGTGGACCACGTCGGGCGAGGAGCGCGGCTGGGCCACCCCCACGCTTGCCGAGGGCGACTACAACTGGCGGGTACGCGGGACGGACGAAACCGACCCCACCGGCTGGACCGGCCTGTGCTACTTCCGGGTGGATCGCACCGGTCCCACCACCCCGATCGTCACGCGCACCTCGGGGACCCCGACCGTCGGGCAACCGGTGACGCTCAGCTTCACCTCGTCCGACGCACGATCCGGGATGAAGCAGTTCGCCTACGGCATCGGCGTCGACGCAAGGCAGACGTTCGTGGCTTCGACGGGTACGACGTCCATCACGTTCACCCCGGAGGCCGGCCGCACCGTCGTGTACGTGTGGGCGCAGGACAACGCCGGAAACTACTCCGCGAGGGCCGCCTTCAACTTCTTCACCGGCCGGATCACCGAGGCGCAGAACCAGGGTGCCTGGCGGCTCGACGGGGACGGCCTCGACGACTCCGGTGAGGGCCGTGACCTGGTGCTCGGCAGCGGGGTCGGCTACGGACCAGACCGGAAGGGGAGCGCGAACGCCGCGTTGACCTTCAGCAGCGCGGGCTGTGCTCAGGCGTCGCCGGCGGTGCGTACCGACGCCGAGTACACCGTCGCCGGTTGGGTGAACCTGGCCTCGAAGAATGGCAACAAGGCCATCGTCGCTCAGACCGGTTCCGTCGCTTCCGCCTTCGTCCTGAGCTACAACGCCGACGTCGATCGGTGGCGGATCTCGCTGACCAACGCCGACAGCTCCACCGTCACGTACGCGACGGCCGATGGGGCGGCTGCCGCCATTGGCGTGTGGCAGCACGTCGCCGCCACCGTCGACCCCGTGGCGAAGGTCGTCCGCCTCTACGTCGGCGGCGCGCTCGCGGCGGAGAACGCCATCCCCTTCACGCCGTGGAACGCCAAGTCGCGGCTCCTGCTCGGTTGTGCCGGTGGCGCGTCCACGACGTTCCACCACATGACCGGCTCGGTCGATCACGTCGGAGTCTGGCAGGGCCTGCTCTCCGAGGCGCAGATCGCGCGGGCGGCCACCGAGCTACCCGCCGGTCAGGTCGGTAGGTGGCAGCTGCGTGGTGACGGTGTCGACTCGACCGGCTTCGCCCGGGACGCCACTGTCCCAGCGGACCTGAACTGGGCGGACGACCCATTCGGCCGGGTGGAGTCGGCGGCGCAGCTGAACGGCAACCAGTGCCTCGGCACGCCCGGACCGGTGGTACGAACCGATGAGTCATTCACCGTCGCGACGTGGGTCAGACTGACCGATGTGTCGGCCGGTACGCAGACCGCGCTCGGTCAGGACAACGAGCAGGTCAGTGGCTTCCTGCTGGGCACCAGACAGGCCAACGACGGCGCGCGGGTCTGGTCGATGGTCATGAAGGACACGAGCAGTGTGTCGTCGGGTTCGGTGACGGCCAAGGGCAGTGCCGCCGGCAGTTCCGGTAAGTGGACGCATCTGGCAGGCACGTATGACGCCACCAGCAAACGGCTGAGCCTGTACGTCAACGGGACGCTGGCCGAATCCGTGACGCGCAACGCCGCGGGCTGGCAGGCCAACGGGCCGTTGACGATCGGCTGTGGGCGCTACGACAGCAAGGTGGTGGATCGGATCAACGGCGCGGTCTCGGATGTGCGGGCATGGCGTGGAGCCCTGACCGCTGCCGAGGTGGCCGCCGTGCACGGTGGTAACCCGGCGGTCAAGCTGGAGGGGATGTGGCCCCTGGACGGCCCGGCCAGCGACACGCCGACCTACCTGACCGACTGGTCCGGCAACGGCCGGGACCTCACCATCACCGGCCCGTACGCGTGGACCCGCGATCGCGGTTTTGGTCGGGACGGAGCGCTCGGGCTCGAACTGGCCGAGGGCTCCTGCGCGGAGACGTCCGGACCGACGGTTCGCACGGACGCCTCGTTCACGGTCTCGGCATGGGTTGTGCTGGACCAGACGACCGGCCACCACTCGGTCGTCACGCAGATCGCCACCGCCGCTCCCGGCTTCTTCTTCGGATACAACCCGGGGCCCAACCGCTGGCACTTCGGGATGCCCTCGGCGTCCGGTGGCACTCCCACCTGGCACATCGCCGAATCACAGCAGGCCCCGGAGCTCGGCAAGTGGACCCACCTGGCCGGCGTCTACGACCTGGCGAAGGGCAAGGTCCGTCTGTACGTCGACGGCGTGCTGCAGGACGAACAGGACGGCCCCTCCTCGCCCTGGATGGCGAGCGGCCCCACCCTCGTCGGATGCAACGGAAACGTGAGCGGTACCCGGTTCTCCCGGCTGGGCGGCGTCGTCGACGATGTCCGGCTCTGGACCTCCACAGTCGATCCGGACCGGATCGCTGATCTCGCAGCTGGCTGACCATCTCGGGGTGAGGGTGCGGCTGGACGCCGCGGGCCTCGCCGTACCTGCCGACCTCCCTTGCACCCCTCGCCCGTCAGGAAGAGGCCATGCCGAATTCTCCCGCCCTCCTTTCCCGTCCCCGACGGTTGATCGCCCTGAGCAGCCTCGCGGTGCTGGTGGCGTCGACTCTCACGGTTCCCCAAGCCGCTCAGGCCTCCCCGGTTCCTTCCGGGGACCGTCCCGTCAAGGCGACCAAAGCGGAGACCGCCCGCCGGGTGCCGGTCGACCGGACCCCGCTTCCGGACGACGGCGGTAGGTGGGCGGGGCCGAAGCACGCGACCTGGCCGAAGGCGGGTGCGACCACGCTGGCGGTCGCCGAGACGCGGCGCGAGCGGCAACTCGAGGGCGATCGGCAGTCGGCGTCGGCGGTGCGGGGCCTCGCCGGTGGCTTGCCGGTGACGGCCTCGACCGTCACCGGTAAGCGTGTCCCCACCCAGGCGCGCGTGGAACTCCTGGACGAGCAGCACTCACGCCGACTCGGGGTCAGCGGCCCGGTGGTCGTGGTGAACGGCGACGCCGGGACGGTCGACGCGGCCTTCGACTACGCACAGATCCGGCAGCTCTACGGCGCGGGCTGGGGTGAGCGGCTGACCCTCAAACGGCTGCCGGCCTGCGCGGCGACGACCCCCCAGCGGTCGGAGTGCCAGGAGACCGATCGGGTTGACGCGACCAACGACCCGGTCACCAGCACGTTGTCGACCAGGGTCGACCTCTCCGGTGCGGCGCCGATGGTCTTCGCCATCACCGCCGAGGAGTCCTCGGAGGAGGGCGACTACAAGGCCACCGACCTGAAGGCGTCCGGATCCTGGACCGCGGGAGACAGCTCCGGAGGGTTCTCCTACTCGAACCCGCTGCGCCTGCCGCCGGCAGAGGGCCCGCTGCCGGAGATGTCGTTGGACTACTCGTCACAGGTGGTCGACGGGCGGATGGCCGGCGCCAACAATCAGGCGTCGTGGGTCGGCGACGGGTGGGATTACGCGCCGGGCTTCATCGAACGTACCTACGCCACCTGCACCGACGACCGCGACGCGGTCGCCGGCAAGGATCCGAACAACAAGGACAAGAAGACCTACGACCAGTGCTGGAAGGGTGACTCACCGAACGTCACGGTCTCGCTCAACGGCACCAACACGTCCCTGATCAAGGATGACGCCTCGGGAGCCTGGCGGGCGCAGAGCGACAGCAACTGGCGGATCCAGTTGGACGGCAGTCCGGCGACGTCGGGCAGCGCCACGACCGAACGCTGGACGGTCACCACGCCCGACGGCACCCGCTACTTCTTCGCGGGCGAGGCCGCCGCGACCGACTCACGGTGGACGATGCCGGTCTTCGGCAACCACTCCGGCGAGGACTGCCACGCCACCGACTTCAAGGACTCGTCCTGCAAGCAGGCCTGGCGCTGGATGCTCGACAAGACCGTGGACGTGCACGGCAACACGGTCCGCTACTACTACCAGGGCGAGACCGGTCACTACGGCGCGGCTGACGACAAGAACAACCGGCAGTCGTTCACCCGGGGCGGTTACCTGACGCGGATCGACTACGGGCTGCACGCCAACTATTCGAGCGTCGCCGCCACCGGGCGGGTGGTGTTCAGCGTCGCCGACCGGTGCCTGGTGACCGAGTGCCACAAGGACGGCAAGCCGGTCAAGGCGAACTGGCCGGACGTGCCATGGGACAAGGAATGCGCCGAGGCCCCCTGCACGGACAAGCTGGCACCGGTCTTCTTCAGCACCAAGCGACTCACGAAGATCACCACCCAGGTACGTGACGGCAGCGCGTTCCCCGACGTCGAGTCGTGGAGTCTGAGCCACGAGTTCAAGGCGCCGAAGGTGGCCGGTTCGGCGTCGCTGTGGCTCAAGGAGATCGTGCACGCCGGGCACGTCGGTGGCACCGTCACGGACCCGCCGGTGCAGTTCACCGGGGTGGAGTTGGTGAACCGGGCCAATGTCCTGGCAGGTGCGCCGTTGTTTTCCCGGTGGCGGATCCAGAACATCCGCACCGAGTCGGGTGCTGACATTCACGTCACGTACTCCGAGGCTGACTGTGACCTGAACGACCTGCCGGGTTCACCGGAGACCAACTCACGGCTGTGTTACCCCGTGTACTGGACCCCGGACGGCTATACCGACCCGAAGCGGGACTGGTTCCACAAGTACGTCGTGACCGAGATCTCCGAGATCGACCGGACCGCCGACCAGCCGGCGATCACGACGCGGTACGAGTACAGCACCGACGGGGGTGGCACGAGCGTCCTGTGGGGCTACGACGACGGTGAGTTCACCAAGAAGAAGCACCGCACCTACGGGCAGTGGCGCGGCTACTCCCAGGTGGTCACGAAGGTCGGTGAGCCGGGTCGGGGCGTACCGCTGACGACTCGCAAGCGGTTCTACCGGGGCCTGGACGACCAGCCGTTGCCGGGCGGTGGCCGGCGCACCGTGCAGGTGTCCGACTCGGAGTCGGCCACGTTCTCGGACCATCCGGCGCTGGCCGGTTCCCCACTCGAGGAGGCGACCCTCGACGGGTCGGACGTCGTCGAGGCGTCCACCACGCAGTACTGGACCCGCCAGACCGCCGCGCGGACCCATGCCGGGGGCACCGACCGGGCGTACTTCACCGGCCCGTCGGTCGTGAAGACCCGCAAGTTGCTGGCGCCGAACAAGTGGGCGCGGACCGAGACCCGCACCACCTACGACTCGGACGGCCAAGCGGAGACGGTGTCCGATCTGGGGGACACCGCCCGTACCGGCGACGAGACCTGCAGCACCACCACGTACGCGAAGAACGGCACCGCGTGGATCCGCGCGGCGGTGTCCCGGGTGGAGACGGTCGCCACGTCGTGCGGGGCGACGGTGAACCGCCCGGCGGACGTGATCTCCGACGTGAAGACCTACCACGACGGATCGGACACCCACGGCTCCGCGCCCAGCAAGGGCCTGGTGACCCGCGAGGACACCCTCGACACCTGGAACGGCGGACCCGTCTACGCCACCACCTCCCGGAGCAGCTACGACGCGCTCGGGCGGATCGGAAGCGTGACGGACGCCCGGGGCGGGGTCACCACCACCACGTACACACCCGCCGGTCCGGGGCCGGTCACCCAGACGGTCACCCTCAACCCGCTGCAACACAAGACGACCACCACCCAACAGCCGGCCTGGGCCGAGCCGACATCGGTGGTGGACGCCAACGACAAGCGCACCGACCTGACACACGACCCGTTGGGGCGGCTCACCAAGGTGTGGCTGCCGGGCCGGGCCAAGGCGACCAAGACTCCGAACCTGGAGTTCGGCTACCAGGTACGCGCCGACGGGCCGCTCGCCGTCACCACCAAGCGACTCGGACCCAACGAGACCTACATATCCGAGATCGGGCTCTTCGACTCGCTGTACCGGCCTGTCCAGACGCAGGAGGACTCCCTCGGTGGGAAGCGCCTGGTCGAGTCGACCGGCTACAACGACCGTGGCCTGGAGGCGTATCGGGCAGGTCCGGCTTACCTCACCGGAGCGCCGGCCAACGAGCTGCTGCAACTCAACCCGGGCGAGGAGCGCGTCCGCACGGTCCTGAGTCATGACGCCCTCGGACGGGTCGTCAACGAGGGCACCTGGTCGGGCCACAGCCAGTTGTGGGCGACGGTCACCAGCTACGGCGGCAACCCGGACGGGTGGCAGGTGTCGGTCACCCCGCCGCGGGGCGGCACGGCCACCGCGACCATCAGCGACGTCCACGAGCGGACCACCGAACTCCGGCAGTTCCACGGCCTCACCCCGAGCGGCGGGTACGACGCCACGAAGTACACGTACACCCCGCGCGGAGACCTGGCGACCGTGACCGGCCCGACCGGCAAGGTCTGGGAGTACGGGTACGACCTGCGCGGCCGGGAGGTGCGCACGCTCGACCCGGACAAGGGCGAGACGACCCTCACCTACGACAACGACGACGACGTGACCTCGTCGAAGAACGCGCTCGACGACGTGGTCTCCACCGAGTACGACGTCCTCGGACGACAGAAGAAGCGCCTGGTCAACGGTCAGCTCGCCGCCGAGTGGGCGTACGACACGGTGGCCAAGGGGCACCTGTCCAAGCAGGTGTCGACCGTCGACGGGCACCAGTTCGTCCGGGAGATCTTCGCGTACAGCGACGCCTACCAGGTCGCCGACGAGGAGGCGCGCATCCCGGCGATGCCGGGCCTGGGGACAGCGGCCGGGACGTACGTCTCGACGTACACCTTCAAGGCCGACGGGTCGCCGGACCGGATGAACGTTCCCAAGATCGGTGCCCTGGAGCGGGAGACGATCGGCCACACCTACGACGACCTGGGCAATGTCACGCGACTGGTGGGCACGTCGTACCCGTCGGGAACCAACACCGTCTACGTCGACGCCGCCACCTACTCGCCCTACGGCGAGGTCCTGAAGCGCACCCTCGGCGTCAACAACAAGCCGCAGGCGTACCAGACCTACGTCTACGACGACCCGACCCGCCGGCTCAAGGAGTTCTATTTCGACCGGGACGCGACGGTCAACAACGTCGCCGCCCTCTCCTACGACTACGACCACGAGGGCAACGTCCTGTCGATGGCGAACACGCCGCTCGACAACGACGACAAACCTCGACCTGGCGACAGTGACGTCCAGTGCTTCCAGTACGACCAGCTGAGGCGTCTCACCCAGGCGTGGACGCAGGCGACCACGACCTGTGCCGCGGAGCCGACCGCCGGCGCCATCAGCGGTAAGTCGCCGTACTGGAAGGCGTACGCCTACCACGCGGACGGTTCCCGCAAGTCGGTCACCGACCGTCGTACCGGTGTCGCCTCCGACTACGGGTACGCCGCAGCCAACGCCGCCCAGCCACACGCGGTTCGGACCGTGACCACCGGCAGCCGGGTGGACCACTACGACTGGGATGCCACCGGCAACCTCACCTACCGCAAGGTCGACGGGGTCACCGAGAACCTGGAGTGGAACCACCAGGGCAAACTCCAGAAGATCACCGGACCGGGCGGCGAGACCCGGATGGTCTACGACGCCGATGGCAACCGGATCGCCCGGATCGACCCGAACGGTCAGGCCACCGTCTTCGTCGCCGGGCAGGAACTGGTCGTTCAAGGTCAGGACACCACGGCGACCCGGTACTACCAGCACGCCGGCGACACGATCGCCTCTCGGGCCGCGTCCACCGCGACGGGTCCCAAGGATCTGACCTGGCTCGCCTCCGACCAGCACGACTCGGCGCACTGGGCGGTCAACTCGGTCACCCGGGTGGACACGGTCCGATACTCCGACCCGTTCGGAAACGCCCGCTCGGGCGGCACCGGCGGCACCTGGCCCTCCGGTCAGCGCGGTTTCGTCGGCGGCATCAGCGACCCGACGGGCCTGTCGCTGCTGGGTGCCCGGTTCTACGACGCGGCGCTGGGCGCGTTCATCTCCGTCGACCCGGAGACCGACGAGTACGACCCGCAGCGGATGCACCCGTTCGCCTACGCGAACAACAACCCGGTCACCTTCGCCGACCCGGACGGCCTCTTCTTCGGAAAGATCAAGAATGCGGCCAGCCGGGCCGCAAACGCGGTGGCAAACACCGCCAAGTCTGCGGTCAAGACCGTGGTCAACAACGCCGGCACCATCTCCGCGGTCGCGGGCGGGATAGCCATGGTGGCGGCGGTGCTGCCGCCCCCGGCCCAGGTGGTGGCGGCCGCTGCCGCCGCCGTGTCGGCGGTGGCAGGCGCCATCGACACCGCGAAGACCTGCAAGGGTGGCGACACGGCGGGCTGCGCCATGGGCATCGCGTCGATGGTGCCGGGAGTCCGGCAGGCGAAGACAGCTGCTCGTGGCGCCGGCGCAGTCAAGAAGGCTGTGAAGGGGAAACGGCCGAGCGGTTGTAACAGCTTCCTGCCCGGTACGCCGGTCCTGATGGCCGATGGCAGCTACAAGGCCATTGAGGAGATTCAGCTCGACGACGTCGTGTGGGCGGCCGACCCGGAGTCGGGCAAGGAAGGCGGCCGACCGGTCACCGCCCTCATCACCGGCGACGGGCAGAAGAAGCTGGTCGACATCAGCATCGACTCCGACAGTGACGGCGTGGCCGACGGCACGGTGACCGCCACCGACGGTCACCCGTTCTGGGTCAGCAACCAGCAGGAGTGGCTGCGCGCCGAGCACCTGAAGCAGGGTGACCTGCTACTGAGCCCGGACGGCGCTCGGGTCAGCGTCATCGCGGTCGTCGCCTACGGCGCGGTCGCGACGGTTCACAACCTCACCGTCGACGACATCCACACTTATTACGTCCTGGTGGGCGACACCGACGTCCTCGTTCACAACGTCGGCGGCGATCCGGACGCCTGCCCGGTGGGATCCGGTTCGGTCGACAAGGGCCAACGGCTCCGTGAAATGGTCAACGATCCGAAGCTGCCCAGTCATTTCCGCGGCTGGATCAAGCAGGAAATCAACGCCAAGCGAGCCTATATTCGGAACCCGCCTGGCTACCAGTTGGCTCATCGCCGGACGCACGAAAGGGCGCGGGGGTGTGATTACCGGTGTGCGGTGCCCAATTACACGTCCCTTCACCGGCTGCAGCACAGACATGACAACTTCGGCAGAAGGCTCAGGAACCTGACGAGACTTGTCTTCCCCTCGTCTCTGGCTGCATTCATTACGCGCGCCTATCCACGCAACCTTTTGAAAGATTAGGAGAATGCTTCCGGGGGCAAGCGTCCAGATCCTTCAGGTCAAGATCCCAAGACTTGGCCGCTTCTTGCCAGTGCGCCAAGTTCGCTATGATTTGCCGGCCGGGTAAGGATAAGGTTCCACCGCTGACATTTAGGACATACGAGATGCCGTCGCCTGACAAGGATCGCCGGAAGGCTCTTCGATCTGCATATAAGAACGCCCAGCGCGAGGCGGGGTGGGCTGCTCTGGGTGTGGATCGTGGTTCGCTCGACTCGCTGTACGGTTACCTGGATGAGCGCCTGGTTCGTCGGGGATGCGACCACAGCCTCAGCCTGTGTGAGGAGTGGGCCGCGAAGCATCGCGAAGTGGATTGGCCTCGTTTGCGTGAAGGATTGAGGAACGCAGGCGGCTACTGTGATTGCGAGGTCCGTGCAAATACCGACCCTGATCAGACTCTCTAACTTGAACTTCAACTCTGTGGTGGCTCGTCGGTGTGCCCTCCCTGTCCTAAACATTGTCTCGTGAGAGGTGGCGTCCGGTACGGACTGTCGGCGATCAGCAAGCGCGCGTGTCGGCGGTCGCCCAAGCCCCCAGGCAGCGCAGGTAGAGGGGGTGGGTGTGCCGACCTCGCCGGGGATGCTCGGGTCGAAGATCGCTCGCAGGTGCTGCCGGCGATCAGCGCCACCGCAGGTGGCAGGTCCGGCTCCGGGAGCCCGATTCCTCGGTGACCGCCCCAGGGCGCCGACTCGCGACGATCACGCGCCGAGGTTAAGGGGCGCCTTGTAGCCCCGCGCGTTTGTTTGGTGTGGCTGGTCGGGCAGGATGCTTGCGGGCAGCATAGGGCGGCATGGAGCTCCTGCTGCTGCCGTTCCGGTGGATATACCGGGCTTTGGTGTGGTTCGCCAACTCGCCCCGCACGCTGATCACCTCGTACCTGCTGATGATCGTGGTGGCCGGTTTCATCTACGGCGAGGTCGAGGAGCGCAGCCCGGCCGACGCCGTCTGGTGGGCTGTGGTGACCGCCTCCACCGTCGGGTACGGCGACATCTCGCCGACCACCTGGGCGGGCCGCACACTGGCCGCGCTGCTCATCTCGACCATGGTGCTGCTGGTCATCCCACTTATCACCGCGCACTTCGCGAGCCGGCTCATCGTCGACGACAACGCCTTCGAGCATGAGGAGCAGGAACAGCTCAAGGCCGACGTGCGCCGGATGCGGGCGCTGCTGGAGGAGCTGGCCACCCGGCAGGGGATCGATCTGCCCCCACTGCCGCCGACCCAGCCTGTCAGCGGGCCGGGCAGCGCTGCCCCTCCGGTGGCACGGTCAGGTCGATCAGGTAGGCGTTGACCGCGTTGGTGATGCAGGACGTCTGCGGGTAGGCGGTGTGCCCCTCGCCCTCCCAGGTCAGCACCCGACCGACGCCCAGCATCGACGCGAGCCGGGGCGTCTGCTCGTACGGCGTCGCCGGGTCGCCGGTGGTGCCGACCACCACGATCGGCGGTGCGCCGTTCGCCTTCCCGGTCGGGTAGGGGTCACGCCCGCCCGGCCATTCGACGCAGCTCAGCATGCCGACCGCCAACGCCGGCCCGAACAGCGGGTACTTTCCACGCCACTCGGACTGCAACTGCCGGATCTGCTGCCGGCTCGGCTTCTCCGTCTCGTCGGCGCAGTTGATGGCCAGGTTGGCGTCGAACAGGTTCGAGTAGTGCCCGTTGTCCTCCCGGCCGGCATACGAGTCGGCGAGTCGGAACACGTCCTTCGGGTCGCCCTCGGCGAGCTTGTCGATCGCCTGGGCCAGCTCCTGCCAGCCGGATTCGGTGTAGAGCGAGGAGATGACGGCGTAGAACACCCAGCCGGCGGTGGCCTCCCGACCGTCGTCGCCGCGTACCGGGGAGACCTTGGCCTTGTCGATGGCCGAGGTGACGGCGGCGCGGGCGTCCGGGGCGATCGGGCAGCGGCCGGCGTTCGCCGCGCACCAGCGGGTGAAGTTGGTGAAGGCCCGTTCGAAGCCGCGGGCCTGGCTCTCCGAGCCCTCGACCAGCCGCTGCTGCGGGTCGACGGCGCCGTCGAGCACCAGTGCCCGCACCCGCTGGGGGTAGAGCTGGGCGTACGTGGCACCGAGCAGGGTGCCGTACGAGTAGCCCAGGTAGGTGAGCTTGTCGTCGCCCACGGCGGCGCGTACCGCGTCCATGTCGCGGGCGGCCTGTTCGGTGCCGTACAGCGGCAACTGGTCGCCGTAGCGGTCGCCGCAGCCGCGACCGATCCGCTGGCTCAGACCGACGAAGCCGTCAAATGCCGACTGGCTCGCCGGGTCCGGGTCGAAGCCGAAGCTGGCGTCCAGGTCGGCGTCGGAGATGCACTTCACCGGGCTGGAACGGGAGACCCCGCGCGGGTCGAAGCCGACGATGTCGAAGCGCTCGGTGATCGAGGCGGGCAGACCGCCGAACTGGGCGCCGAAGGAGAGGTAGACGGCGGTGTCGACACCGGAACCACCCGGGCCACCCGGATTGATCACCAAGGAGCCCACCCGGTCGCGCTGCTTGGTGGACCGGGCGCGCAGCAGGGCGATCTCGAAGGTCTGCCCGGCCCCTGGGCCGGCGCTCGCCCCGTTGCCGGTGCCCCAGTCACGGGGCACCTGAATCCGGCTGCACTCGTAGCGCATGTTCGGAGCGCTCCGCCCGACCAACTCGTCGGGCACCTCCGGACAGGGCCGCCAGTTCGGTGCGCTGCCGGTCGGGGCGGCCGCGCCCTCCACCTCGGTGCGTGGCGCGAAGGCCGGCAGCGTGCAACCGGCGGTGAGCAGCGCGGCGACGACGAAGGCGGCCAGAGTGCGACGGCCCCGGCGGCTGGACGCCCTCCGAGGCTGGTCGGCGGTGCGGATCACGTGGTCCTCCGGAATCGGGTCGACGGCCAGGCTACGCCGAGCCGGTGGCGGCCCGGTCCACGGTGGCCGTCGGGTCGCCGCGCAGCACCTGGTCCACGTCGAAGCGGATCGGCCGGTCGAGCTGGTCGTAGCGGCAGGATCGGGGGTCGCGGTCCGGGCGCCAGCGGACGAACTGCGCGGTGTGCCGGAACCGTTCGCCCTCCATGGCGTCGTAGCCCACCTCGACCACCAACTCGGGGCGCACCGGCTCCCACTCCAGGTTCTTCGTGCCGGTCCACCGGCTGACCCCGCCGGGGATGCGTTGGCCACGCTCGTGGTCGCCGTGCACCCACGGGTGCTCACCGGCGATGTCCCGATAGGGTGCCAGCTCGTCGAGCAACTCGGCGCGGCGGGCCATGCTGAACGACGCGCTCACGCCTACGTGGTGCAGGACCCCGGCGTCGTCGTACAGGCCGAGCAGCAGCGAGCCCACCACCGGCCCGGACTTGTGCCAGCGGAAGCCGGCCACCACCGCGTCCGCGGTGCGGGCGTGCTTGACCTTGAACATCAGTCGCTTGCCCGGCTCGTACGGCAGGTCGGCCGGCTTGACGATCAAACCGTCCAGCCCGGCGCCCTCGAAGACGTCGAACCAGCGCCGCGCGGTGTCCGGGTCGGTGGTGACCTGGGTGACGTGCACCGGCGGGCGCACCCCGGCCAGCGCCTCGACCAGCCGCTCGCGGCGGCGCGGGTAGGGCTGGTCGAGCAGGGCTTCGTCACCGATCGCCAGCAGGTCGAACGCGACGAAGTCGGCCGGGGTGGTCTCGGCCAGCATCTTCACCCGGGACGCGGCCGGGTGGACGCGCTGGGCCAGCAGCTCGAAATCCAGCCGGGGCTGGCCGCTCGGCCCGTCGCGCCGGATCACGATCAACTCCCCGTCGACAGCGCACCTCGGCGGCAGCTGCCGGCGGGCCTGCTCGACCACCTCGGGGAAGTAGCGGGTCATCGACTTGCCGCCCCGGCTGGCCAGCTCGACCTCGTCACCGTCGCGGAACACGATGCACCGGAACCCGTCCCACTTGGGCTCGTAGGTCACCCCGGGCGTGGTGGGCAGCTTGGGAACGCTCTTGGCCAGCATCGGCTCGACCGGCGGGTTGATCGGCAGGTCCACGCCGACCAGTCAATCAGACGGCGCCGACAGTCGTGAGGCAGATCACCGTGCGCGGCGGGGCGGCGTGTCCGCCCACGCGCCGCTCGTCCCGACCGGGCGAATCGAATATCCCCAGGTCAGAGCTACTTTCGCGAGGTGTCCGAGTGGGTCTGTGACTGCTGCGGGCGGTGGCGGGTAAGCGTCGAGCTGATCCGGGGCCGCTACCGCTTCCGACTGACCCGCCGCTATCCGGAGCGGTTCGGCGGCGGCCGCAACGTGCTCGGCGAGGTGGGTTCGGTGCCGGAGCTGGAGGAGCTGCTGCGGCGGCGTACCCCGCTCACCCTGGCCGACCTTCGCGAGGCCGCCTGATCCGTGCGTGGCGGCGGGCGACCGGACGTTCCCGGGAGCATCCACTGAGGAGGGACCGACGGCGGTGAACCTCGCTGTCACAATGCTTGCGGCGGCCTCGTCTGCACCCGTGGCGGTGCCGAGCGGCGCCGCCGGGGAGGGGACACCATGCGGTTCGAGGCTGATACCGAGATCGCGGCGGACGCCGAGCAGATCTGGGCGGTGCTTGTCGACGTGCCTCGCTGGCCCGAGTGGACGGACTCGGTCACCCGGGCCGAGCGGGGCGAGCCGGGGCCGCTGACCGTCGGTGCTACCGCACGACTGACCCAGCCGAAGCTGCGGCCGGCCCTCTGGCGGGTCACCGAACTGACCGAGCATCGGGAGTTCGTCTGGGTCTCCGACGTCCCGGGTGTGCGGACCACGGCAGAACACCGGCTGCTGCCGCTGCCCGACGGGCGTACCCGCGTCGAGTTGGCCTTCAGCCAGTCCGGCCCGCTGGCCGGCCTGATCGGCCGGCTGTACGGCGGGCTGTTCCGCCGGTATGTGCGGATGGAGGCCGACGGTCTCAGGAGTCGCTGCGAGCGGGGCTGACCGCCGGCTTCTCCAGCACCGCCAACGAGATGCCGTTCGGGTCCGGGCGGTGCGCCACGATCCGGTAGCCGTGCCGCTCGTACAACCGCAGGTTGCGCGCGCTGTCCGCTCCGGTGAACAGGGTGAAGCGGGCCGCCCGCCCGGCGCAGGCCCGCTCGATGGCGTTGAGCAGTTGCGCCCCGACACCCCGCCCCTGCTGGTCCGGGGCGACCGACAGGCGACCGACGTGCACAGCCGCCGCTGCCATCGACGGGCGGCCCGGCCGCACCGGCCGTACCCTGACCCGTGTCCGGTCGAGGTCGAGGGGGCAACGGTGGCCGAACTGACGTACCCGGAGGTGGGGTCGACCCGGCACGGGCCGTTGCCCGGCGGGTACCACCACCTGCGCCACCGGTATCCGTTGCCCGGCGGCTGCTTCGAGACCGCCGCCGACGCGGTGTTGAGCTGGCGGCTGCACCGCGCCGCGGGTGTCCGGATCCGCACCGACGCGCCGCGGGCCACCACCGGTGTGCTGGTGACCTCCGGCCTCGGCGTCGGCCCGGCCCGCCTCTGGGGGCCGTGCCGGGTGGTCTGGAGCGTCGACTCACCCACGCTCGCCGGCTTCGGCTACGGCACCCTGCCCGGGCACCCGGAGCGGGGTGAGGAGGCGTTCGAGGTGGTCCGCGACGACGCCGGCGCGGTCTGGTTCGAGGTCCGCGCGTTCAGCCTCCCGGACCGCTGGTTCACCCGCGCCGGCGGCCCGGCGGTGAGGGCCGTGCAGCACGCGTACGCCTGGTGGCTCGGCCGTACCCTGCGTCGGCTGTGCGCGGGTCGCTGAGCACCCTGGCGCCGCAGCGACTCAGAACCGGGCGAACGAGCGGATCGGGGCGCGTGGGCCGTACTTCGGTGCCCGGATGCCGGCCGCCTCCAGCAGCAGACACACCCGGCCCCGGTGGCCTCGGAACGGCTCCAGCAGGGCCATCATCCGGGCGTCGTCGCCCCTCGGTTCGCCGGCGAGCGCCCAGGCCACCGTGTTCGGGATGTGGTAGTCGCCGACGCTGACCGCGTCCGGGTCGCCGTACGCGATCCGGACCACCTCCGCGGCCGTCCACGGCCCGATGCCGGGGATGGCGGTCAGCCGGCGGGTGGCGTCGGCGGCGTCGGTGCTGCGCTCCAGCCGGTCGGCGAGCGCGGCGGCGCGACGGAGCGTGTCGGCTCGGCGCTGCTCCACCCCGAACGGGTGGAACACCCAGTACGGGGCCGCGGCGACGGTGGCTGCCTCGGGCGGCAGGAGCAGCGGCTGCAAGGGGCCGGGAGCCGGCTCCCGGAAGTGCCGCACCATCGCCGAGTAGGCCCGGTATGCCTCCTTGCCGGTGACCTTCTGCTCGAAGACCGCGCGCAGCAGTCGGGGAAAGACCTCCCCGGTGGCGGGCATCCGCAGCCCCCGGTGCTCCCGGGCCAGTCGGGCGACCAGCGGGTGCGCCGCGGCCAGTTCGGTGAAGCCGGTCAGGTCGTCGCGCAGCCCGGCGATCGCGTCGGCGCGGGCGAGGACGTGCTCCGCGCCGGGCCCGTACCCCTCGGCGAGCAGCTCGCCGCCGGCCGGTCGCAGCGCGAGCGTGGCCGGACCCTCCGGGGTGCGGGTGGCCCACCAGAAGGTGCCGGCCGCCACCCGGGCGCACGGGTCGTACGGGCTGAAGGTGAGGGCGCGGACCGAGGCGGTCAGCCGGTAGCCGACCGGCGGGTGCAGCACCCTGGTCGCGGCGGGTCCGGTCTCGGTCACCCCGCTACTCTGCCAGGTCACGGTGGCTGCTGGCGACCGCCGTACCGGTTCCGCCCGCGGTTGAGGAGCTTCGCGGGGATACGGCCGGCCGACCGTCCCGGTCTGGTTGATCACCCGAACGGCCAGGATTATTTTGGCAAACCCTCGCATACCGGCCTTATGCCATTTTTGGCGGTGGGTCAGGTATCGATGATGTGGTTGTTTGATGGCCGGCAGGTGAACGAGCGCCTCGGGTCATCTGCGCAGTGTCAACGGGGGATCTGTGGAAGGGCATGCAGTGATGGCTGCGCGAGTCTGTGTCGAATCATCGCGAGGGGGATCTCACCCCGCTGCCCGTCCGCAGGGCTGACGGGTGCCCGCTGACGAGGCGGCCGTCCCGAGCGGACGGCGGCCCAGCGCATGATCGCTCTGAAGATCTATCGACTCCTACCGTCGTCGGCACGGCGACGGGTGCTGGGTCTGCTGCCCGCACACCGGCGGATCGGCCTGGTGCAGACGCTTTCCCGCCCGCGCGGCAACGACACCGTGCATCACCTCGGAGCCCGGGTGGCCGTGACCGACGGTGGCGTTCGGACCCGGGCCGAGGTCGTCGCCACGGCGACCCCGTTGCAGCAGTGGCACCGCAACCTCACGGCCGTCACCACGGCGCTGCACGCCGCCGGCATCGAATACCACTGCATTCGTAACGACGACCACCTGCGCAGCACCGTCGCGGTCCTCGACGACCAGCGGACGGAGGTACGACGCCTGGTCCGCTCCGCGCCGGCACTGTCAGGCGCCGACGTCCGGGTGGTGCAGGTCCAGCCCCGTCGGGACCAACCGGACGGCGCCCCGACCGAGGTGATCCGGGTCTGCTTCCCGGTGACCGACGCTCGTGCCGGTGTCGTCCTCGGCGCCCAGTTCGCCTGCGAGATCGAGTTCTGGAGCCGACACGGGGACATGGTCCGCGCTCCCCGGCGCAACGGGGTCGTCGACGAGGCGCCCGCCCGGGCGCAGCCGGTCCGGGTGGCGGCGGCGCTGTTGAGCCACTTCGTGCCCGAGGCCGACGACCACACCTACGGCACCCGCCGGGACCTGGCCGTCCGGGCGCCGGACCGGATCGGTTTTCCGATCGACGCCGTCTACACCTGGGTGGACGGCTCCGACCCGCAGTGGCTCAAACGCAAGTCGATGGCGCTCGGCGCCCCCGGCGGCCCGTTGCACGCGGTCGCCGCCAACTCCTCGCGCTACCACAACCGCGACGAGCTGCGGTACTCGTTGCGGTCGCTGCACAGCTTCGCGCCCTGGCTGCGGCGGATCTTCCTGATCACCGACAGCCAACTGCCGAGCTGGCTCGACCCGAGCGATCCGATGATCACGGTCGTCTCGCACGCCGAACTCTTCGCCGACCTCGGTGGCCGGTCGTCGTACAACTCGCACGCCATCGAGTCCCGCCTGCACCGCATCGACGGACTGGCCGAACACTTCCTGTACCTCAACGACGACGTGTTCCTCGGTCGTCCGCTGCTGCCGAACCACTTCTTCCACGCCAACGGGATCGCGAAGTTCTTCCCCTCGCCGGCCCAGTTCGGCCTGGGGGAGGCGAAGCCGGAGGACCCGCCGGTGAAGGCCGCCGGGAAGAACAACCGTCGGCACATCCAACGGCAGTTCGGCGTGACCATCACGCAGAAGATGAAGCACACCCCGTTCGCGCTGCGGCGCAGCATCATGCAGCAGATCGAGGGCACACTGCCGGACGAGGTGGCGGCCACCGCGCGGCACCGGTTCCGGCACCACGGCGACCTGTCCATCCCGTCGTCGCTGCACCAGTACTGGGCGTTCCTGACCGCGCAGGCCGTCCCCGGCGACATCGAGTACGAGTACGCCGACCTGGGTCACCCCTCCACCCCCGCCCGGCTCGCCGAGCTGCTGGCTCGTCGCAACCGCGACGTGTTCTGCCTCAACGACACCGACTCAGACCCGCTGTCGTTCGCCGAGCAGGAGCGGATGCTGGCCGACTTCCTGCCGCGCTACCTGCCCTTCCCCGCCCCGTTCGAGCTGCCCGACGACGTGGTGGCGGAGCGACGGAACGTGGGCGCGGGGGAGCTGTGGCGGCGTTCGTACCGCCCGGTGCTGGATGCCCGTCGACGCGCCCCGGTCGACGCGCCCACCATGCCCAACAACATGCTCAACACGGTCACCGACTTCAAGTCGGCACTGCTCGGGCGCGACCAGTGAGCCCCAGTCAGCCCGCCGCGCCGCTGTTCCGCCCGCGTTCCCCGCACCCTCTTCAGTGGAGTCCAGAGTGGTAGACCCCGCCCCGCAGGTCACGATCATCGTTCCGGTCTACAACGTCGCGGACTACCTGCCCGAGACGCTCGAGTCGATCGAGGCACAGACCGTCTTCGGCACGTGCCACGTCATCCTGGTCGACGACGGCAGCACCGACGGCTCCGACCTGCTGGCCAAGCAGTTCGCCGCCGAGCACCCCAACGTGACAGCCCTGCAGCAGCGCAACAGCGGGCCGGGGGCGGCCCGGAACCTGGCGCTCGACCTGGCCGACACCCCGTACGTGGCGTTCGTCGACTCCGACGACCTGCTGCCACCGCGCGCCATCGAGGTGCTGCTCAAGGCGATCGTGACGCACAAGGCGAGCATCGCCATCGGCGACATGGACACCTTCCCGAAACCGACCGCGTTCCTGTGGAAGAAGCCGTTCGGCAAGGGTGACCGGCTGCTGGAGACCGTCGTCGACGCACCGGATCTGATCTTCGACGCCGGCCCGTGCCACAAGCTGTACGACCTCGCCCAACTGCGGAAGCACGGCCTGCGGTTCCGGGAGGGGGTGCACTTCGAGGACGCTTTCCTGGCCATCCCGATGCTGCTCAGGGCCGAACGGATCGCACTCGTCGACACGGTGGTCTACCAGTACCGCAAGCGCGCGGTCAGCAGCTCCATCATGGACAACCTCTTCGTCCGCGAACAGAACTTCTGGGACCACCTGGAGCTGTGCGAGACCCTTGCCGACCTACGGCCCGACCTGGACGTATTCCGCCGCGAGGTGCTCGAACGGTGGCTGGTCCGCAGCTACCAGGGCTTCGCCATGCGGGCGCACACCCTCTTCGAGGACGCGGACCTGTGGAAGATCTTCGAGAAGTGCACCCGGATCTACCAGGACATCGATCCTTCCTTCATCGCCAACTGGACGATCGACACCCGGCACCGGGTTCCGTACCTGGCGTTCAAGCTGTACGACTTCGAGCTGTTCGCCCGTCCGTGGCAACGGCTGCGCGGGGTGGTCGCCTGTGGTGGTGACCTGCACCTCGACTACCCGGTGACGCCGGCGCTGCTCCCGCTGACGAAGGTGACAGCGGTCGGGGTGCGGCTGGAGCAGATGCGGCTCGCGTCGTCGGGGGAGACGCTCAAGGTCTCCGGACACCTGGTGGTCAACGGTCTGCCGATGCGCGCCCCGCTGGACACCCCCATGGGTCTACGGGTGCGGGGCAGCAGCCTCACCGTGCCGGTCACCGCCGAACGGCGGGCGGACCTCAAGGCCGGGGACGACGACCGGGAGTGGTCGGGCTTCTCCGCCGAACTGCCGATCGGCAAGCTCCGCGGCGGCCAGCACGCGCTGCGGCTGGTGTTCCTGACCACGACCGGGCAGGCCTCCCGGCACTGCCTGATCTCGGCGGCCTACCTGCGCGACGCCACCACGAAACTGTCCGGCAACACCCGGGTCCTGCCCACCTTCAGCGGCCGGGAGAACGCCGAGCTGCTGGTCCAGCGCAAGGCCGGGGTGGCCGGACAGCGCCGGTGGCGACGTCTGATGCTCCGCAAGGATCTGCGGCACGCGGCCTCCAGAGGCCCGTTCTGGAAGCAGCGGCTGCTGCGGACGCTCACCGCGCCACTGATGAGCCGGCGCGACGTGTGGCTGGTCGGCGAGCGTACCGACACCGCGCAGGACAACTCCTCGCACCTGTTCCGGCACCTGCGGCAGGTGGAGCGTCGGCGCAACGTGTATTACCTGCTGGCGAAGGACAGCCCGGACCGGCACCGGGTGCAGGGGTTGGGCAACGTCGTCACCCACGGCTCGTTCCGGCACAAGTTCCTGATGCTGCACGCCACCAAGCTGATCAACTCGTACGATATCGACTCCTACATGCTGCCGGCGAGCTGGGAGCGGTCGCCCTTCCTCAAGCACCTGAACTGGCGGATCGCCCCCACCCGGGTGTTCCTCGACCACGGGGTGATCGAGAAGGACGTCAGCGCCGGCGTCCACCGTGGCCGGGCCTCCTTCGACCTCTTCGTGACCTCGGCCGACCGGGAGGCCGAGTACGTGGCGAAGAACCTCGACTACGGCGACATGGTCGCGAACACGGGCCTGCCCCGCTTCGACGCGTTGATCCCGGACCGGGGCCACCGTCGCATCCTGTTCATGCCGACCTGGCGTACGTATCTCGTCACCCCGTCGTACAACAAGGCCGCCCGACCTCGGGTCGCCTTCGAGGGCTCCGCCTATCAGGTGTTCCTCGCCGAGCTGTTCGGTGACGAGCGGTTGCGGCAGGCGCTGCGCCAGCACGGCTACACCCTCGAACTGCTGCCGCACTACGAGATGCGCTCGCTGCTGGCGGGGCTCGTGCCGACCGACGACTGCTTCACCATGGCGGACCAGAGCAGCCGGACGGTGCAGGACGCTCTGCGCCAGTGCGACCTGTTCATCACCGACTACTCCTCCACCGCCTGCGACGTCGCGTACCTCGGCACCCCGCTGATCTACGCGCAGTTCGACGCGGAGGAGTTCTGGAGCATCGGCGGCTACAAGAAGGGGTACTTCGAGCACCGGGAGGACGGGTTCGGCCCGGTCTGCGAGACCGCGTCGGGGACGGTGGACGCGATCATCAGGTACCTGGAGAGCGGGTGCGTCCGTGAGGAGGAGTACACCCGTCGGGCGACGGACTTCTTCGTCGCGCAGGACCGCAACAACTCCCAACGGGTGGCCACCGCCATCGCGGCGCTGCCGGGCCCGCAGCGGTGAGCGGCCCGACGCCCACGCCGGGGGAACCGCCCCGGGCGCTGGCCGAGCCCACCGGGTTCGTGGAGGTGTACCGCCGCGTGCTGAGCCCGCAGACCCGGCGGGCCATCGCGACGAAGGTGAGCCCCCGGGCCCGGCACCAGCTCAAGCAGTGGGTCGCCCGGGCCGCGCGGGACGGGCAGGTCTCCGAGCGCCGGAGCGAGCGGCTGGCCCGCCGCCAGCCGGAGTTGCTGGCCGGCGCGGACCGGGTGGTCGTCACCGCCGACCGGGGACCCCGGGTGGCCCGGATCGGGGCCGTCACCCCGCTGATGGCACGGCTGGACAACCTCACCGCGGTGACGGCGGCGCTCGACGAGGCCGGCGTACCCCACTTCCGGGTACGCGGCGAAACCCACCGCTCGTCGGTGGTCGC
This sequence comes from Micromonospora sp. NPDC047644, assembly GCF_040704315.1. Classification (NCBI taxonomy): domain Bacteria; kingdom Bacillati; phylum Actinomycetota; class Actinomycetes; order Micromonosporales; family Micromonosporaceae; genus Micromonospora; species Micromonospora sp. NPDC047644. Next base: position 83,056 of record NZ_JBEYSY010000003.1, read on the forward strand.
CGTCGACGCCGCGCACCGCACGCGGGCGTACGCCGCACTGGCCGCCGCCTGCGGTCGGGTCCCCGGCTACGTCGGTGTGCCGGACGGCACCGGTCAGCCGGCGGCCGGCTTCGAACCGAAGACCTGGGACCGGCTCGTCGACGCCGCGGTGTTGCGGCTGACCTGGTACTGGACCGACCCCCAGCGGCGGCTGGTGCTGGGGCAGGCGTACGGGTGCGACGTGGAGTTCTGGACCCGGGAGGGGGACAGCCTCGTCGCCCCGCGGCCCAACGCCGTCGCCGAACAGGTGACCGTGGCGGCGCCGCTGGTCCTCGTACCGGAGTCGCGGTTCACCGGCCTGGCGCCCGCCGCCGCGCCCGCGACCGCCTGGACCCGCCCCGAGTTCGCCGCACCGCGCCCCGACGACGTGCCGTTCCCGGTCGACGTGGTCTACACCTGGGTCGACGGTGCCGACCCGGCGTGGCTACGCCGACGGGCAGAGGTGGCCGGGGTGCCGTACCACGCGGAGGCGGCGAGCGCGGCCCGCTTCCTCAGCCGTGACGAGTTGCGCTACTCGCTGCGCTCGCTGCACCTGTTCGCGCCGTGGGTGCGCCACGTCTACGTGGTGACCGACGACCAGGTGCCGGCCTGGCTGGACCCGTCCGCCAGCGGGTTGCGGGTGGTCAGCCATCGGGAGATCTTCGCCGACCCGACGGTGCTGCCGACGTACAACTCGCACGCCATCGAGAGTCAGCTGCACCACATCGACGGGCTCTCCGAGCACTTCCTGTACTTCAACGACGACGTCTTTCTCGGCACCGAGGTGCTACCCCAGGACTTCTTCCTGGCCAACGGCATCTCCCGGTTCTTTCCGTCGCCGGCGCTGGTGCCGCCGGGCCCGCCCGCCGCCGGGGACATCCCGTCGTCGGCGGCCGGGAAGAACAACCGGGCGTTGATCGCGGAGCGGTTCGGCACCGTGCTGACCCAGAAGATGAAGCACATGCCGCACGCGCTGCGGCGCAGCGTGCTCCAGGAGATCGAGCAGACGTTCCCGCAGCAGTACCGGCGGACCGCGGCGAGTCAGTTCCGCAGCATGGACGACCTGTCGGTCGCCTCGTCGCTGCACCACTACTACGCGTTCCACACCGGTCGCGCGGCGCCGGGGAACCTGCGGTACACCATCGCCGAGCTGTCCCACCCGGACACGCCGGCCCGGTTGGCGCACCTGCTGGCCCGTCGGGACCGGCAGGTGTTCTGCCTGAACGACGCGTTCTCCGTCGAGGAGGACCTGGAGGCGCAGTTGGCGCTGCTCATTCCGTTCCTGGAGACGTACTTCCCGGTGCCGAGCCCGTGGGAACGGGCCTGACCCACCCCGGACACGACGGTGGCCGGTCGCGCCCTCCCCGGCGACGACCGACCACCGTGCCCTCGTGGGCGACCAAGGCTCAGTACGAGTAGCCCGAGCCGCCGGCGTCGTTCGAGTCGCTGTCCGCCGGCGGTGCGACCGCCTTCGGCGTGCCCTTGGGCAGGCAGCTCAGGTTCTTCTTGCCGTCCGGCTGGACCACGAACCAGGTGCCACCGACAGCCTGGCCCTTCCACTGGCCGGGCTTCTTGTCACCGATGTAGCGGTAGACCGGCCAGCCGCCGACGGTGAGCTGACGGGTGCCGTCCTGCCGGGTCACGCTGCTGACCTTGTCGTCCGAGACGCCGGTGAGCTCCGGGTTGCCGTCGGTCAGTGCCGGGGGCCACACCTCGGCGCACTTGTCGACGCAGTTCGACGACGGCGGGTCGGCGGTGTCCTTGTCGAAGCGGTACAGGATCCAGCCGTCCTGGTCGGTGACCACCTTGCCCATCCGGGCGACGCTCTTGCCGATCAACTTCTCGGTCAGGTCGACGTCCGCGGGCGGGGCGTCGGCGGCGGGCGCCTCCGCGGACGGCGAGGCCTCAGGTTCAACCGTCGCGGTGGGCTCGGCCGCGGCGACGGCGACCGGCTCAGCCGCGCTCGAGTTCGCCCCGTCGTAACCCGCGGGAGCGCAGGCCGTTAGTGCGACCATCGCGCTCGCGACGATGACGGTCCGCTTCATCTGTGCCACGTGCCCTCCTCATTCTTGACAGTTCACCCATAGGTACGGCGGATGGGCTGTCAAGGTTGAAGTAGTAACAGTGGTCAATTTCACTTAAATCAATTGAACCGTTTCCGGCTGCCATGCGTACGCACCCGCGAGGGGACCCTCCGCGCGGAACGACAGATCGGCGCCGGTCATTGTGACAATGACCGGCGCCGATGCGGTAGGCGCACTTACATGGGTACGGTGACCAGCGGACTCGCCACGCCGTTGGCATCCACCGACTGCACCTGGAGCTGCTTGATGTCCTTCGGCAGGGCCGACGTCGAGGCGCTCAGCTCGAGACCCTGCGGCCGGGTGTTGGTGCCGTAGCCACCATCCGGCACCGACCAGGTCGAAATGACCTCGGTGGTGGCGTTCTTGCGTACGACCACCAGTCGGCAGATGCGCGGGCCGGGCAGCTTCCGCAGACTGAAATTGACCCGGGTGCCGTAGTCCTTGGTCACCAGGAACATGGTGGTCTGCACACCGGTGGTCGGGTCGGTCGCCTCGACCTGGTCGCCCTCCACCTCGGTGCCGCCCACACCCGGGCCGCTCGGCGCGGCCGTCGGCACGCTCGTCGGAGGGTCGTTGGGCGCGCTCGGCGTCGACTCGGCCAGCACCCCCGGCGGTTGGTCGTTGCCGGTCACGCTGACGAAGCCGTACCCGGTCAGACCGCCGAAGACCACCACCGCGGCGGCCGTTGCGAGCAGGTGACGAAACCGGCTACGCCGTCGGTCGGCCCGGACCGCGCCGAGCGTGCGGTCCAGCAGAGCCGGGTCGGTCGCCGTCTGCTCCAGCGCCATCATCGTCTCGCCGTCGATGTCGGAGAGCAGCCCGACGACCGGCACCATCGTCTCCAACTCGGCGGCGCACGCCCAGCAGGTGGCGAGATGTTCCTCGAATCGCTCAGTGTCCTGCTCGTCGAGCACACCGAGCGCGTACGCCGCGACGTCCATGTGGTCCGGCCGGCTCATTCTGTCACCCCCCGCTCCTGCAGAGCCGTGCGCAGCGCGCGCAGCGCGTAGTAGACCCTCGACTTGGCGGTGCCCAACGGCAGGCCCAACTCCTCGGCCGCCTCCGGCACCGTCCGCCCCCGGAAGTACGTCGAGATCAGAATCTCCCGGTGCGACTGACTGAGCGTACGCAGCGCGTCCGCCACCGTCATGGTGCGCAGTACCCGGTCGGTGCTGTCCGCCTCGGCGAACGCGGTGAGGTCCCGGTCGTACGTCTCCGGCGGCCGGGCCTCCTGACTGCGGTGCTCGTCGATGGCGATGCGGCGGGCCACGGTGACCAACCACGGGCGCAACGAGCCCTGCCCCTGCGTGCCCAGCCGGTGCGCGTTGCGCCAGGCCCGCAGCAGCGTCTCCTGGACGATGTCCTCCGCGCGCTGCCGGTCCCCCCCGGTGAGGCGCATGACGAACATCAGCAACGGGCCGGCGTGTTCGGCGTAGAGCTGACGGATCAACTGGTCGGAGTGGCTGGCCTCGGTTGTCGTCGCCTGATGGCGTCCGGGCGCCGGTCGCGGCGTCACCGGACCATTCTGGCGAGTCGACGCCCGTGCGTCGACCCCTCGGGCAGACGAGGTCGACCGTGACGAGGGTCGCGCCGACAACCAGTCAGCGCGTACCGCGTCGCCATGCCAACCGGCCGCCACCGCGTGCATGCAGACCTCCGGGATGTCCGTGACCAACGCCGGCCCACGAGGTGGGCCGCCCGGTGGTACGCAGCGCCGGCCCCAGCGGATCAACAGACGACGAAAAAACTTCCCCGCCCCGATGGGGTGGACGGTCAGCGGCGTACCGAGAACAGCCCCGGCGGTGGCGGATCGGAGCCGGTGGCGTCCGCGTCCCGAACCACCTGCGCGCCACCGACGAAGCGGTCCAGGTCGTCGCCGGCCACCACCCGGCCGGGAAACCAGTCACCGGCGGCGCGTCTGGTCAGCTCCGGCACCGGAGGTGTGGACCGCCCGGCGACCAGCACCAGATTGCCGTACCGGCGCCCGCGCAGCACCGCCGCGTCCCCGACCAGACAGGCCTGCGGCAGCACCGACCGGACCGTGGCGACCTGCCCACGGGCGTGCCGCAGCGGCGGACCGTCGGCCAGGTTCGCCAGGTACCACCCGGTGGGGCGGAGCACCCGGGCCACCTCGGCGGCGTACTCCACCGACGTGAGGTGGGCCGGCGTACGCGCACCGGCGAACACGTCGGCGACCACCACGTCGTAGCTGGCCTCCCGGGTGGACGCGAGCACCGCCCGGGCGTCCTGGACCCGGACCCGCAACCGGGCGTCCGACGGCCACGGCAACGCCCGACGGACCAACTCGACCAGCGCACCGTCCACCTCGGACACCCGCTGGGTAGACCCGGGTCGGGTGGCGGAGACATACCGGGGCAGGGTCAGCGCGCCGCCACCAAGGTGCAACACCCGCAGCGGCTCACCGACCGGTGCAATCAGATCCACCGCGGCAGCCAACCGCCGCACGTACTCGAACTCGAGATGGGTGGGATCGGTCAGGTCGACGTGCGACTGCGGCGCGCCGTCCAGCAGCAGCGTCCACGAGCCGGCCCGGTCCGGAGCCGGCACCAGCTCCGCCAGCCCGGTGTCCACCTGCTCGACCACCCGGTCAGCCGCCCGTTTACGCCCCATCGGAACCAGTGTCCGCGCTCATCGGGCGGCGCGGGCCGCGGCGGTCAACGCACGGTGCAGCAACCGGGAATCGCCGAGCAGGGCCCGCAGCCGGCGCTCCAGGCCGGCGATCGGGATCAGGTTCTGCGGGGCCCGCGGATCCTTGTACGGGGTGGAGGCGAAGCGCGGCAGGGTCACCAGCGACAGGTCGGCCAGCTCGATCGCCGCCTCGACGGGCAGGTCGGCGGAGCACTCCACCCGAACGATGCCCGCCCACGGCGCGCCGATCGCCACCGGCAGCCGCAAATACCACGACCAACCGCCCCAGGCGGTGCCGAGCCGGAACACCGGGGAACGCTCACCCGATGCCATCCCCGTCACCACAGCGGTCAGCCGGGCGTCCAGGTACTGACTGTGCTGCGTCTTGATGTAGCCCAGCGTGCGCGGCAACTGCCGACGAGCGCGCAGCGGGCCGTCCACCACCAACAGATCGCCGTCGACCCGGGCGGCGTCGGACACCGCCACCTCCAACGCGGTCAGCGGACCCTGCACGGCGGCCGGCAACTTCGCCAGCTCACCGGTGCCACCCACCCGGTGCACCGGGTAACGGATCGCGCCCGCCACCACGTCCTGCGCCGACGGGCTCGCGGTGAACAGGCCCCGGCCAACCCGGGTGCCCGCCAACTGCGCCGCACCTCGCCCCAGGTCACACCGGACCACCCCGGCCGCGTACGAGGCGGCCAACCCGGGGAACGACAGGCCGTCGGTCTCCGCCGTCCAGATGCTGGCGTCGATGCGGCGAACCCCGTCGACGAGCAACACCACGTCCGGTGCCCGCACCCCGGGGCGGACCCCGATCGCCCGCCAGTCCACAGCCGGCAACTCCACGTCCGCGTCGACCTGGGCGCTGCTCGGCGCGGCCGGGCCGGCGGCGGACGCCTCGAACGACGCCCCGTACGCCGGATCCCACGAATCCACGAAGAACGCGGCGTCGCTCACCGGGCCGGCCCACCGTCAGCGACCGCGCTGCTCCCGTGCGCCGCGCTCCTCACGCTCACCGGCCGGTCCGTTCGATACGCGACGAGCGCGCGTCCTTACGCACCTCGAACCGGACCGGGATCCGCTCGGCCAGCGCCGGCACGTGGGTCACCACACCGACCATCCGATCGCCCCGGGCCGCCAGGTTCTCCAGGGTCGCCGCCACCGTGTCCAGGGTGGCGGCGTCGAGCGTGCCGAAACCCTCGTCCAGGACGATCGACTCCAGGCTCGCCGCCGTGGTCGACATGCCGGCCAACTGCTCGGAGAGCGCCAACGCCAACGCCAGCGACGCCTGGAACGTCTCACCACCGGAGAGGGTGCGCACGCCCCGGCGCAACCCCGCGTCGTGGTGGTCGACCACCACGAACTCGCCCTTGTCGTGCACCAGTTCGTACTGACCGGAGGAGAGCTCCCGCAGGATCCCCGACGCGCCGTCGACGAGCAGGTCCAACGCCTCGGCCAGCAGCCACCGCTCGAAGTTGTTGGCCCGCAGGTGCCCGGCGAGCGCGCGCGCCACCTGCGCCTCCCGCTCGTGGCCGGCCCGCTGCTCGCGCAACGTTCCGGCCTGCTCGCGACGCTCGTGCAGCCGCCGCCGGTCGGCGTCGGCCCGCTCCACCGCCACCGTCGCCGCGTGCACCGGGTCGTCCCCGACCGGCACCTCGGCGGCGGCGAAGATGCCGGCGATGCCCCGCTGCACCCCGTCGGCCACCGACTCGGCCTCCGCGACGGCGTCGGCCCGACCGGCCCGCTCGGCGCGGCGCAGGTCCGCCTCGGTGGTCGCCCACCCGGTCAGCGCCGCCCACGCGGCAGCCACGTCGTTCCGGTCGGTCGCCGGTGGGCCGAACCGGGCCAACCCGTCACGGGCGGTGTCGAAGGCCCGCCACGCCGCCCGCAGCCGCTCCTCGGCGGCGTCCACCCCGGCCCGGGCCTGCCGGGCGGCTTCGCGGCCGGCCCGGACCGCTGTCGCCGCCTCCTCCAGCGCGCGCCGCAAGCGGGCGTGCTCGGCCAGCTCCCGGCGCAGGACGGCCGGCTCGGCCGCGCCGGAGAGCTGCCCGTCCAGCTCGGACAGCCGGGCCTCCATCTGCTCCTGGCGGGCTCGCGCCTGCACCAGCAGCCGCTCCAGCTCCCGCGCCGCCGCGTCCCGCTCCTGCACCGTCGCCTGCGCGGCCTTGGAAGCGGCCCGCGCCGCCTTGCCCGCCGCCGTCGCGGCGGCCACCGCCGAATCGGCCGGCACCGCCGGCACCTCGGCCACCGGCTGCTCACACACCGGGCACGCCGCACCGGCGTGCAGGTGCACCCGCAGGCTCACCGCCAGGTCGGTGGCCTTCGCCTCCTCGTGCGCCCGGAAGGCCGCCTCCAGCTCGGCGTCGGCCCGCTCGGCGACCACCCGTGCGGCGGCCAGCGCCGCCACCGCGGCGGCGTGCTCGTCGTGCGCCGCGCGCACCGTCGCCCGGACCGTGTCGGCCTCGCCGGACAGCCGATCCCGATCGTCGTACGCCCGCAGTTGCAGTCGCAGCGCGCTCTCGTCACCGGCGGCGGCCAGCTCACCGCGCAGCTTGTCCTCCCGCTCCTCGGCCAGCGACACCGCGGTCGCCGCCGCCTCGGCGTCGGCCCGCGCCGCGGCGACCGCGCGAGCGACAGCGGTCACTCCACCCGGCGCGCGCACCCCGGTCAGCACTGTCAGCTCGTCGTCCAGCGCGGTCAACGCCGCCGCGGCCTCCCGTGCGGTGACCCGGGCCGCCGCCAGCTCCGGCACCGCCTCGGCCACCGCCGCCGCCAGCTCGGCCATCCGCTCGACCCGGGCGTCGGCCTCGGCCAACGCCTCGTCGTCCACGCCGGTCAACCCGACGAGCACCTGGTCGACCGCCTCCAGCCGGGCCTCCGCCTGCGCGGCGCGCGCCGTCGCCTTCTTCTGCACGTCCTCGTAGACGCCGAGGCCCAGCAGGTTGACCAGGATCTGTTGCCGGGTCGCCGGCTTGGCGTGCAGGAAGTCGGCGAACTGCCCCTGTGGCAGCACCACACAGCTGGTGAACTGCTCGTACGGCAGCCCGACCGCCTCCAGCACCGCCTGCTCCATCTCGGCGGGGGTGCCGGCCACCACCTCGCCGAGGTCGTCCGGGCTCAGACCGGTGTCCAGTTTGGTCACGTCGAAACCGGCCGGCATCAGCTGCAACCCGGCGTTCGCGGTCTTCACGTTGCCCCGGCCGTCCCGGCGGACCACCCGGGTCGCGACGTAACGGGCGCCGCCGGACTCGAAGACCAACCGCACCCGCGCCTCGGCCGCCGACGGCGCGAGCGCGTTCGCCAACCCCCGGGCGCCACCCCAGCGGGGCACCATGCCGTAGAGGACGAAGCAGATCGCGTCCAGCACCGTCGACTTGCCCGAACCGGTGGGGCCGATCAGCGCGAAGAAGTCGGCGTCGGTGAAGTCGACAGTGGTCTCGTCCCGGAAGACCGTGAAGCCGGCCATGTCCAATCGCATCGGACGCATCAGTGCTCGACCTCCTCGAAAAGCTCGTCGAAGAGCTCCCGGACACCCTCGTCGGCGTGGCCGCGGCTGTCCAGGTAGTCGGCGAACAACTCCCGAGGCGAACGCCCCGACCGCTGCGCGATGCGCGCGCCGCTGCCCGGCGCGGCCAACAGCTCCGGGTCGATCCGGATCTCCAGGGCCCGGGGGAGCAGCTCCTGGATCTCCTCGCGCAGGCCGGCGCGGGGCTGCTCCCGCACGTACACCCGCAGCCACGCGTCCGGTGCCTCGATCTCGGCGAGCTGGGCCAGGGTGCCGCGCACCGTCCGCAGCGCGCTCGCCGCCGTCACCGGCACCTCCCGCACCCGGGCGGCCGTGCTGGCCGTCACCTCGACCATCGTCACCGAGGGGACGTTCTCCTGCTCACCGAAGTCGACAGCGAGCGGGCTGCCGCTGTACCGCACCGGGCAGGGGCCGGCTACCCGTTGTGCCCGGTGCAGGTGACCCAACGCCACGTAGTGCGCGGTGGCCGGAAAGACCGTGGCCGGAACGGCGTAGCCCAACACGGTGTGCGCGTCGCGCTCGCCACCACCGGCGGCCGCGCCGGTCACCGTCACATGCGCGGTGACCAGGTGCACCCGGTCCGGCTCGGTGAAACCCTCGGTCAGTCGCCCCAGCACCCGGCCCAGGTGGTCGGCGTACGTCTGGTTGGTCTCCGCGGCGGTCAGCTCGTACATCTCCAACGCGCGCACCGCGTACCGCTGGGACAGGAACGGCAACGCGGCCAGCCGCCACCGCTCGCCACCGGCGGTGGTGCCGTCGATGACGTGCTCGTCCGGGTTTTCCCGCACCCCGCCGCGCAACGTGATGCCGGCGGCGTCGGCCCACGGACGCAACGCGTCCAGCGCCGGGCCGTTGTCGTGGTTGCCGCCGATCGCCACCACGTCCGCGCCGGTACGACGCAACGCCGTCAACGCCCTGGTGACCAGGCGGGTCGCCTCCGAGCTGGGCGCGGCGGTGTCGTAGAGGTCACCCGCGACGATCACCAGATCCGGTTGTTCCGCGCGGGCGATCTCGATCACCCCAGCCAGCACGGCCTTGTGCTCGTCGGCCCGGGACTGCCCCTTGAGCACCTTTCCCACGTGCCAGTCGGAGGTGTGCAGGATCTTCATGGCTGTGCCGGCCCCTACCTAGAACGGGATGTCGTCGTCGGTGCCGCCGCCGGAGCCCACCACGGCGAACGGGTCGGCGGACTGGGTGATCGAGCGCAGCGTGTCCGATGGTGCCCGGCCCGCCTCGGAGACCCGGGTGGCCCAGGCCGGAAACGGGAACTCCAGGCACAGCGGCACCGGGATGTCCGGTTGGTTGACGAACATGGTGCCCGGCTTGGCCAGCAACGCCCGCTGGCGCTGCGCGGGCGGCAGGAACCCGTACTCCGGGCGGGACGCCTCGGCCGGGTCGAGCCGGCCGACCACCCGGATCGCCGAGTTGGTGACGATCCGCCGCTCCACCTCGCTGGCCGTCTGCTGCGCGCCGATCAGGATCACCCCGAGCGAGCGGCCCCGCTCGGCGATGTCCAGCAGGACCTCCTTGATCGGCGAGGAGCCCTCCCGGGGGGCGTACTTGTTGAGCTCGTCGAGGACGACGAACAGCAGCGGCTTGGCGGTGCCGGACTTCTCCTTGCGCTCGAACTCGCTCTTGAGCGTCACACCGACCACGAACCGCTGCGCGCGGTCCGGAAGGTTGTGCAGGTCGACCACTGTGACCTGGGCCGACTCGCTCGTGTTGATGGAGTGGGGGCGGCGGGTGGCGAGGTCGCCACGGATCAGCCGGGCCAGGTCCTTCTTGCTGCCGATCAACCGCCGGGCGAACGCGTTGACGGTGCCCAGCCCCACGGCGCTGCCCGCCCAGTCGGAGCGGGTCTCGTCGTCGTTGAGCTGGTCGACGATGTGGTCGACCAGATCGCCGTAGGAGCCGAGCCGCACCCCGTCGATGCTCACTCCGCCGTCGGCGGGCTGGGCGTAGCGGGCCAGGTGCGCGGCCACCGAGTGGACCACCATCGTGTACTGCTGGCGCTCGTCGTCGGCGTCGGCGAAGACGTACGGCAGCAGGCGGTCGGTGCAGAACTCGCTCAACGTCCAGTAGAACGAGTCGACGCCGGTGAGCCGGCTGCTCACATCCGGCGTGCCGGCCGAGTCACCGACCCGGGGCGGGGCGTACACCCGCACGTCGGGGAAGGCGCCAGCGCTCAACCCGAGCTTCGCGTACGCGGCGCGGGTGGGCTCGTCGAGGCGGGTGTTCGGGTGGTCCAGGAAGAGCAGATCCTCGCCCTTGACGTTGAAGATCAGTGCCTTGGCGTTGACCGCGTCGCCGCCCAGCACGCCGGAGCGGAACACCGAGTAGAGCAGGAAAGTGGCGAAGCTGGTCTTGGTGGCCACCCCGGAGATGCCGGAGATCGAGACGTGCGCACCCCGGCTGCCGTCGAGGAAGTCGGCGTTGAGGTAGACCGGGACCCCGTCCCGACCCATCCCCATCGGGATGCGCCGCTCCATCCGGTCGAAGTGCAGCGCGCGGGCCCGCGCGTCGCCCTCGGCCCGGTGCACCACAGCGCCCGGGGTCGGCGGCACGTACAGCTCCGGATCGACCCGGGTGGTGGTCACCTCGGCTGCCTCCTGCACCTGCGCGGGCAGCGTGCCGTCGGCGATGGCGAACACGTCGGACTCGAACTGGGCGCCCTCGTGCCGAGCGCGGACCTGGGTGACCACCCCGGCGATCGTCACCGGTTCCCGGTCCGGCAGCTCGCGCCGGGTGACCACCACGTCGTCGAGCTGGAGGTAACTGCCCGGAGCGACGGCCGTCCAGAACTGCAACGGGGTGGCGTCGGCGGTGCCCAGCACGCGGCCGACCACCCCGCCCGGGCTGTCGAGCTCGGCGTCGGTCATCGGGCGGCTCGGGTCGGTCGGGCATCACGGTCGGCGCGCATGCAGTGCATCCTGCCCGAGGAGTACGACAGGTCGCCACGCGACGCGGCGGACGACACCATGCGCCGTCACACTCATGACGCTGGGTGTTCGACCGAGCGCATGAGGTGGGTGATGGTCGTGTCGGCGGGCACCGCGCGAGGTCCGGACTCAACTCCCGAGGCACCGGCCGCGTTACCTAGGCATGGAGCACGTATGAATGACGACTTCGGCGCGTTCGTCGCGACGAGCGGCCCACGACTGCTCCGCTTCGCCGTACTGATCACCGGGCAGCGGGCGGACGCCGAGGACCTGCTGCAGGAGGTGCTGGAGCAGGCGTACCCGCGCTGGCATGTGGTCCGGCAACGGCAGCCGGAGGCCTACCTGCGTCGCGCCATGACCAACCGGTTGGTCAGCCGGTGGCGCTCGCCGTGGAACCGACGTCGGGTCGCCGGTCTTCCGGAGGCTGTGCCGCAGCAGGATGAGCTGACCCGGGTCGACGACCGGGAGTTGCTTCTGACCGCGCTGCGGGAGCTTCCACCGCGGATGCGGGCGGTGGTGGTGGTCCGGTACTGGCTCGGCTTCTCCGAGGCGGAGGCCGCCGCCGAACTGGAATGTTCGGTGGGCTCGGTGAAGAGCCAGGCTTCTCGTGGTCTGCGCCGCCTGCGGGCCCGACTGGAGGCAGCCGGTGTTCCCCCACTCGACCTCGACCTCGCGGAGGAAAACCATGCGTGACAACGAGGTGGCCGCCCTGCTCGACCATGCCGTCGCGACAGTGGAGCTGCCACCCGGTCTCGCCCAACGGGTCGCCAGGAGAAGTCGGGCGCGTCGCCGTCGGCGTCTGCTGCTCTCGGGCGGCACGGTGGCCGTGGTGGCCGCCGTCGGGGCACTGCTGCTCCCGCGACTGGGGCCGACCGGTCGCGGTGGCGGCAGCGAGGGCGGGGGCACCGCGCCGAGCGCGGCTGCCGACGTTCCGGCCGGGATCGTCGGTCCCGACGGTCGACCGGCGACGCCGGCGCAGGTCGTCGCGGTCGGCCGGGTCGGGACGGAGACGCTGGTGCTGATCCGGCGCGAGCCGCGCGCCGAGGAGCGGGCCGCCGGGGGACAGGCGGCCGAGGTGGTGATCACCTCGGACGGGGGTGGTCCGCGCCGGTTGCTCGACCACCTCTCGTACGACCTGGCCTGCGTCGATGGTGACGCGGTGTGTACGGCCCTGCGATCCACCGGCAGCGGGCTGGGCGTGGCCGTGGCCCGGCGCTCCGGCGGTCGGCTCTACGTCCTGGTCCAGGCTCCGCAGGGGCGTACCGTCGAGGTCGTCGCCGGCGGCGTCTCGCATCCACTCGGCGCGGCACCGCGCGGCGCTGTGGCCGAGGTGGTCGCCGCCGAGCCGTACGACGAGGTGCAGGTCTGGGCGAGCACCACCGACGGCCGGCGCTACCGGATTCCGTGGGCTCCCGGGGCGGTGCTCACCGACTGAGGTCTCAGCGGCGGGCGTGACGGAGCATCAGAACGCCGTCGTCGGCGGCGAGCACGTGGCGAAGTGGCAGGTGCCGGGGCGGTGCGGTGTCGCCGGCGGTGATCCGGCCGGGGCCGGGCCCGGCCAGCAGCGGCGAGACGGTGAGGCACAGCTCGTCCACCAGGTCGGCGGCGGTGAGCGCGCCGAACAGGTGCGGGCCGCCCTCGCAGAGCAGTTGGGTGAGCCCGCGGCGGTGCAGCTCGACGAGACCGGCGGCCAGGTCGACCCGCTCGGCGCCGCAGCGCAGCAGGTCGGCGACGTCGGTCAGGCCGGGCGGGGGCTCCGCGTCGGCGTGGGTGAGCACCAGCGGGCGGGTCGGCGCGTCGGCGAAGGCGGCCTGCGCCGGGTCCAGGTCGAGGGAGTTGGAGACGACCACCAGCGTCGGGTACTCCGTCAGCCCGTTGGCCAGACGCCAGGTTCGGCGGCGCTCGCTGAGCCGGACCGCCCGGTACTCCTCGTGGCGCAGGGTGCCGGCGGCCACCACCAGCGCGTCGCAGACCATCCGCAGCAGACCGAACACCCGCTTGTCCGGCTCGCCGGAGAGCCCGGCCGAGTAGCCGTCCACGGTGACCGCGCCGTCCAGGCTGGCCACGAAGTTCACCCGCAGTCGGGGCTCGTCGACGCGGCCGTAGAGGGCGGTCAACGCGGCGTCGTCGAGCGGCTGCGTCGACGGCTCGGGCCAGAGTCGTCGGATCGGAATTCCGACGGTCATTCGTCGGCCGGACCGGTGACCGGAGGGGTGGGTTCGGCGGTACGGTGCTGGCAGTCGCACCAGTTCCGGCCCGGGCAGTCGTCGTGTCGCCGGGCCCGGCACGCTCGGCAGATCATGCTCGCAGCCTAAGCCGCGGGAGGACAGGACAGCATGGCGCGTCAGATCTTCCAGCTGAAGATGTCCCTTGCCGGGACCCGCCCGCCGGTGTGGCGTCGGGTGCTCGTGCCGGCCGGCTACACGCTGGATCGGCTGCACCGGGTGGTGCAGCACGCGATGGGTTGGCGGGACTGCCGCCTGCACTCGTTCGAGATCGACGCGGTGCAGTACGGCGAGCCGGACGCGGACGGGGAGTTGGCGTTGCACGACGAGCTGGACGTGCGGCTCGACGCGGTGCTCGGCAAGGGCAGCCGGTTCTCCTACACGTACGACTTCGGCGACTGGTGGGAGCACGACCTGGTCGTGGAGGACGCGTTGACCGCGGACCCCGACGAGCGGTACCCGGTCTGCCTGGCCGGGGAACGGGCCTGCCCGCCGGAGGGTGTCGGCGGGTCGTTGGGCTACCAGGCGCTCCTGGAAGCCGTGGACGACGAGAGCGACGCGGTCGACCTCGTCAGTTCCCGCCACGCGATGCTGCGCGACTGGGCGGGGTCGACCTTCGACCCGTCCCGGTTCGACGCCACCCGCGCGACCACCCTCCTGCGCCACTTCTGCTGATCCACCGCCGGCCCGCCACCCCGCCGCGCCCGACAGAGCGTTGTCGATCAAGAAGTCCGTGTCCGGGGACTCCGTTTCCTGGCCGAAAGTCCCTGGTCACCGCATTGGTGCGGGCGGTCTAGGTGGGGTCGGTGCGCTGGAAGTGGTGAGCGGTAACGATCTGGGAACGCTCCCAACGTCCTATTGACACTCCCGTTACCCGCCGGCAATCTCATGGGAGCGCTCCCGGAGGTGGCATGGGTCACTGATGCATCCCCGGCCTGGCGCGATGAGACACCCCCCACCACAACCACCCAGCCTCACCACCGGAAAGAGGGGTCAGCGCATGAGTGTCACCACGCGGCGTACCCGCCTGGCGGCCGCTGCCCTGGCCGCGATCACCGCAATCGGCGGTCTCGCGGCCTGCGGCAACGACGACGACAAGCCGGCGGCCGGCGAGAAGCCGGCCAAGCTGGTCGTCGACACCTTCGGCGAGATGGGCTACGACGAGCTCGTCAAGCAGTACGAGAAGGACACCGGCATCAAGGTCGAGCTGCGCAAGACCGCGCAGCTCGGCGAGTACCGGCCGAAGCTGGTCCGCTACCTGGCCACCGGCAAGGGCGCGGCGGACGTCACCGCCCTGGAAGAGGGCATCCTCAACGAGTTCAAGCCCAACGCGCGTAACTGGGCCGACCTCGCCCCGCTGGTCGCCGACCACTCCAAGGAATACCTGCCCTGGAAGTGGGAGCTGGGCAAGGCGCCGGACGGTCGACTGATCGGCCTGCCGACCGATGTCGGCAGCCTCGCCGTCTGCTACCGCAAGGACCTGTTCCAGGCGGCCGGCCTGCCCACCGAGCGTGACCAGGTGTCGGCGCTCTGGCCGGACTGGAAGGGCTTCCACGACGCCGGTCTGAAGTACAAGCAGGGCAGCGGCGGCAAGGCGTTCATCGACTCGATCACCGCCATCTCCAACGGTGTGCTGTTCCAGGGCAACGGTGACCTGTTCTACGACAAGGAAGACAACATCATCGCGGACACCAGCCCCGCGGTGAAGAACGCGTGGGACACCGCCACCTCGATGGCGGACATCTCTGCCAAGGCGTCCACCTGGTCGCCGGAGTGGTCGGGTGGCTTCAAGCAGGGCACCTTCGCGGCCACCTTCTGCCCGTCCTGGATGCTCGGCATCGTCTCGGACAACTCCGGTCCGGCCAACAAGGGCAAGTGGGATGTCGCGTCCGTGCCGGGCGGCGGCGGTAACTGGGGCGGCTCGTGGCTCGCGGTTCCGGCGCAGAGCAAGTACCCGAAGGAGGCGGCGAAGCTCGCCGAGTACCTGACCAACGCGAAGAGCCAGGTCGAGGCGTTCAAGCTCAAGGGCCCGCTGCCCACGAACTTGGAGGCGCTGAAGAACGAGGCGTTCATCGGCTACACCAACGAGTACTTCAGCAACGCGCCGACCGGCAAGATCTTCGGCGAGAGCGTCGCCAAGATCCAGCCGACCCACCTGGGCCCGAAGCACCAGGCGGTGAAGGAGAACGCGCTCGAGCCGGCACTGCGGGCGTTCGAGAACGGGCAGGCCGACAAGGCGAAGGCCTGGGAGCAGTTCACGAAGGACGCAAAGACTCAGGGTGCCTTCTGAGTGATTCCCTGCCGGTGGCGTTCGGGGCTTCCCGGACGCCACCGGCCGGTCCCCTCCGCGTAGCGCCCTGCGCGAGGGCCCCCGGGCCTCGCCGGAAAAGGAAATTCGCATGAGCCTGTCGGCCACGACGGCACGGCCGTCGCCAGCAGCACCGCCTTCTCCCGACGTCGATCGCCACCGTCGACGGGGAAGATTACTCAACCGCCTCGATGTCAAGTACTCGCCGTACCTCTACATCGCCCCGTTCTTCCTGATCTTCGGTGTGTTCGGGTTGTACCCGATGGTGCGTACCGCCTGGATGTCACTGCACGACTGGGACATGATCGGCGAGCACACGTTCATCGGCTTCGACAACTACACCCGGCTGGTGTCCGACGAGTACTTCTGGAACGCGCTGGTCAACACGTTCGGCATCTTCGCCCTGTCGACCATCCCCCAGTTGTTGCTCGCCCTCTTCCTGGCGAACCTGCTCAACCGGACCCTCCTGCGGGCCAAGACCTTCTTCCGGATGGCCATCTTCATGCCGAACGTGGTGTCGGTGGCCGCGGTCGCGATCGTGTTCGGGATGCTGTTCCAGCGGGAGTTCGGTCTGTTCAACTGGCTGCTCAGCTTCGTCGGTGTCGACCCGGTCGACTGGGACGGGCACCGGTGGAGTTCCTGGACGGCCATCTCCTCAATGGTCAACTGGCGGTGGACCGGGTACAACACCCTGATCCTGCTCGCCGGTATGCAGGCGATCCCGAAGGACCTCTACGAGGCCGCGGAGATCGACGGCGCCGGCCCGTGGCGACAGTTCTGGCAGATCACCCTGCCCATGCTCAAGCCCACCTTCATCTTCGTGGTCATCCTGTCCACGATCGGCGGCATGCAGCTCTTCACCGAGCCCCTGCTCTTCGGCAACGGCAACATCATCGGCGGCAACCAGCGGGAGTTCCAGACGCTGGCCATGTACATGTACGAGATGGGCATCGTGAACCTGAACACCGCCGGCTACGGAGCCGCGGTCGCGTGGGCGATCTTCATGATCATCATCGTGGTGTCGCTGTTCAACTTCCTACTCGTCCGCCGCTCGGCGAAGTGAGGAGAGATCGATGATCTCGGCTTCCCAGCGCCTGTGGCGCACCAGCCCGCTGACCTACCTGGCACTCGTCCTGGCGGCGCTGCTGTCGATCTACCCGTTCTACTACATGCTGGTGATCGGCAGCCGCAGCCTGGACAACATCAACGACGTGCCGCCGCCGCTGACCCCCGGTGGCGCGTTCGGTGACAACTTCCAGCGGGTGCTCGACAACGACGCCGCCAACTTCCTCACCGGCATGATGAACTCGATCATCGTCTCCTCGGTGGTCACCCTGTCGGTGGTGCTCACCGGTTCGCTGGCCGGGTTCGCCTTCGCCAAGCTGAAGTTCCGCGGCAGCAACGCCCTCCTGCTGGCGATCATCGTCACCATGATGATCCCGACCCAGATGGGGCTCATCCCGCTCTGGGGCATGATGCAGGACCTGGGGTGGTACGACACCCTCTACGCGGTCACCGTGCCGTTCCTGGTCACCGCCTTCGGCGTGTTCATGATGCGGCAGTACGCCAGCCAGGCGATCTCCGACGAGCTGATCGAGGCCGGTCGCGTCGACGGGGCGAGCACGTTCCGGATCTACTGGAGCATCGTGCTCCCCGCGCTGCGTCCCGCCGCCGGCGTCCTCGGTCTGCTGACCTTCATGGAGACCTGGAACTCGTTCCTCTGGCCGTACGCCATCCTCACCCCGGAGAACCCGACCCTGCAGGTCTCGCTCTCCTTCCTCTCGTACGCCTACTACACCGACTACTCCCAGGTGTTCGCCGCCACGGCGATCGGCACCATCCCCCTGGTAATCGTCTTTCTCGTGTTCGGCCGCCAGATCATTGGCGGGATCATGGAAGGTGCCGTCAAGTCGTGAGCAACCCCGCCAGCCCACCCGCCGTCGACGTCCTCGACGAGCGCCCCGGGCTGACCTTTCCACCCGGATTCCTCTGGGGGGCCGCGACGGCGGCGTACCAGATCGAGGGGGCGGCTGCCGTCGACGGTCGCACCCCGTCGATCTGGGACACCTTCAGCCACACCCACGGTCGGGTCGTCGCCGGGCACACCGGCGACGTGGCGTGCGACCACTACCACCGGCTCGGCGACGACGTCGCGCTGATGGCCGAGCTGGGCCTGAAGTCGTACCGCTTCTCGGTCTCCTGGTCGCGGGTGCAGCCCGGCGGCACCGGCGCGGCCAACCCGCAGGGCCTGGACTTCTACCGGCGACTCGTCGACGAGCTGCTGGCCAACGGCATCGAGCCGTGGCTCACCCTCTACCACTGGGATCTGCCGCAGCCGCTCGAAGACGCCGGCGGTTGGCCGGCCCGGGACACCGCGGCCCGCTTCGCCGACTACACCACCCTGATGGCCGACGCGCTCGGTGACCGGGTGCGCTACTGGACCACGCTGAACGAGCCGTGGTGCTCGGCGTTCCTCGGCTACGGCTCCGGCGTGCACGCCCCCGGCCGCACCGACGGAGCGGACGCGGTGCGCGCCGGCCACCACCTGATGCTCGGTCACGGCCTGGCCGTGCAGGCGCTGCGGGCCGCCCGGCCGGGCGCCGAGGTGGGCGTGACCGTCAACCTCTACCCGGTCGACCCGGCCAGCGACAGCCCCGCCGACGTGGACGCCGCCCGGCGTATCGACGGGTTGGCCAACCGGTTCTTCCTGGACCCGCTGCTGCGGGGGTCGTACCCGGAGGACCTGGTGGCCGACCTCAGCACGGTGACCGACTTCGCGCACATGCACGACGGCGACCTGGCGACCATCTCCACGCCGCTGGACCTGGTCGGGGTCAACTACTACAGCCGGCACGTGGTCGCCGCGCCGGTCGAGGGCGCGGAGGCCGACCCGGCCCCTTCGTGCTGGCCGGGCAGCGAGGACGTCCGCTTCGTCACCCGTGGCGTTCCGGTCACGGACATGGGCTGGGAGATCGACGCCCCGGGTCTGACCGAGACGCTGCGCCGGGTGCACGACTACACCGAGCTGCCCCTGTACGTCACCGAGAACGGCTCCGCGTTCGTCGACTCGGTGGTCGACGGGCAGGTCGACGACGTCGATCGGCTGGCCTACTTCGACGCCCACCTGCGCGCCGCCCACGAGGCGATCGACGCCGGAGTGCCTCTGCGGGGATACTTTGCGTGGTCGCTGATGGATAATTTCGAATGGGCCTGGGGTTACACCAAGCGGTTCGGCATGATCCACGTCGACTACGACAGTCAGGTCCGCACCCCCAAGTCCAGCGCCAAGTGGTACGCCTCGGTGATCCGGCGCAACGGTCTGGCCGCACAATAGGCTCGGGCCAGCCATCAGGACGGCCCCGGCGTCCACCTCCCGCAGGTGGCGCCGGGTCCGCCCGCCGTCGGAGGAGCACACGATGACAACGCAGCGCACCCGGTCGCTCGGGCGCCCGACCCTCGACGCGGTCGCGGCGCGTGCCGGCGTCGGTCGGGGCACGGTCTCCCGCGTGGTCAACGGCTCACCCCAGGTCAGCCCGGAGGCCCGGGCCGCGGTCCAACAGGCCATCGCAGAGCTGGGGTACGTGCCGAACCGGGCCGCCCGTGCGCTCGTCACCCAGCGGACCGACTCCGTCGCGCTGGTGGTGTCCGAGTCCGGCGAGCGGGTCTTCACCGAGCCGTTCTTCGCCTCGATCGTGCGGGGGATCAGCTCGGGGCTGCTGGAGACGCCGATGCAGCTCTGGCTGGCCATGGCCCAGTCGCCGGTGGAACGGGAGCGCGTCGAGCACCACCTCACCAACCAGCACGTCGACGGCGTACTGCTGCTGTCGTTGCACGACTCCGATCCGCTGCCGACGCTGCTGGAGGAGCGCGGCCTGCCGGCCGTGCTCGGCGGTCGGCCCGCCCGGATGCTGCAACCCGGCGCCCAGCCGGCCTGGTTTGTCGACGTGGACAACGTTGGCGGGGCCCGGCAGGCGGTGGAGTACCTGGCGAGGCAGGGCCGGCGACGCGTCGCCACCATCGCCGGTCCGCAGGACATGGGTGCCGGGCTGGCCCGCCTGGCTGGCTACACCGATGCGGTCAAGGCCACCGGTGCCAGCGTCAACCCCGACCTGATCGCGTACGGCGACTTCAGCGAGGGCAGCGGCGCGGCCGGGATGCGGCGACTGCTGGATGTCTGCCCAGACCTGGACGCGGTCTTCGTCGCCTCCGACCTCATGGCGTTCGGCGCGATGCGGACCCTGCGTGAGGCCGGCCGGCGGGTGCCCGAGGACGTCGCGGTGATCGGCTTCGACGACGCGACCATCGCCCGCCAGGCTGAGCCGCCGTTGACCACTGTCTTCCAGCCGGTGGAGGAGATGGGCCGGCAGATGGCCCGCCTGCTGGTGGCCCGGATCCGTGGCGAGGAGCTACCCGCCTCCCACATCCTCCTGGACACCCAACTGATCCACCGAGCCTCCGCCTAACCCCCACCCCCACCCCGCCCAGCGTGTGTCGATCATGGGGTTGGCCTGGACATTTCCGGCATTCCCGCCCGTCACCCTCATGATCGCGAAGGCTGGCGGGGAAGATCGCACTGGATCCTGGATGTAGTGGCCTCCGGGCGAGCGCACACCACTACATCCAGGATCGAGCGCGATCTTGGTGTGGGTGGCGGGCCGGGGGCCGCGGGCCGGGGGCCGGGGCGGGGGTGGGCGGGGTTACGGGGCCCAGCGGCGTAGTTCGCGCTTGGCCAGGGAGTTGCGGTGCACCTCGTCGGGCCCGTCGGCCAGGCGCAGGGTGCGGGTCTGCGCCCAGAGGGCGGCCAGCGGCGTGTCCTGACTGACACCGGCGCCACCGTGGGCCTGAATAGCCTTGTCGATCACCCACTCCGCCATCGCCGGCGTGCCGATCTTGATGGCCTGGATCTCGGTGTGCGCGCCCTTGTTGCCGACGGTGTCCATCAGCCAGGCCGTCTTGAGCACCAGCAGCCGAGCCTGCTCGATGCGGACCCGGGACTCGGCGATCCACTCCCGGACCACGCCCTGCTCGGCCAGCGGTCGGCCGAACGCGATCCGCTCCAGCGCCCGCCTGCAGAGCAGCTCCAACGCGCGCTCAGCCATTCCGATCAGTCGCATGCAGTGGTGGATCCGGCCCGGCCCCAGCCGGGCCTGGGCGATGGCGAAGCCGGTGCCCTCGGCGCCGATCAGGTTCTCCGCTGGCACCCGGACGTCGGTGAAGTCGATCTCGGCGTGGCCGCCGTGCGTACCGTCGGTGTAGCCGAAGACGGTCATGCCCCGGCGCACTGTCACCCCGGGGGTGTCCCGGGGGACCAGCACCATGCTCTGCTGGCGGTGCCGGTCGGCGGTGGGGTCGGTCTTGCCCATCACGATGAAGATCTCGCAGCGCGGGTCCATCGCCCCGGACGACCACCACTTCCGTCCGTTGATCACGTACTCGTCGCCGTCGCGGGTGATCCGGGTGGCGATGTTGGTGGCGTCGGAGGAGGCGACATCCGGCTCGGTCATGCAGAAGGCCGAGCGGATCTCGCCCTCCAGCAGCGGCATCAGCCAGCGTTGTTGCTGCGCCTGCGAACCGAACTCGGCCAGCAACTCCATGTTGCCGGTGTCCGGTGCCGCGCAGTTGACCGCCTCCGGCGCGAGGTGCGGGCTGCGCCCGGTCAGCTCGGCCAGGGGGGCGTACTGGAGGTTGGTCAGGCCGGCGCCGTAACGCGGGTCGGGCAGGAAGAGGTTCCACAGGCCGCGCTTGCGGGCCTCCGCCTTCAGTTCGGCCAACACCGGGGTACGCGACCACGGGTCCCCGGTGGCCACCTGTTCGGCGTGCACGGCCTCGGCCGGGTAGACGTGCTCGGTCAGGAACCGGGTCAGCTCGGCGCGCAGCTCTTCGGTCCGGCTGTCGTATGAGAAGTCCATCACCGCTCCCTGGCGGCGGTCAGCCCGTGCGCGACCAGCGGTGCCACCATCTCGCCGATCCGGTCGAAGCCCTCGCCGAGCGTCTGCCCGAGCGTGTGGCGGTAGTGGATGCCCTCACAGATGACCGCGAGCTTGAAACAGCCGAGCGCCACGTGCCAGTGCAGCGGCCCGACGTCGACATCGCTGCGGCCGGCGTACCTGTCGATCAGCTCGCTGCCGGTGGGGAAGCCGGCGCGCGGGCCGAGCCCGTCGGCGACGGGGTTGCCCGCTGCGGTGTCGCTGCCACCGAGCACGTCCCAGTAGGTCAGCAGCAGCCCCAGGTCGGCGAGGGGGTCGCCGAGGGTGGCCATCTCCCAGTCGAGCACCGCGTGGACGGCGACCGGGTCGGCCGAGGCGAGGAGGTTGTCCAGCCGGTAGTCGCCGTGCACGATCCGGCCGGCGTTCGCGCCCTCCGGCGCGGTCGCCGCCAGCAGGTCACGCAGCTCGTCGATGCCGGGCAGCGGCCTGCTGCGGGAGCGGTCGAGCTGCCCGCCCCAGCGGCGGACCTGCCGGGCGAGGTAGCCCTCGGGGCGGCCGAAGTCAGCCAACCCGACGCTGGACGGCTCGACGTTGTGCAGCGCGGCCAGCGTGTCCATCATCGCCATGGCGAGGCCGCGGCGACGCTCGTCGCCCAGCGGGTCGGTCTGCGCGCGGGTGCGGAACACCTCGCCGGGCATCCGCTCCATGAGGTAGAACGGCGCGCCGACCACCTCGGGGTCGGTGCAGAGCAGCAGCGCGCCCGGTACCGGCACCTCGGTCGGCGCCAACGCCGAGATGACCCGGAACTCCCGTGCCATGTCGTGCGCGGTCGCCAGCACGTGGCCCAGCGGGGGGCGGCGCAGCACCACCTCGCGGTCTCCGAGGCGCAACAGGTAGGTGAGGTTGGACTTGCCGCCCGCGATCAGGTGGGCTCGCAGCGGCCCGGCGGCCAGCTCGGGTCGGTGCTCCGCCAGGTAGTCGGCGAGACGGTCGAGGGCCAGCCCCGCCGGGGAGACGGGAACGGCCTCCGGCCGTGACGCATCGGCGGCCGGATCACTCATCGGACTAGTTGATGGCAGCCCGCTCACGTTGTCAAGGTCAGAATTTCCGCTCGGGACATGCCCCTGCAACAGGGACGAAATGGTCAACTACCAGGCTGTTGACAGCCTGCCGGCCGCTTCTTCGCCGGCCCGCCGAGCGGAGGGACAGACATGTTGCTGCGAGTTCGGGTCACCCTGCCGGACCGTCCGGGCACCCTCGGTCAGGTCGCCCGCACCCTGGGCGTCTCCGGGGCGGACATCGTCCAGGTGGTGGTGCTCGAACGGCTCGGCGGGCGCGCGGTGGACGACTTCACTGTCGTCTGGCCGGGTGCGGCGCGGGTGGAGCGGCTGCTGGCCGGGCTCGCGGCGATACCGGGCGTGCGGGTGGACGGTGTGTGGCGGGCGATCGGCGCGCCCACCACCACCGGCCAGGACGCGGAGCTGCTGGCCCAGGTCGCGGCCAACCCGGCCGACGGGTTGGCCACCCTGGTCGACGCGGTGCCGGGGCTGCTGGCCGCCGACTGGGCGGTGGCCGCCGTGGTGCCGGTCGACTGGGCCTCGCGCAGCGGGGGCGGCGGGGCGACCGTGGGGTACGCGAGCTGGCGTGCTCCCGTACCCCCGCGATTGCCGGAGGTGACCCCGCTGCGCGGTCGGTCGATGACCACGCCCGACGGGACCCACCACGCGATCGCGCCGTTCGGCCGGGCGGGCCTGGTGCTGGTGGTGGCCCGTGAGCGCAGCGAGACCCTCTCCGCCGCGGCGTTCCACGGCACCGAGGTGGATCGGCTCACCCAGCTCGTCCGCGCCTGCGCGGTGATCCTCGGTGACCGACTCGATCTCGTCGGTGCGCCGCCGGTGGTCGCCGGTCCCTGAGCGGCCCGAGGAGTTCCCGGGCCGACACCGCCGGGCAACCGGGCGGCAACAGGCGGGGGTGAGGCTCTTACCGGGGAAGGGAGCCAACCATGACGTTGTGGCGGATCCGAGCGACGGTGGACGACCGACCGGGTTACCTGTCGGTGCTCACGGCGAGCCTCGCGCTGCGTGGGGTCAACATCCTCACCGTGCAGGTGCAGCCCACCGAGCAGGGTGCGGTGGACGATTTCCTGGTCGACGCGCCGGATGCGCTCGACGAGGCTGAGCTGATCGCCGCCGTCGAGCGGGGTCGCGGCCGGGACTGCTGGGTGGCGCGCAGCGAGGCGCGTGGTCTGGCCGACCAGCCCACCCGGGTGCTCGGGCTGGCCAACCGGCTGGTGCGCGACCCGGATGCGACGGGCGAGGCATTGCGGACCCTGCTCGCCGCCGACGTCGTCAGCTGGCGGCCGGCGTCGGTCGGCGGCGAACGGGGGATCACCGGGGCCAGCATGGTGTTGGCGGACCCGGCGGGCGGTTCGTTCGCGCTGCGCCGGGCCGCCCCCGACTTCACCCCGGCGGAGTACGCGCGGGCGCAGGCCCTCGTCGAACTGGCCGCCACTGTGGCGCGTCGGACCGCCGAACAGGTGACCGTGGTGCTGCCCGACGGCGCGGAGGCGGCCGTCCGGCCGGCCGGCGTCCACGATCTGCCCGGCGTGGTGGAGCTGCACGAGGCGTGCTCGCCGGGTAGCCGGCAGCGGCGTTACCTGGGCGGGGCGGCGCTGCCGCAGCCGGCCCGCCTGCGTCGACTGCTGGAGCCGAGCCGCGGGCTGACGCTGATCGCCGGCACCACCGGCTCCGACGGCGCGACCGAGTCGGTGGTCGCCATGGCGAACCTGCTCGGCGAGGGCGACGAGGCGGAGGTGGCGCTGCTGGTGCGCGACGACTGGCAGCGGCGTGGGCTCGGCTCGGCGTTGCTGCGCCGGGTGGTCCAGCACGCCGACCGCTGCGGGTACGCGGCGCTGGTGCTGCACGTGCAGGCCACGAACGACCCCATGCTGCGGACGCTGCACCGGCTGGGCCGGCCCACCGATGTGGAACGCGACGGAGGGCTGCTCACCCTCACCGTCGCGCTCGCCGTCCCCGCCGGGGCGGACCGCACGGGCGCGTTCGCCTAGGGCCTCACGCTCACGGCTCGGGCGGCGCGCGGTGGCCCGAGACGCAGAACCGGTTGCCCTCCGGGTCGGCGAGCACCACGTACGGCGGCTCGGTCGGGTGTGGGTCGGTGGGGTAGTCCCGCCAGTCAACGATCCGCGCGCCGAGGGCCAGCAGCCGGTCGAGTTCCTCGTCGAGGGGTCGGTCGTCGGCGTCCAGATCCAGGTGGAGCCGGGGGAACTCCCGCACGGGGCTCTCGCTGAGGTCCATCGCGAGGGCTGCGCCCGACACGCCGGGCGGCGGTTCCAGCACGATCCACTCGTCGCCGGTGAATCGGGGCTCGCGGCGACGGTAGCCGAGGGCCGCGGCCCAGAACGTTGCGGCCCGTTCGGCGTCGGACACGCCCAGGGAGAGCTGTGCGATCAGTGCCATCTCCCGACGGTACGTGGCGACGGGAGCCCCTTGCGCCCGGCGAGCAGCACCGACGGCGCCACGTACGGAGGGCGCTGCGCGCCCCCGCCCTCATCGGCAGGCTTCCCAACCGGCGACCCGCCCATTACATTGTCGGTTATCCATGGGAGCGCTTCCACGCCCGTGGTCACACCGCCACCCCCGCTGTCGCCGGTGGCCGTGCCGCCCGTACGCCGTCCCGCGTCGGTGCGACCGCCGGCGGCGCCTCCGACAGGAGTCCGCCATGCGCCACCTGACCCGGCCGTTCAGCGGCCAGCCCGGCCGGTCGCCGGCCGCCGACCAGCCCTGGCCGCGGCGGCTGCTGGCCCTCGGCGTCGCGCTGCTCACCGGCGCGTCCCTCGCGGTGACCGCGCCACCGTCCGGGCCCGCCACCGCCGCCTCGGCGGCCAAGCCCGCGTCCGCCGCGCCGGCGGCCACCTACAACTACGCCGAGGCGTTGCAGAAGTCGCTGCTCTTCTACGAGGCGCAGCAGTCCGGGCGGCTGCCCGACTGGAACCGGGTCTCCTGGCGCGGCGACAGCGCGCTCACCGACGGGGCCGGCACGGGTGTGGACCTCACCGGCGGCTGGTACGACGCCGGCGACCACGTCAAGTTCGGTTTCCCGATGGCGTTCAGCGCCACGATGCTCGCCTGGGGCGCGGTCGAGTACCGCAGTGGTTACACCTCGTCCGGGCAACTGCCGCACCTGCTCAACAACCTGCGCTTCGTCAACGACTACTTCATCAAGGCGCACCCGTCGGCCAACGTCCTCTATGGACAGGTCGGCAAGGGCGACGACGACCACAAGTGGTGGGGTCCGGCCGAGGTGATGCAGATGGCGCGCCCCGCGTACAAGATCGACGCGAGCTGTGGCGGCGCGGACCTGGCCGGGGAGACGGCCGCCGCGATGGCCGCCTCCTCGATGGTGTTCCGCCCCACCGACGCGGCCTACGCCGACAAGCTGCTCGGCCACGCCCGGCAGCTCTACACCTTCGCCGACACGGTGCGGAAGGCCTACCACGAGTGCATCACCGACGCCACGAGCTTCTACCGCTCGTGGAGCGGCTGGCAGGACGAGCTGGTCTGGGCCGCGATCTGGCTGCACCGGGCCACCGGCGAGGCCAGCTACCTGGCCAAGGCCGAGAGTGAGTACGACAAGCTCGGCACCGAGAACCAGAGCACCACCCGCTCCTACAAGTGGACCATCGCCTGGGACAACAAGCAGTTCGGCGCGTACGTGCTGCTGGCCAACCTGACCGGCAAGCAGAAGTACGTCGACGACGCCAACCGGTGGCTGGACTACTGGACCGTCGGGGTGAACGGGCAGCGGGTGCCGTACTCGCCCGGCGGGATGGCGGTGCTCGACTCCTGGGGCGCGCTGCGCTATGCCGCGAACACCTCCTTCGCCGCGCTGGTCTACAGCGACAAGACCACCGACACCACCCGCAAGGCGCGCTACCACGACTTCGCCGTCCGGCAGATCAACTACGCGCTCGGCGACAACCCGCGCAACTCCAGCTACGTCATCGGGTTCGGCGCCAACGCACCGAAGAACCCGCACCACCGCACCGCGCACGGCTCCTGGTGGGACAGCCAGACCGTGCCGGTGGAGACCCGGCACACCCTCTACGGCGCGCTGGTCGGCGGCCCGTCCTCGGCCAACGACGCGTACAGCGACAGCCGGTCGGACTACGTGATGAACGAGGTGGCCACCGACTACAACGCGGGCTTCACGTCCGCGCTGGTCCGGCTGACCTCCGAGTACGGCGGCACGCCGCTGGCGAACTTCCCGGTCGCCGAGACGCCGGACATCGACGAGTTGACCGTGGAGACCACGGTGACGCAGGCCGAACCTCGGGCCACCGGGCTCAAGGTGATGGTCTACAACAAGTCCGCGTTCCCGGCCCGCGCGCTGACCGACGGCCGGTTCCGGTACTACTTCCGGCCCGACGGCACCGGCCCGGTGCAGGTAACCGCCGGCTACACCCAGGGCTGCCCGTCCCCGACCACCGCCAAGCAGTTCAGCGGCGACATCTGGTACGTCGAGGTGGACTGCGCCGGGTACACCATCGCTCCGGCCGGTCAGTCGCAGCACCGGATGGAGGTCCAGTTCAAGATCGGCGTGCCGGAGGGCGGCACCTGGGACCCGACCAACGACCCGTCGTACCAGGCCACGGCCGGGCCGAACCGGAAGGTCCCGCTCTACTCCGGCACCACCCGGGTGTGGGGTGAGGAGCCGGGCCCGGTGGTGCCGGACACCACCGCGCCGACCGTTCCGGGCACCCCGGTGGCGTCCAACCTCGGACCCCGCACCGTCACCCTGACCTGGGCGCCGTCGACCGACAGCGGCGGCAGCGGCCTGGCCGGCTACGACGTCCGCGAGGTCCAGGTCAACAGCGACACGGTCCTGGTCCGGCCGGTCACCGGCACGACGGTGACCATCACGACGCTGCTGCCAGCGACGTCGTACGAGTTCACCGTCGTGGCCCGCGACGGGGCCGGCAACACGTCGGCTGCCTCGCCGAAGCTCACGGTGACCACGCCGCCGGCCGGCACCGCCGACACCACAGCGCCGAGCACCCCCGGCACGCCGGTCGCCTCGGCCGTCACCGCCACCGGGCTCACCCTGGCCTGGACCCCGTCGACCGACAACGTGGGCGTCACCGGTTACCGGGTCTACCGCGAGGCCGGCGCCACCGACGTGCTTGTCGGCTCGCCGACCGGCAGCACCCAGGCGGTGTCCGGGTTGACCGCCTCCACGGCGTACCAGTTCTACGTGGTCGCGGTGGACGCGGCGGGCAACACCTCCGCGGCGTCCACGCCGGTCGCGGTGACCACGGCGGCCCCGCCGGTCGGTGGCACCTGCACGGTGGGGTACGCCACCACCGACTGGGGCAGCGGCTTCACCGCCAACGTGTCGATCACCAACACCGGCACCACCGCGATCAACGGCTGGACCCTTCGGTTCAGCTTCCCCGGCGGGCAGAGCGTCAGCCAGGGCTGGTCGGCGGCGATCAGCCAGAGCGGCGCGGCGGTCACCGCCACGAACCTGTCCTACAACGGCACGATCGCGGCCGGCGCGTCGGTGAGCTTCGGCTTCAACGGCACGTACAGCGGCGCCAACCCGAAACCGACCGCCTTCACCGTCAACAACACCACCTGCGCCATCGCCTGACCGGCACCGCGCACGAGATCGTGGACAGTTGCCGTCCCGCGCGGACGGCAACTGTCCACGATCTGCTCTCACGGCAGGTGTTCCGCCGCGAGGTGACGCAACCGGTCGTGCAGCCGTGGGGCGAGGCTGCGGGCGTACGTGGCGGTCAGGTGGTGCGCGTCCCGGTAGACGAGCAGCCCGTCGATCACCGCGGGGCACGGTTCGGTGGGGCAGATGGCGTCGTTGAGGTCGGCCAGGCGTACGCCGGGCACCGCCGCCGCGGCGCGCTCCTGCGGGACGCCCCAGGTGAGGGCGCGCTGCCGGGGCTGCGCGCAGGCGGTGAGCCGCTCGCGATGGGCCGAGACGCATTCGGCGATGTCCACGGTGAACGACGGGGTGTCCCGGATGACCACCAGTGGCAGCCCGGCCCCGGTCATCTCCGACCAGGTCTGCGACAGCGCGGCCGTCTGCGCGTCGGTCGTCGCCGGGCCCGGTGGCGGTGGGCTGCCGTCCACCAGCGGAATCTGGGTCACGCTGGAGACGATGAGCAGCCGGGGCCGCCGCTCACCGGTGAGGGCGGTTCGTAGATTGCGGTTCCATTCCGTGCAGCTGTGGTCCGGCCGGCCGGCGATGCCGATCGGCGCGGTCAGGAAGGAACACGTCGTCTTGATGTAGGTGACCAGCCGCCAGCCGCGCTGCGCCGCGATGACCTGGAGGGCCGGCACCCAGTGCGCCGCGTGTGAGTCACCGGCCAGGGCCACCTCGACCGACGAGTCCCGGTCGCCGTAGGTGCAGCTGCGCAGGCTCGCCTCCTGTGCCTGGGTGACGCAGTCGTCCCGGTAGACGTCGGGCAGGTCGTCGCGGGCTTCGAGCGGATCGGGTGTGATGCGGGCGAACCGGTCCACCGGTGCCGCTACCCGCGCGCCCCTGGGTGACGCGACCGGCGCGGCGGCCCCGGCCAGGGGTGCCTGGCCCGGGGCCGGTGGCCGGACCGCCAGTTGCAGTCCGATTCCGGTGAGAACCGTGACGCTGGTGGCCGCCAGTCCCATCCGCAGCACGCGGGCCCTGGAGAACTGCGCGTACCGGAACGGGTTCTCCACCAGGTGGTAGGTCAGCACCGCCGGGACGGCCGAACAGAGGATCATCGCGAGGCCGGCCGTGGTGCCCAGCGGTCCCCACCGGGCTTCCGCCACCACCAGCAGGGGCCAGTGCCACAGATACCACGAGTACGACACAGCGCCGATCGCGCGCGTCGGCCGTCTGTTGAGCAGGAGGGCGGGCCCGTAGCGTCCGGCGCCGGGTCCGGCCGCGATGATCGCCACCGCGCCGAGGGTGGGCAGCAGCGCCAGATGTCCCGGGTAGGCAGCCGTCTCCGGTCGGATCAGCGTCGCGGCGAGGGCGACAGTGGCCATCCCGGCCCAACCGAGTGCGATCGCGACGGGACGCGGCAACCGGGACAGGTGTCCACCCAGGATCGCCAGTCCACCGCCCAGCGCCAGCTCCCACATCCGGGTGGTGGTGACGAGGTACGCCCGCGCCGGCTCGGTCTGGCTGAGGTGAATCGACCAGGCCAGCGACGGGATGCCGACCATAGCGAAGGCGGTGAGCAGCCACGGGGACATCCGGTCGCCGAGGAACGGTCTGCGGTGTCGGCCGGGCCGACCGCCCGAGATCGGACGCCGCGCGTCGGTGTGCCGGGACGTGCGCCGCGAAACCTGGAGGGCGACGACGAGCAGGAGCAGCGGCCACACCAGGTAGAACTGCTCCTCCACGGCGAGCGACCAGAAGTGCTGGAGGATGCTGGGGGCCTCCTCGGAGCGCAGGTAGTCGGTCGACTGCTCCACCAGACGCCAGTTCATCGCGTACGCGGCGCTGGCCAGCGCGTCCCGGGCGGTTCCCGACCACCGGATCGGGGGCAGGAAGAGATAGGTGAGCAGGAGGCTCGCCACCAGGACGACGGTGGCGGCCGGCAGCAACCGCTTGGCGCGTCGGGCGTAGAAGTCGACGATGCGGATTCGGCCGGTCCGGCGGATCTCGTCGACGAGGAGTCCGGTGATCAGAAAACCGGAGATCACGAAGAAGACGTCGACAGCGACGAACCCGGCGGGGAGCGCGGAGATGCCCGCGTGCCCGACCAGCACCAGCGCCAGCGCGAGCCCACGCAGCCCTTCGATGTCGCCCC
This sequence comes from Micromonospora sp. NPDC047644, assembly GCF_040704315.1. Classification (NCBI taxonomy): domain Bacteria; kingdom Bacillati; phylum Actinomycetota; class Actinomycetes; order Micromonosporales; family Micromonosporaceae; genus Micromonospora; species Micromonospora sp. NPDC047644. The sequence goes on from NZ_JBEYSY010000003.1 coordinate 113,565, forward strand.
GGAACCGGCCCGCGAGGATCGGGCCGGCGCTCGCGTCCGACCCCCTCGTCTCCACCCTCATTCAAGGCACGATAAGCCTGATACGGGCGCTAGGGGATAAATGCCGCAAATGGGCCGACCCTGCGTGAGGGCTTCCGTTCACTCCACCAGGTCGTCGGCGAGCAGATCCATCAACAGGCCGTCGTGCCAGCGGCCGTCCGCACCGCGCTCGTAGCGCCGCAGCACCCCCACCGGGCGAAAACCAACCTTCGCGTACGCCCGGATGGCGGCGCTGTTCGCCGCGGCCGGGTCGATGGTGAAACGGTGGTGGCCGTACTCGTCGATCAGGTGTCGGGCCAGGGTGCGGATGGCGTCACCACCGAGGCCGGCGCCGCGCTCCGCCGGGTCGAGGAAGACGTCCAGGCTGGCGTGCCGGTAGTCCGGGTCGGCCTCGGCATACCACTGGATCGCCCCGACCACCCGACCGTCGTGTTCGATCGCGTAGACGTGCAGGTCGTCGTCGGCGAGGTCGGCGCGCACGGAGTCGGCCAGGTCGTCGCCGCCCCGCCACCACCGGCGTACCTCCGGGTCGGCCCGGATCGCGGCGAGGGCCGGCACGTCCGCGACCGTCGCCGGTCGTAGTGTCACCGCGCGCCCTCGCAACATCCGGCTCAGCCTCGCATCTCGCCGTGCTCGACACAGACCGCCGACCAGCCCACCGGCAGCACCTGAACCTTCATCCGGCGACGGCAGCGGGGGCAGAACCGGGGCGGCTCCAACTGGCGGGCCGACGCGCAGGCCGGGTGGACGGTGGCCGTCGCCGGCTCACCGCACCTGTCGCACCACAGCTCCGTCGTCGTCATCGTCGTCACAGCGTGGCGGAGAGCGCCTTGACCGGCATCTTCAACTCGTCCAGAAGCTCCAGGTCGGCCGTCGCCGGTCGACCCAGCGTGGTCAGGTAGTTGCCGACGATCACCGCGTTGATGCCGCCGAGCAGGCCGTCACGGGTGCCGAGGTCGCCGAGGGTGATCTCGCGGCCACCGGCGTACCGCAGGATGGTGCGCGGCATGGCCAGCCGGAACGCGGCGATGGCCCGCAGCGCGTCCTTGCCCTCCACCACCGGACGGTCACCGAGCGGCGTGCCCGGACGCGGGTTCAGGAAGTTGAGCGGCACCTCGTGCGGGTTCAGCTCGGCGAGCTGCGCGGCGAACTCGGCCCGCTGCTCGACGGTCTCACCGAGGCCGAGGATGCCACCACAGCACACCTCCATGCCGGAGTCGCGAACCATCCGCAGCGTCTCCCAGCGCTCCTCCCACGAGTGCGTGGTGACCACGTTGGGGAAGTACGACCTGCAGGTCTCCAGATTGTGGTTGTAGCGGTGCACACCCATGTCGACCAGGTCGTCCACCTGCTCCTTGCTGAGCATGCCCAGCGACGCGGCGACCTGGATGTCGACAGCCGCCTTGATGGCGGCGACGCCCTCGCGCATCTGCTTCATCAGCCGGGCGTCCGGACCGCGGACCGCGGCGACGATGCAGAACTCGGTCGCCCCGGTCGCGGCGGTCTGCTTCGCCGCCTCGACCAGCGACGGGATGTCCAGCCAGACCGAGCGCACCGGCGAGGTGAACAGGCCCGACTGCGAGCAGAAGTGGCAGTCCTCCGGGCAGCCGCCGGTCTTGAGCGAGACGATGCCCTCGACCTCGACCTCCGGGCCGCACCAGCGCATCCGCACGTCGTGAGCGAGCTGGAGGGCGGCGGGCAGGTGCTCGTCGGGCAGGTTCAGCACGGCGAGGATGCCGGCCTGATCGAGGCCGACACCGTCACCCAGGACCTGGGTCCGGGCCTGGTCGAGGATCTCTGGCATGGCTCGTACCCTACAAGGCTCCCCGATCAGCCTGAATGACCTGGCGGCCCGTCGGTGCCCCGCACCGAGTGGAATCGTCGGGCCGATGGCGGCGGGTGGTAATTTCGCCCGGCGGGTGTCGGGCTGACCGGCACACACAGCGGGGGGAGGGTGACGGTGGCGGACTGGCTGGCGGCGCTCGATCGCCGCGCGGAGCTGCGGGCGAAGGCCGGGCTCACCCGGCGACTGCATCCGCGTCCGGCCGACGATCAGATGACCGATCTGGCCGGCAACGACTACCTCGGCCTGGCCACCCACCCGGACGTCGTCGCCGCGGCCACGGCGGCCCTCTCGGCGTACGGGCTGGGGGCTACCGGGTCGCGCCTGGTCCGGGGCTCCACCGACGCGCACCAGGCGCTGGAGGAGGACCTGGCCCGCTGGCTGGGCACCGACGGCGCCCTGGTCTTCTCCTCCGGCTACCTCGCCAACCTCGGCGCGCTGCGGGCGCTCGTCCAACCTCGGACGCTGCTCGTCTCCGACGCGCACAACCACGCGTCGCTGATCGACGGCTGCCGCATCTCCGGTGCGCAGACGGTGGTCACCCCGCACGCCGACGTCGACGCGGTGGCCGCCGCGCTCGCGGCCGCTCCCGGCCGCCCGGCGGTGGTGGTGACGGAGTCGGTCTTCTCCGTCGACGGTGATCTCGCCCCGCTGGCTCGGCTGCACGCGGTGGCCCGCCGTCACGGGGCGCTGCTGCTGGTCGACGACGCGCACGCGCTGGGTCTGACCGGTCCGGCCGGCGCGGGCGCGGTGGCGGCCACCGGGCTGGCGGGCGAGCCGGACGTGGTGGTCACCGCCACCCTGTCCAAGGCGCTCGGTGGCGCGGGTGGCGTTGTCGCCGGCCCGGCCGAGTTCGTCCGGCACCTGGTCGAGACGGGGCGCACGTTCATCTTCGACACGGCACTGCCGCCGGCGGTCGCCGCCGGCGTGCACGCGGCGCTGCGGCTCGCCCAGGCCGGCGACGACCTGCGGGCCGAACTCTCCGACCGGGTGGGACTGGCGGTCGGTCGACTGCGGGCAGCCGGGCTGACCGTCTCCGCCCCGGACGCGGCGGTGATCTCGGTGACCGCCCCGGGTCCGGAGGCGGCGACCGCGTGGGCCGCGGACTGCCGGGACCGCGGTGTCGCGGTGGGCTGTTTCCGGCCGCCATCCACCCCGGACAGCCGCTCCCGCCTGCGCCTGACGGTGAGCGCGGGGGTGCCCCGGGCGGCGTTCGAGCGGGCGCTGGACGTCATCGTGGACACCGCGCCGTGAGCGCGAGGAGTGAGCCGGGTTTGCGAGCCCCGCAGTCGCGAGCCGAGGTGGCGCCGTGACCGGCTGGGCGGGGCCGGTTCTGGTTACCGGGACGGACACCGAGGTCGGCAAGACGGTGGTGACAGCGGCGATCGCGGCCGCCGCGCAGGCCGCCGGGCTGCGGGTGGCGGTGGTCAAACCGGGCCAGACCGGTACGGCCGGCGGTGAGCCCGGCGACGTGGACGCCGTGAACCGGCTGGCCGCGCCGCTGACCGGTCGGACCCTGGCGAGCTATCCGGATCCGCTCGCCCCGTTGGCTGCGGCGCGGGTCGCCGACCTGCCGCCGTTGGAGTTGTACGCGGCGGTGGACGCCGTCCGCGCGGAGGCCGACAAGCACGACCTCGTGTTGATCGAGGGCGCGGGTGGGTTGCTGGTTCCGATGGGGCTGCGGCCGTCCGGGGAGGCGTGGACGATGGCCGACCTGGCGGTGTCGCTCGGCGCGCCGGCGGTGGTGGTCGCCCGTGCCGGGTTGGGCACGCTCAACCACACCGCGTTGACCCTGGAGGCGCTGGACCGTAGGGCGGTGCCGGCCGGTGTGGTGATCGGGGCCTGGCCGGCCCGGCCGGAGCTGGTGCACTGGACGAACCTCACCGACCTGGTGCCGAATCTGCTCGGCGCGCTGCCGGACGGCGCGGGCGCGATGGACCCGGGCGTGTTCCGGCGGTCCGCGCCGGGTTGGCTCACTCCGGCCCTGCACGGGGTGCTGGACGACTGGCGGGTCTGGGCCGAGGAGAGCGGCTGAACACCTGACTTTCGTCGGTGTCCGCGCAGGTCGGGCGTGGGTAGCCTGACCGCCGTGCGGATTCTCGACCATTCGCCGCCGGGTTGGCTGCACCGGCGGCGTCGCCTGTTGCTGGACGTGCTGCTCTTTGCGGTGGTGGCCGCCCCGGTCGGCTACGCCGAGGCGAGCCCGCCGTATTCGCGGTACACGGTGCCGCTGTTGGTCGGCAAGCTGCTGCTGCTCGGTGTGGCGGTGGTGGCGACTCGACGTCAGCCGTTGGTCGCCCTGGTGCTCGCGGTGCTCGGGTCGTTGGCCGATGGCAACTTCGTGTTCGCCATTCCGGTCTTCAGCTATCTCGCCGGGCGACGCAGCGCCACGGTGGGTCCGGCGATCATGGTGTTCGTGCTGATCACGGCCGGTGGCACGGCGCTCAACCTGGGGTTCCTCGGCGCGGGCGCGGCCACCTGGTTCCTGCTCGCCTCGGTGCTGCTCTTCGCCGCCGTGTTCCCCTGGTTGGTCGGCCGGTACCGCCGTCAGCAGCAGGAGTTGACCGATGCTGGTCGCCGGCACGTCGACGCGCTGGCCCGCGAACAGCGGGGCGCCGCCGAGCGGATCCGGCTGCGTGAGCGGGCCCGGATCGCCGGGGAGATGCACGACTCCCTCGGTCACGACCTCAGCCTGATCGCGTTGCGCGCCGCCGCCCTGGAGGTCGCCGCCGAAATGGACGACCGGCACCGGGCCGCGGCCGGGGAGTTGCGGGCCAGCGTCTCCGCCGCCACCGAGCGACTGCACGAGATCATCGGGGTGCTCCGCGAGGAGGCTGGCGCGTCGCTGCGACCGAGCGGGGAGACGGTGGCCGATCTGGTCGACGGTGCCCGCGAGGCCGGCATGGCGGTACGGCTGGACGCCGCCCCGGCGGTCGCGGACCTCCCGGCGATGACCTCTCACGCGGCGCACCGGATCGTCCGGGAGGCGCTCACCAACGCGGCCCGGTACGCGCCGGGCGCCCCGGTGGACGTGCGACTCAGCCGCGACGGTGACCGGGTCGAGGTGGCAGTCGTCAACGACGCGCCACCGGCCGGCCCGCTGCCCGCCCCGCCGTCGCAGGGCAGTGGGTTGCTAGCCCTCGCCGAGCGGGTCCGCCTCGCCGGTGGGACGCTCGACGCCGGCCGTCGGGCCGAGGGTGGGTTCGCGGTACGGGCGGTGTTGCCGGCCACCGCGACGCCGCCGGAGGTGACCGGGTCGGTGGCCGAGGTCGGGCCGACGTCATGGTCCGAGGAACGCCCCGGCCCGGCCGAGCGGCCGGTGGATGCCGAGCGGCGGCTGCACCACGCCCGCCGGCGGGTTCGGCGCAGCCTGCTGGTGGCGCTCGTCGCCCCGGTCGGTTTCGCCCTGGTGCTCTCGTTCGTCTACTACCCGGTGGCGACCGCCGGGACGGTGCTGGACCAGGCGACCTTCGACCAGCTGCGTGTCGGCGCGGCCCGGTCGGAGCTGGTCGGGCTGCCCCGGCGGCAGTTGGAGCGCTCGGCGGCTGTCGGCCGGGCCGGCTGCGAGTACTACACCGACGGTAACTTTCCCCTCGCCGCGCCGACCTGGCGGCTCTGTTTCACCGATGGCCGGCTGGTCAGCAAGGAGTGGATTGCCTAGTGGAGACCCACACGACCGGGACACCGCCGATCCGGGTGGTGCTGGCCGACGACGAGGCGATGATCCGGGCCGGCGTCCGGGCCATCCTCGCCAGCGACCCGGGCATCGAGGTGGTCGCCGAGGCCGGCGACGGGCACGCGGCGGTGGAACTGGTCCGTGCCCACCGTCCCCGGGTGGCGCTGCTGGACATCCGGATGCCGCGGCTGGACGGGTTGGCCGCCGCCGCCGAGATCCGCCGGGTCGTGCCGGACACCGCGACGATCATGCTGACCACGTTCGGCGAGGACGACCACGTGGCCCGGGCGCTCGGGCACGGTGCGAGCGGTTTCCTGCTCAAGGCCGGTGACCCGCGTGAGCTGATCGCCGGTGTGCACGCGGTCGCCGACGGTGGGGCGTACCTGTCGCCGAGGGTGGCCCGTCGGGTGATCGAGCTGGGTGCCGACCGGTTGGCCCGTCGACCCGCCGCCCGCGACCGAGCGGCCGGGCTGACCGAGCGGGAGCGGGAGGTGCTGGCCCTGGTCGGGGCGGGCCTTTCCAATGCCGAGATCGCCCGGCGGCTGCACCTCGTGGAGGGCACCGTGAAGAGCTACCTGACCAGCATCTTCACCCGGCTGGACGTCCGCAACCGGGTGCAGGCGGCGATCCTGGCGTACGAGGCGGGGTTGGTCGACGGCTGAGCGGGGGCCGATCGACCCCCGCTCAGCGCGGCCCTGCCTTACGCGTCGCGGCGGCGCAGTGCGGCCCGGCCCAGCACCAGTGCGGCGGCGGCCCACCCGGCCAGCAGGAGCAGCCCGACCACTGGCGGGTACGGCTCGGTGTCGCCGGCCAGGAAGTGCCCGCCGGCCACGCCGGGGAACACGTCGGCGATCCGGTTCAGCACGTCGATGTCCGGCTCCTGGAGCGACAGCGGCACGATCATCAGGGTGGCGAGGAGGACGGTGAGCGTGAGCACCGCACTGCGGAGCGCGGCGCCGAGGCCCAGGGCGAGCACACCGACCAGCGCCAGGTAGGTCGCCACCGCCACGATGTCGCCGACGGTGCCGGCGGCGGGGGCGCTGCCCCACTCGCCGAGCACCGGCCGGGCGACCAAGGCGCCGACGCCGCCGAGCAGCAGCCCGAGCGCGAAGGTCACCGCCCCGGCGACGGCGGCCTTGGCCAGCAGTACGCGACCGCGGGACGGGGTGCACTGCAGCGTCGTACGGATGGTGCCGCTGGTGAACTCGGCGGTGATCGCGAGCAGACCCAGCGCCAGCACCACGTACTGGGTCAACTCGACCGAGTCGATGAGCACGCTGCCGACGGTGACGATTCCCCGGTCGTCGGTCGGGTCGTCGTTGGTGTTGTCGTTGGCGGCGTAGATGGCCAGTTGACCGGCGCTGGCGGCCATCACCAGCAGCCCGGCCAGCGCCGTCCACCAGGTGCTCCGGACCGAGGAGAGCTTGGTCCACTCGGCGGCCACCGCGCCGTGGCGGGTGCTGGTGCTGGTGCTGGTGCTCATCGCGCCCCACCTCCGGTCGGGCCACCGGCGTACTCGACGCTGTCGGCGGTCAGCTCCATGAACGCCTGCTCCAGCGACGCCGCGTGTGCGCTCAGCTCGTGCAGTCGTACCCCCAGGTCGTGGGCCAGGTCGCCGACCTGGTCGGCGGTGGCGCCGGTGACGGTCAGCTCGTTGCGGTCGGCCGCCTCGACGCTCGCCCCGGCGGCCGTGAGCCGCGCGGCGAGCGCGGCCAGCCCATCCGGGTGCGGGCTGCGGACCCGAACCGCGACAGTGCCGCGGGCGATCACCTCGCCGATCGGCTCGTCGGCGAGCAGTCGCCCCCGGCCGATCACCACGAGCTGGTCGGCGGTGAGCTGCATCTCGCTCATCAGGTGGCTGGACACGAAGATCGTCCGCCCCTCGTCGGCTAGGGAGCGCATCAGCTGCCGCACCCAGCGCACCCCGTCCGGGTCGAGGCCGTTCACCGGCTCGTCGAACATCAGCACCGGCGGGTCGCCGAGCAGCGCGCCGGCGATGCCGAGCCGTTGGCCCATGCCGAGTGAGAGCGTCCGACCCGGCTTGGCGGCGGCCCGCCCGTCCAGCCCGACGGTGTCCAACACCTCGTCGACCCGGCGGGTCGGGATGCCGTTGCTGTGTGCCATGGCCCGCAGGTGCGCCCGGCCGGACCGGGCCGGGTGAATGGCGCGGGCGTCGAGCAGCGCGCCCACCTCGTGCAGCGGCCGGCGCAACTCCCGGTACGCGCGCCCGCCGACCAGGGCCTGCCCGGCGGTGGGACGGTCCAGCCCGAGGATCATCCGCATGGTGGTGGACTTGCCGGCGCCGTTGGGGCCGAGAAAGCCGGTGACCCGGCCGGGCGCGACGTCGACCGTCAACGCGTCGACCGCGACGGTCGACCCGAACCGTTTCGTCAACCCACGTAATGTGATCATGCGCTGACGCTAGGCGAGCGGTCCGCCGCGCCGCCGCGCCCGAACGGCACCACCCGTCCCTGACTTTCGTCAGGTTGGTGGCGGGATGATCACCGTACGTACTGCTCCAGCAGGGCCGGCGTGAGCCCGGCGCGGTGGATCGCCTTCAACGCCGCGAGCAGGTCGTCCATCAGCGCCGGCCGGAAGTGCATCAGCAGCACGTCGCCGGGCTGGACCACCTTCTCCGGGGTCTGGTAGCGCACCTTTCCCTCGTGGACGGTCTCGGTCCAGTGGAAGACGGCCTTCGCGCCGCAGTCGTGCGCGGCCTTCAGTGTGGTGCTGTCATGTTCACCGAACGGTGGCCGGAACAGGGTGGGCCGCTTGCCGAACAGCTCCTTTAACTCGTCGGCGGCGCCGCAGATCTCCTGCTTCTGGTAGTCGTAGGACCGGCCCGCCAGCGAGTTGTGGTGGATGGTGTGGTTCTCCACGACCCCGCCCACCGCCTCGATCTGCCGGAAGTAGTCGGTGTGCTCCGCCGCCGCCGGCGAGTTGAGGAACATCGTCACCGGGATACGCGCCTCCCAGATGAAGTCGATCACTCCCGGCGGGCGGGCCAGCCCACCGTCGTCGATGGTGATGAAGGCGACCTTCTGGTCGGTCGGCAGGCGATGCCAGAACGCGGCCGAACCGGTGGTGGGCAGCGGTACCGGTTGCGGCAGTGGCGCCTCGGGGAACGTCGGCACCTGCGACACGTACCAGGCCAGGCTCTTGAACGCGGGCTTCGCGCTCGGGGACGGCGAGGTCGAGGGGGTCGCCGCCGAGACGGACGGCGTCGGCTTTGCCGCGGCGACCTGCCGGGCGTGCGCCGGATAGCTCGGACCGACTGTGCAGGCAGTCAACGCCAGCAGGGCCAGAAGCGTTACGACGGCAGGGATCCGACGGGTGGAGGTGGCTGACACGCCCGGAAACATACCGAGCGGATGTCAGGATCCGGTCAGCCCGGTGTCCCCGGCGCGGCGGCGGACCACGAACGCGTCCGGCATCCGGAAGGTGAGATTGTCCGGGCACCAGGGCGGACGGAGCACTGTCACCCCGTCCAGCAGCGGCGCGGCCTCGGCCACCACCACGGCCGCCTCCAACCGGGCCAGCACATCCCCGACGCAGCGGTGCGCGCCCGCCCCGAACGCCAGGTGCCGCCGCGATCCACGCTGGCCCGGACGGAACTCGTCAGGCGACTGAACGACCGCCGGGTCCCGACCGGCGCGGCCCAGCCACAGCACGAGGCTGCTGCCCGCCGGCACCCGCGTGCCGCCCAGCGTGCTCTCCGTCACCGCCACCCGCCGCCAGGTGACGATCGGTGGTTCCAGCCGCAACCCCTCCTCCACCACGTCGGCCACCGCGACCTCGCCGCTGCGCAGGCCGGCCCGGACGGCCGGCTCATCGGCCAGCCGGTGCAGGAGCAGGGTGAGGAACTGCGAGGTGGTCTCCTGCCCGGCGACCAACAGGAAGAAGAGCGCGCCGACCACCACGTCCGGCGGGTGCCCGGCCGCCCGGAGCTCGGCGGCCAGACCGCCACCGACGGCCGCGAAGTCCCGCAGCACGCTGTGGAACCGGCCCACCTCGGTGGCGAGCGCCAGCTGCCGGTCGGGGTCCAGTGGTGCCCAGAACAACTCCAGCGCGGCGCGGGCGAAATCCTTGACCGCGCCGACCGGCGCGTCCGGCAACTCGACCAGCCGGGCCAGCACCAGCAGCGGCAGGTCGGCGGCGAGATCCGCGTACAGGTCGACAGCCGCGCCGGCGTCGAGCGCCGCACCGATGCGGGCGACCCGGTCCCGGACCAGCGCGGTGAGCCAGGGCCGTTGCGCGGCCACCCGGGCCGGGTGCAACGCCTGAGCGACGATGGCCCGGATCTGCGGATGGCTGGCGCCCGAGTTGTTCGCCAGGGTCGGCGGCAGCCGGAACCGGTGCCCGGCGAGCACCCGCAGCGCGGTCACCGGCATCGGAGTCACCGCGTCCAGCGCGTTGTCCGGTCGGTAGGTGGCCGGGTCGGCGAGGACCTCGCGGACCAGCGCGTGCCGGGTCACGACCAGATGGGTGCCGCCGACGTGGTCCGGCACCCGGGCCACGTCCGGCCAAGCGGGGTCGGCCACCTGCGCCCAGCTGCGGAACAGCACCCGGACACGCTAGCCGGAGGCCCCCGGCAGCCCGGCGCGCAGCCGCCAAACGGTGGTGCGCTTCACCCGCACACTCTCCAACGCCTCCGGCACCGGCACGTCGTATCCGGCCACCTCGTCGAAGCGGTCCCGGGGCAGGAACGCCCGGCCGGGGTCACCGACGAGCGCCGGCGCGCCGGCCCGGGTGGCGCGCAGCAGGAAACGCAGGACCCGGCGGGCCATCGCCTCGCTGTAGAAGACGTCTCCGGCGAGCACCACCTCGGCGTCCCCGGCGTCGCCGTCGAGGATGTCGCCGAACTCGGCGTCGACGCGTACCCCGTTGGCCTCGGCGTTGAGGGCGACCGCCGCCACCGCCAACTCGTCCACCTCGACGGCCCGCACGGACGCCGCGCCGGCGCGGGCCGCGGCGATGGCCACCAGGCCGGAGCCGGAGGCGAGGTCGAGCACCCGCCGGCCGGCGACCAGCTCCGGGTGGTCGGTGACATAACGGGCGAGGGCCTGCCCGCCGGCCCAGGCGAACGCCCAGAACGGCGGCGGCCGGTCGCTGGAGAACTCGCCCTCGGTCAGCTCCCACAGGCCGATCGGCTCGTCCGCCTGGTGCAGCCGCACCTCAGGTACGAAGGGGACCGGGGCCAGCCGGGCGTGCAGCCGGACGAACGTGCTGGAGAGCTCGGACACGGCGTGATTGTCCCAGCGGCCCGACTCCCGGCGTGTCGCGGGGGAGTGGTGACCGGTTCACCACGGTCGGTGAAAACCCACCCCGTCCTTGCCGTCCGGTGCGAACACACCCGTCTGGTTGGTGCCGTCGGACGCTTCTAGCGTTGCGAGGTGGAGGCGACCGAACGGAGGACGGCGGTGGTGACGGTGTGGCGGTATGCGCTGAGGGCAGGGGTGGTGCTGGCCTGTCTGAGTGGGGTGGAGCTAGCGGTGGCCGCCCCGGCACAGGCGGCCTTCACCACCGAGATGAGCGGCCTGCCGGGACGGTTCACCGCCGGTGAGCAGGTGCGGACGATCTCCGCAGTGGTCACCCAGACGGACCGGCGCGCCAGGTGCGCGAAGGTGCGCTGGTCGATGGTGCTCAGCGTGCAGGGCGGCCTGCGGCTCGACCAGGTGAAGATGGACCGGGTGGAGGAGACCGGCGACTTTCCGCTGCAGATCCGCACCGAGGGTGACACCGCCCGGCTGACCGACCGGCAACTCGATCCGGGCACGCTCTGCCCGGGTCGCACCGTCACGGCCCGCTACCGGGTGGCCTTCGCCGAGGACGTCACCCAGGGGCGGGTCACCCTCGCCGCCGAGGCGTACGACGCCAACCTGCGCCTGCTGGCCCGGCAGACCGCCACCCGCTCGGTGGTGGGAGTCGGCGGCGCGCCGAGCAGCACCCCGCAGCCGACGAAGACCCCGCCGAAGCCCACCGAATCGGCCAGCGCGCCGACCGAGGACGAGAGCGCGGCGACGGAGGAGGCGGTCGAGGAGTACCCGGCCGACGCCGCGCCGCCGGCGGCCAACCGCCCGGTCTCGCAGTCCGGCGCGTTCGGCGTGGTGCAGGCCGCGTTCCTCCTCGGCGGGCTGCTGCTCTTCCTCGGGGTGGGGCTGCTGCTGCGGCTGCGGCAGCTGACCCGGGCCGCGCCCGCCGACGCCGACGGGGGCGACGATCCCCTGGTGGACCGGCGCTGGGAGCGCCCGGCCGTCGCCGACCCGTGGAGCCGAGCACACCGCTGATCAGGGTCCGCGACGGGAGCCGTCCGGCGGTAGCGCTCGCTGATCGGGGGTTGTGGGGCCGGCGGGCATCCGCCGGCCCCACCGTGTCACTTCGAGAACGCCTGGAACTCGGCGATCCGGACCTGGCTCCGGGCCGGGCTGGCGGTCGCGCAGTCCGTCGTCGTGGCCGGGTCGTCGTCCTGCTCGCCCGCGTAGTTCGGGCCGCCGGTGCACTGGCTCGCCAGCACCTCGAGACGCAGGTGGGTGGCGAGGGTGGTGGGCACCGCGAACGTCCGGAGGTTGATGTCGCGGCTGTACGCCCGGTACGCCCCGCCGGGGAACGCGTCCCCCGCGCTGGTGTAGATGCGCTGCCAACGCGCCGGATCCGCGCAGTCGGTGGTCGTCGCGTTGCAGGCGGACACCGCGAACGAGCGCAGCGCACTGAGCGCGTTCTGCGCGCCGGTGTCGGCGTCGCCGGTGATCGCCGGGCGCAGCATCGCGCTGACGTTGACCCGCTTGACCGTCTGCGGGGCGTCACCCGCCAGCGCCACCGTGAGCTGCCGGCCGGCGACCCCGTCCAGGGACGCCCAGTTCGTCGCCTCGGTGTCGTCGACGACCCGGTCCAGGTTGACCCCATCGCCGGTGACGGTGGCGCCGGACGCGGTGGAGGCGAGGTTGCGGCTCATCCGCAGGTCGACGTACCCGTCCTGACCGGCTCTGGCGACCACGCTGAGCCGCTGGTGCCCGAAGCCGGGGGCCACGGCGAGCAGGTCGTACGTGCCGGCCACCATCTCCACGGTGTCCGGGATCGGCGTCGCCGGGTCCGTGTCGGCCACCGGCACGGCCCGCGCCTCGTACGCCCCCACGTACACCCGGATCGGCGCTTCGGCGCTGTCTCCGCGCGGGCGCAGGGTGAGCGTCGCGTTGCCACCGCGCGGCGAGGCGAAACTCGGCGTCGGGTCGGTGTCACCGGCACCGTTCGTGGCGGCGTCCCGGCCCATTCCGGAGCGGGCGAACTCGGTCCAGATGAGGTCCTGGTTAGCGCCGCCGAAGCGGAGCAGGTCGGCGGTGAGCATGTTGTCGCGCATGTCGAGCATGCTGACCTGGCTGGCGGCCTGGAGCAGGAACGAGTCGAAGACCAGCTGCGACCAGCGCCGGTTGCCCGGGCACTGATCTGCGGCGACCGTGCCCAGCGCGCAGTCGAGCTGCCGTTGCGGGGTGCCGAGGCCGTACCGCTTCACCAGGGCGGAGCGGACCCGGAAGTTGGTCGCGCCCCAGATCTCCCCGTCGGCGTGCACGGCCGGGCCGGCGGTGTTGTAGCCGATGTCGGAGTAGTTGAGCGGGCTGCGGCTCAGGTCGTAGTTTCGGATGCCGCTGACCAGGTTGCCGGTGACGTAGCCGCCGGTGATGAAGGGCGTCTCGCCGGGCGCGCGCAGCCCGTGCTGGAAGAGGTACTCGGCGGCGAGCAGGTCGCCCCAGGACTCACCCATCGCCCCGCCCTGGTGACCGCTGATCCCGCTGTCCGGGCCGGCGATCATCCGGTTGGTGATCGCGTGGGTGTACTCGTGACCGATCACCGTCATGTCGTAGTCGCCGTCCACACACGGCGGGTACGGCCCGCCGGCCTGCGGCTGCCAGAGGTACATGTTGGTGGTCGGCGGCAACCCGTCGCGCGGGGTGCCCTGGTTGGCGTTGTTCCGGTTGCCGGTCAGCGCGCCCTGCTGGGCGCGGCCCTGCTCGGCGTCACCGCCCAGGCCGGACGGGGTGAGGTTGACCGCCTGGAGGTTCCACGCCGACTCGGTGAAACCCAACTGGTACGACCAGTCGTGCATCCGGTTGTGCATGGCGAAGAGGTTGGCGATCGACGCGTCCGCGTCGTTGCGCTGCGCGGAGGTGAACACCCCCGGGTTGCACCGGGCCTGGTGCCACTGGTCGGTGAAGGGGTACTCGTAGCGGCGTTCCGGGCTGGTGGGGGCCGGCACGACCGGGGTGCTCGCACCCCAGGACAGCACCGTGTTGGCTGAGTTGCCGCGCGAGGTGAAGGTCGGCGTGCCGGTGGCCGCGTCGACGTCCCACGGTTGGCCGGTGGCCGGGTCGCGGAAGGCGGCCTGGCAGCCGGGGGCCGGGTCGCCGCACCAGCGCACCCGGGGGTCCTGCCCGGGGCCGAGGTCGCGAGGCGGGGTGGCCGGGAAGACCGCCCAGCTCGGGTTGTCGGAGTCGAAGTCGACGAGGTCCTCGCGGACCAGCACCTGCCCGGTGCTGCCGTCCACGTAGCTGGTGAACGCGGCGGGGTGCCCGGTGTCCGCGCCGATCATGGTCACCTCGTAGCCGGCCCGTGGCCCGTCCAGCGGGGTGGGCACGGCCACCGACCGGACGGTGTGGCTGGCCACCGCGTCGGCGGTCAGCTTGGCGTCGGCGAGCGCGGCGGCGTACGCCTGCTCCGCGGTGCGGGTGGCGGGTGCCGGCGTGCCGGTGTCGCGGGCCAGCGAGGAGCTGACCGAGAGCACCGCGCCGTCGGCGACCGCGAGGGTGACGAGGCCGTCCGGCCCGGCGGGCAGATCGCCGAAGCGTTGCCGCAGGGTGACCACGGTGCCGCTGCCGATCGGTCGGACCAGCACCCGTTCCATGTTGGCCACCGTGGCGGCGTCCATGCCGAACAGGTCCTGGTTGGCGGCCAGGTAGGCGCGGGCGGCGTCCTCCGGGTCGGCGGGCAGCCCGCTGGCCAGCGGGGTGCGGCCGGGTCCGAGCGCCTGTGGGGTGCCGAGCCGGTTCCACCGGACGTCGGGGTCGGCGGCGCGGGCCAGGCCGCGTTGGCGGGCGTCGGGTGCCGCCGTACCGGCGCGGTAGTCGGCGTCGGCGGGGGTGTGCCCCTCGGCGAACGGTCCGGACCGGCGCTCGGTGGATGTCGCGCCGCCGGTGGGGGCGGCGGTGCTCATGCCGGTGGGGAGCAGCGCGGCGACCGTCGCCGTCGTCGCCAGGATGGCGATGAGCCGGCGTCGACGCCGGCTCATCGGGGGTGACCACTCCGGTTGTGGCACGGGACCTCCTCGTGGGAGCGGGATGGTCGGCGAGCCGCCGACCACAGATGCGCGGTGACGCATGCGCATCTGTGGATATCAGTCTCCCGAGGTCACGGCAAGGTCCGGCGCCGCTGTCGCGCCAGTGGATCGAGATTCGCTCAGGCGCTCGGCGCCCAGTCGGGGTCGCGGCCGAACGCGGCCAGCAGGTGGTCCTGCTCGTCGGCGTCGTCGGGCACCTGTACGCCGGTGTGGACCAGGTTGTTGCGCCGGTAGGCGTCGATCTCGCCGGCGAACCACTGGGCGGCGGCGTGCACCGCGTCCGGGTCGAACCGTGGCTGCCGCCCCGATCGCCACCGCCACGTCCCAGCCGTGCACGAGGTGCTCGGCGAGGAGTTGCCGCAGGTATTCGGTGGCCGGAGTGTCGCCGCCGGAGAGGTGCACGGTGCGATCGAGCGCGCCGGGGTGGGTGGCGGCGATCTCGGCCTGCGCGGCGGCCTCCCGAGCCGTCGCGATCGGGTCGGCGCCGAGTTGGTCGCCGTCGAGCCGGTCGCCGACCTCGTCGATGGTCCGGCCGGCGAGCAGCGGAACGCTCCACCGGTCCTCGGTCACCACGTGGTTGACGAGCGTGCGGAGGTCCCAGTCCGAGCAGGGTGTCGGGTCGGACCACTGGCCGGGCTCGATCTGATCCACCCGGTCGATGAATTCGGCCAGGCTCCGGCGGTACGCCTCCAAGAGGTCCATGCCGCCGATTGTTCCGCTCGACGGGGCGGACTGAGTCCGTTTTGCCCGGCTCGGTGCTGGTTGGCCCAGCTCAGTCGAGGTCGGCCGGGTCCAGGCCGAGCTCTCGGGCGGTGACCAGCCGGACCCACTCGCCGAACTGACGGCGGGAGATCACCCGGTCGTGCACGGCGAGTTGGACGGCGAGGCCGTCCATCACCGCGCTGATCCGCCACGCGGCCCCGTCGGCGTCGGCGCACTGGAAGGTGCCGTCGGCCACCCCGGCGGTGATCACCGCGGCCAGGTCCTGTCGCCAGCGCAGGTCGAGCCGCCGGGAGACCTTCTCCAACTCCGGGGTGCGCAGCGACTCGGACCAGCCGTCGATCCACATGGACCAGGAGGTCGCCCGACCGGCCGGAGTGTAGAGCTTGAGGATCCGGCGGAGCTTGGCCAGCGGTGCGGCCGAGGAGCGGGTCACCGCGTCGAGCCGGGCCAGATCCTGCTCGACCGCGTACGCGAAGGCCTGCGCGAGCAGCCGTTCCTTGGTGGCGAAGTGGTAAAAGACCAACGCCTGACTCACGCCCGCGGCATTCGCCACGTCAGCCGTCCGGGTGTTGGCCAGACCGCGCTCCACGATAACGTCGCAGGCGGTGCGCAGCAGGGCATCCAGGCGGATCTCGGCCGCACGTCTCGTCACGACCGTTACCGTAGCCCATCCGACTGAACACGAACAGTTACCACCGCGCGCCGATCCGCACCGTGGCAGTCGGAAGCCGGACACTTCTTTCGGGTGTCGTCAGTCGTTCCATGGAGAGTGTTCACCGAGGTCCGCTGCCCGGTGCCGGGTCGTCGAGACGTCGATGGTCAGGTATGCGACGCGATGATGACGATCATTGCCGAGGAGTGTCGGAGCGTGACCGTCAGTGCTGGATTCAGGAACCAGGCCAGCCACCTAGGAAGCCGGCCGGGAGTGATCCCGCTCCAGCCCCAACCAGCCGGGACGCGCCGAGGCGACCCCGAGTTGGCAGTCAAACACCTACTCGGCTAAAGTTCTCATCCGTCACCCGGGAACGTCCGGGGGCGTGCGGACGTAGCGCAGCTGGTAGCGCATCACCTTGCCAAGGTGAGGGTCGCGGGTTCGAATCCCGTCGTCCGCTCGGAGCTGCCGCCACGCATGACGGGGGCAACCTCGGTGGGGTGGCCGAGAGGCGAGGCAACGGCCTGCAAAGCCGTGTACGCGGGTTCAAATCCCGTCCCCACCTCGGCAACAAGCACGGGCGATTGGCGCAGTGGGAGCGCGCTTCCTTGACACGGAAGAGGTCACTGGTTCAAACCCAGTATCGCCCACCAAAGGAGAACGGCTCGTCACCGGAAGACCGGTGGCGAGCCGTTTCGCTTGCGGTGCCACGTCATCAGTCGACGCTGAGCCGGTAGCCGACGCCTCGTACGGTGTGCACGCGCAGGGCATCGTCGACGGCGTGCAGTTTGCGACGTAACCGCTTCACGGCCGAGTGCAGGCTCGACGTGTCGCCGAGGAACGCGCAGCCCCAGACCGATTCGAAGAGCTGCTGGTACGTCCAGACTCCGACCGGTGCGGTGGCGAGTTGAGTGAGCAGGTTGCGCTCGAGTCGGGTCAAGCTCAGCCTCTCTCCGCGCCACGTCACCAGGTGGTCGTGCGGGTAGATCTCAAGGTCATGCAGGCTGATCCGTCCCGAGATCACCGCAGGGACGGGCGCGGCGGCGGCCCCCGGTGCTGCGGCGGCCCTCACTGCGGGAGCGGCTTCGGCGGCGGCCTCGCGGGCTGCGGCTTCGGGCGCTGCGGCTTCGCGGGCTGCGGCTTCGCGGGCGGGGGCTGATGCGTTGTCGGCACCGGGCGGGGCGGGGCTGAGGAGTGAGGCCGGCCCGTTGACCATCGGCGGGCCGATCATCGCCTGAAGCTCGGTGAGGTCGGTGCAGATGACCAGAGTGCCGAGCCCGTCGAGCCGCCGCACCATCCGCTCGCGTACCGACACGTCAGCGCTCACACAGAATACGAGGGACAAATCGTCGACCATCGTTCCCCTTCCCCAGGTGCCACAGGAAAGACAACGCTGTCTGGCCGCTGTAGTCAATGGTTTCGCCGGCAACCATCGCCGGGCGGCCGGCACCGCGCCAAGGTCGCGCCCGATCCTGGATGTAGTGGTATCGCGCCGTCGATGAGGCCACTACATCCAGGATCCAGCACGATCTTGGCGGCGAGCGGCGCGGGCGGGCGGCGGGCTGCGAGCGGCGAGCGGGCGGGCGGCGGCCGTCGGGCGGCGGGCGGCCGTCGGGCGGGCGGCCGTCGGGCGGGCGGGCGGCCGTCGGGCGGCGGGCGGCGGGCGGGCGGTGCGGGCCGGTTCAGAAGGTCAGCAGGCGGAACTCGCCCACCGGCCGGAAGCCGAGGCTGCGGTAGACCGACTCAGCGACGGCCGTCGAGGTGAGGGCGGCGGTGCGGGCGCCCCGTTCGGCGGCCAGGGTGAGGGCGGCTCTGGTCATGGCCGCGCCGATGCCTCTGCGGCGCTGCGCCGGCTGGGTGCCGACGAAGTAGAGGGTGACCAGACCGTGGCTGATCCAGGCGACCGCCGTCGCGACGATCCGGCCGTCATCGAGGTGACCGGCGAGCCGCAGCACTGTGCCCTCGCCGGTGAATGCCTTCTCCCGTTCGATCGTTGCCGCCACACCGTCCGCCGGAATCCCGGACACCCGGGCATAGGCGGGAACGAATGTGGCGAGGTCGGCGGTTTCGGCGATCCGCACGCCGGCCGGAGTCGGCACCTCCGGCACCGCCCCGATCCCCACGGTCATGATCGGCATCCGGGCGACCTGCGCCGCGCCGAGGGAGACCAGGCCGTCCGCGGTGCCGGCGTCGCTTTCCGGGCCGACCCACCAGATCCGGGGTACGCCGTGCAGGCGCGTCCGGGCCTCGCTGAGCGCGTCCTGCGGCGTGCGCCCGACCACCCGCAGCACGCCGTTGAGGGGTGCGTGCGGCACATCGCTGCGGTAGGTCGGGTGACCCGGCCCCCCGGCGACGCCGATGTTCCAACCGAGCAGGTACGCCCGGTGCGCGGCCAGCACCGTGTCGAGGGGCTTCATGATCTGGATCGTAGCGCGAGGGCGGCAACCCCCTTGGCCAGCGCCGATCTTGCAGTTTCGGCTGTCGATAGAGGGTGAAATGCAACTTGTGTCGGCACAGAAAGTGCAAGATCGCGGGCGAGGGCGGCGGGCCCGTCGATCATGGCGTTGTGGTGCCTGCTTTGTCTTGTCGTGAGTAGGTACTCACGCAGCACCATTCCATGATCGACTAGGCGGTGTTGGCGAGGACATCACCGGCGGCGGCCGGCATCTCTGTTGCCTCGTGTCCCGTCCTGCGCTGCCACCGATCGCGTTCACGGACGGGCCGGCCGCCTTCAGCGAGGTGGCCGGCCCGGATCCGCTGTGGTCTGGCGGCTCGTCCAGCGGTGAAGTGGCCGGGTCACAGCGGCGGCGCGATGTCCCGCCGCTCCTCGACCCGCTGGTACTCCACCGGCTGCTCGGTCGTGGTGACGACCTGGCGGCGACGACCCCAGATCAGCGTGGTCATGATCAGGCCGAGCACGCCGGCGCCCATCAGGATCCAGCCGACCACGTCGAGGTTGATGCCGCCGACGCTCGCGTCCAGTGCGAAGGTGAGGATCGCGCCGAGCGCGATCAGGAAGATGCTGGTGCCGATACCCACGACAGCCTCCTTAGGGGGTGTGGTGCGCTGTCGTGCCCATCAGTACCCCGGGCGGGACCAGCGCAACCGCGACCGCCCAGGGTGCCGTTCCAAGCGATCTTGGCATCGGGTAGAGTTCACCTGTCGCCGGCGCTCGCCGGGGACGTGCGGACGTAGCGCAGCTGGTAGCGCATCACCTTGCCAAGGTGAGGGTCGCGGGTTCGAATCCCGTCGTCCGCTCGCGATGTGCCCCACGGGGCCGCCACGGGCGATTGGCGCAGTGGGAGCGCGCTTCCTTGACACGGAAGAGGTCACTGGTTCAAACCCAGTATCGCCCACCATCCACACAGAGCGATCAGAAGGCCCGTTGCCGGATTCCGGCGACGGGCCTTTTCTTCATGGGTGACCAGCGGTCATTCGCCGGCGCGGAGTACCTCGCTCAGCCGGTCACGTCGCCGCAGCGCCGACTCGACGGGTACGACGGTGGCCGCCGCCGCCAGCAGCGCCACGCTCAGCAGGCCCAGCAGCCACCACGGTCGGGCCGCCGCCGGGTCGGCGGCCTGGCCGGTGAGCAGCCGCAGGTCGAGCGGGCCCAGCGTCAGGCGTGCGAGCAGGGCCCCGAGCAGCGGGCCGCACACCGCGGTGACCACGACCGGCGGGAGCAACTCCCCGGCGGCGACCCAGCGGACGTCGCGTGGCCGCAGACCAAGGGTCCGCAGCCGGGTGAGGGTCTGCCACCGCTGCGACGCACCGGCGGCGGCGGCCAGCGTGAGGCCGAGCAACCCCAGCGCCAGCAGCACCGCGGCAGCTGTCCACGCCAGCCGTACCAGCCCGGCCGTCAGCGGAGCCACCCGCTGCGCCCGCAGGACGTCCGTACGCAGTACGACGTCGGAGGCGACTCCGGTGTTCGACACGGCCCGTCCCGCGCCGGGCCCGGTCACCCAGACGGTGTTCGCGACGGCGGGCAGCCCGGCGCGGGCAAGGGCCGTGGCGTCCACGATGACGACGTCGTCGACGCCGCCGACGGAGGGAGCGGTGCCGACGGCGGCGAGACGGATCGCCGGGGCGTCGTCGCGGGGGAGTTGCAGCCGCGAGCCGGTGCGCAGATCGCCGGATTTCGAGCCGACCAGTGCCGGGACCTCCCCGGGGCTCGGGCCGGGGGCCGTGAGCCGGGCCAGCGCCGGCGCGTCGGGCAGCGCGGTGGTGGCCAGCAGGCGCTGGAACGCGGTGGCGTCCACGATGACCAGGCGCGGGGTGAGCAGTGTCGATTCGGTGAAGACGCGCGCCGAGTCGGTCACCTGCCCGACGACGACCTGTTCCACCCCGGGTGCGGCGGCGATGCGCTGGGCGAGTGCGGGCGTGGCGGTCGCGGCGTCCGCGCCGACGTCGAGGCGGGCGTCGGCGCCGACGGTGCTCCACGCCCCGTCGGTCAGGCCCCGGGTGACGGTGGCGCCGAGGATGAGCGCGAACGACGCGAGCGCCGTGGTGCTGACCAGCACCAGCAGGGGCAGCGCGCGTCCGGCCGTCGTGGTCGCCTGGGAGGCACTGAACACGGCCAGGGGGCGGCGTGAGCGCAGGGCCTGTCGGAGCGCGAACCGCGCCCCGAGTGGCAGTAGCCGGAGCAGGACGAGCGCGCCGACGAGCGCGCCCAGGGCGAGGGCGCTGACCGGCAGGATGAGGTCGCCGGTCAGTTCACCGGTGTCGCCGTCGGCGGCGACGGGTAGGAGCCCACGCTGGTGCAGTGTGACGAAGGCGGCGACCGCGGCGATCAGGACAGCACCCTCCACGGCGGCGCGGCGCAGCTGGCCGGTGGCCCGGATCCAACGCCGAGCGGCGGGGTTGGCGGGTTGGCGTCGGTCACGGCTGGCGCGGGCGGCGGCGAGGGTGCCGAACGCCGGCCCGGCGACCACGCCGGCCAGGACCACGGGAACGGCCCAGGTCCAGGCGACGTCTCCAGCGGCAGCGCGCGCGAGCGCGAGCCCGACGGCGGCGGCCGACAGGGACACCACCGCGGACTCGATGACCAGTTCCGCGCCGAGGTCGGGGAGCGCCGCCCCACGCTGCCGGGCGATGCTCAGCACCGGGGCGCGGCGGCGGACCAGCAGGTCGGCGGCGAGCAGCAGGACCAGCACCGCGGCGGTGAGTACCCCGGCGAGCAGGACGGCGGCCTGCGCCGCAGCGGCGTTGTTACGGGTACGGGCGTCGCGCAGGACGGCGTCGAGCTGCGATTCCCACTTCAGGGACTGGTCGCGGTCGCTCGACGCGCCGGAGGTCGCCTTGAGCTTGACCACCTGGCTGGCGAGCGCCGTCGTGGAGTCCGAGGTGAGCGCGTCGGGACCGGGTGCGAAGTGGACGGTGCGTCGCAGTTGGTCCTCGTCGACGGCGAGCCGGGCGTCCGGTAACGACTCGCGCGACAACAGGCCGTTGAACCGGGTGGTCCCGACGCCGTCCGCGCCGGGTACGGGACGCAGCAGTGCCGGGGCGAGTCGCCAGGCCGGGTCGGCGCTGTCCGCGGGTCGGTAGATCCCGCTGACCCGGACGTCCTTGTCGCGACCCTCGCCGTCCTTGACCGGGATCCGATCGCCGGGGCCGAGGTCGAGTGCGGCGGCGTCCGCCTCGGAGAGGCCGATCTGCACCGGCCAGGGGGGTCCGTCGTAGGGGACCTCGACGTACCGGTCGGAGACGGTGGGACCGGGCGGGCTGCCGGCGATCCAGGTGACGTCCGGGCCGCCGAGGTCACCGGCCAGGTAGGTGAACTGGAAGGTACGCGGCGCGTTGCCGTCGGTGATGCTGAGGATCGGGCCGTTGACGATGGTGACGGGCGGCAGCAGCGCGGCGTCCAGGTCCGGCCCGAGCGCGGATGTCGTTCGGGCGAGGAAGGCGTCGACCGCCTCGGCGAGGTTGGGCATCCTCACCCGACCACCGGTCGGTCCGTCGTCGCGTTCCCAGTCGGCGTGTGCCAGGACGTTCGAGTCGGTGCCGGCGTCGCGGACCGTGTCCCGGACGGCGTCGTCGGCGGCGGCGCGGAGCAGCGGCGGCACGGCCCCGGCGAGCAGCGCGACCGTCGCGATCACGGCGGCGGTGAGCAGCAGCGGCCCGACGCCGCTACGGCCACGGCCACGGACGCTGGGCCAGTGCGGCGTCGGCCACCGCCGGGTCAACCACCGGTTCACGGTGCCACCCGCAGGTGCGCGGCATCGGCCCGGCGGACCTGGACGGTGACCACGATGGCGACTGCCAGCACACATCCGGCCAGCAGGACGGCGAGCAGGGCGCTCTCGGCCGGCCACGGCCAGTGCGGTTGGGCGACCGGGACGGGCGCGGCGCCGGTGTCGGAGCGCACCAGCAGGGGAGCGACGACGTGGGTGGCGAGCGCGCCGACGGCCGTGCCCGCCGCGAGCAGGGGCAGCAGTACACCGGCGTGTTGGCCGAGCAGCACGGCCCGGGTGTCGCGTCGGGACATCCCCAGGCCGCGCAGCCGCGCCACCTCGACGGCGCGGACCCGCAGATCACAGGTGACGTGCAGGACGACGCCGGCGAGCAGCAGCAGTGCGGCGGCCGGGACGATGAGCCGGAGAGCTGCCGGCAGCCCGGCGCTCAGCGGGCCGTCGGTGAGACGGGCGGTCTCCGCGTCGCGGGTCGTGACGGTGCCCAGGTGCAGGGCGGTGGCCCGCTCGGCGGCACCGGGCTCGGCCGGGTGGCCGACCCACCAGGCGTCGACCGGGAACGTCAGGTCGCCGGTGACGACGCGTGCGCGGGACAGTGTGTCCAGGTCGGCCAGCACGGCGGCGGCGCCGGGGGCGGACGGTACGGTCGGGATGACCTCGGTGACGACGACCGGGACGGGCGTGATGCCGACCGTGACGCTGAGTGTGCTGCCGCGATCGGCGCCGACCTCGCTGGCGAAGTGGTCGGAGACGGCGACGGGCACCGGGCCGGGGTCCGGGAAGGCGGTGGCGACGAGGGTCCGGGCGGCGTCGTCGGCGCCGGCGAGGTCGACTGTCGTGGCCATCCGCAGCGCGGTTCCCGTCGGCGTGGCGGACATCATGACCGTCGGGTCGACCAACCTGCCCGGGACCGGCGGCGCGGACGTGGCGGTCCAGTCCGACCCGTCGGAGGACCTCTCCGCCGAGCCGGCGGGCGGCACGGTGAGCGTGACGGCCACGGCGACGCGTCCGCCGACCGGGTCGGCGGCGATCGGCAGGGCGACCGCGACGAGCCGCAGTCCGTCGGCCGACGCGCAGTCGGGCAGCCGAACCTCCCGACCGTCGAGTGGTACGGCGGGACCGGTGCAGGTCGTGCGCAGGCCGGTGGTGTCCTGCAGCAGCAGTGTGGGCGTCACGGTGAGCGGGGTGCCGCCGGAGGCGGTTCCGCTCAGTACGAGCGGGGCGCCGGCCGGGACGGCGAGGCCGGTGACCCGGGTGGGTGGTGCCAGCGCGGTGCCGACGTCCGCCCATCCGCGTTCGCTGTCGAGCCGCCCGCGCAGCAGCGCGTCGGCGCGGGTGGTGTCGACGGCGACCAGACGCGGCGCGTCGCCGGCGGTGCCGAGCCATTGACCGACCGTGGTGCCACGGTCGAGGGCCGGACTCACCGCTCCCGTGGTGGCCGCGCTGACGACGGCGCCGTCTCCGGCCACCGGCGCCGTGCTGAGGGTGAGTGCCAGGTCGGTGCCCACGGAGAGCGCGGCCTGGTCGCGTTGCGACTGGTGCCACGTGCTGTCGAAGGCGAGGCCGAAGGTTCCGGCCGCGCAGGCCAGCCCGACGAGCAGCCCGGCGGCGACGGCTTGTGGCCGGCGGGCAGCCTCGGAGACCGCCAGCGGAAGCGCCAGCCCGCGGGCGCGGTACGCCAGCCGGTCGGCACCGCGCAGGGCGGGGAGTACCACCCGGAGGGCCAGGGCGGCACCTGCGGTGAGCAGCAGTGCCGGCGCGAGCACCCGGACCGCGTCGGCGCGCGGGCTGGCGGTGGTGGGCTGCGCGTACAGCTGCCACCACCCGACGGCGGCGAAGACCGCGAGCAGCAGGTCGGCGCCGGATCGGGCCAGCAGTTCGCGGCGGGTGCGCCGCTCGCCGGCCGCCGGGACGGGTCGGATCGCCAGGACGGTGAGCACGGCGGCGAGCACCAGCGCGCCACCGACGACCGCGAGGACCTGGACACCGGCGACGGCTGGCCGGACGGTCAGGCCGGCGCCGTCCAGCGGTGGCAGGTGCGTCAGAGCGGAGTGCAGGGCCGACGAGGCAGGTATCGCGAGCCCGACGGCGACGGCGGCGACGAGCCCGGCCTCGACTGTCGCGGTGACGGCGAGTTGGCGACGGCTGGCGCCCAGGGCGGCCCGCAGGGTGGTCTCGTCGGCGCGGATGCCCGCGGTCAGCCGGCCCGCGAGGACGAGTGCTGTCGCGGCCAGGACACCGCCGAGGACGGCGACGGCGAGTACGACGGCGGCGGTGACGTGCCGTTGGTCGTCGGCGGCCCGCAGGGTCAGCGGCAGGTTGGAGGCGACCCGTGCGAGCTGGACGCGCTCGCCGAGGGTGCCGGCCAGCCGGCGGTCGGCGTTGTCGACGGCCCCGGCCACGGTCTCCAGGTCGCTGCGGCTGTTGTGGGACAGGTCCGGATGGGCGGTGACCTCCATCCGGTCGACTGTGGCGCCGGTGGTGACCAGGTCGGCGAGGTCGACGAGGAACGGGCCGTAGGCGTTGACCGGCTGCATGAATCGGCCGTCCCGGTAGCCCATGGCGGAGCCGGCCGCGGCCAGCGGGTCCCGGTCCCAGCCGCGTCCCGCGAGGGGGCGCACCACACCGACGACTGTCACGTCGATGGCCGGGACGGGCGCGTGGGCCAGTTCGGCGCCGAGGCGTACCCGGCGACCCGGGGTGAGGCCGAGCAGGTGCGCGGTGGACTCCAGCAGCACCGCGTCGCCCGGGTGCTGTGGCCAGCGCCCGGTTACCAGTTCGGCGCGGGTCGGCAGGTCGTCCAGCCCCGACAGGTAGGCCTGCGGTGGGACGGTGGTGCCCGTGGCGAGCGTGGGCGGCAGCGCCCGCAGCACCGTCGACGCCCGCGCGGTTGTCGTCACCGGGATCGGTGCGAGCGTGGACGTCACGACGGTACGGGTGTCGGCGTCGACGGACTGGGTGTCGCGGCCCTCGACGGTGCCGGTGTAGACGGTCACGTCGACGTCGGCGGGAGCGGCGCGGGCCATGGCGACCTCCAGCGCCCGCTCGGCGGTGCGGGTGACGAGCAGGGTGCAGGTGCCCAGCAGGGTCGCGCCGATCGTGACGACCCCGAGGAGGGCTGCCAGCAACGGCCACTGCGCGCGGGCGCGCCGGCTGACCAACCTCATCGTCGCGTCACCGTACGTCCGGCGCGGGTACGTACGGCTGCCCGGCTGCCTGTTCGTCGAGGTGCCCGTCGTGGATGCGGATCACCCGGTCGGCCAGGGCCATCATCACCGCGTCGTGCGTCGACACCAGCACGGTGACGCCCTCGGATTCCACGATCCCGCGCAGCAGCGCCATCACCGACAGGCCGGTCTCGGCGTCCAGTTGCCCGGTGGGCTCGTCGGCGAGCAGCAGTCGGGGCGAGGCGGCCAGCGCGCGGGCGATCGCCACCCGCTGCTGCTGGCCGCCGGACAACTCGGCCGGCCGCTGGTGGGCGTGGTCGGCCAGGCCGACCAGATCCAGCAGCAGTTCGACGCGCCGCTCGCGCTCGGTCGGGGCGACGCGGGCCATCCGCAGCGGGGCAGCCACGTTCTCCGCTGCCGACAGCACCGGGATCAACCCGAAGCTCTGGAAGACGTACGACAGCTTCTTGCGTCGCAGCCGGGACAGGCCGTCCTCGTCGAGCGCTGTGACGTCGGTGCCGTCGACGTGCACGGTGCCGGCGTCCGGGCGGTCCAGGCCACCGATGACGTTGAGCAGGGTGGTCTTGCCCGAGCCGGACCGGCCGACCAGCGCCACCATCGAACCGGCGGCCACGTCGAACGACACGCCGCGCAGGGCGTGTACGACGGTCGGCCCGGCCGGGAAGCGCCGGTGTACGCCGCGCACGTTCAGCAGCGGCTCGCTCCTCATTCGCCGCTTCCCGAGTCGGGGCGGATCGTGATGTGGTCGGGTTCCAGGGCCAGCCGTACCCGCCGGGTCAGCGCCAGCGCCTGGCGGAACTCCCGGGGCACCTGGACCCGCCCGGCCCGGTCCATCACGGCGTACTCCTCGGCGATCATGTGCGTGTCGCCCTCCGCGTCGGTGGTGGTGCGGCGCAGCACCTCACTGCTGGTGCGCCCGTCCCGGATCGCGACGGTCCGTTCGACCTGACCGCTGACCTCCGGGTCGTGGGTGACCACGACGACGGTGACGCCGTAACGCTGGTTGACGTCGCGCAGCACAGCGAAGACCTCGGCCGACGTGGCGGCGTCCAGCTCGCCGGTCGGCTCGTCGGCCAGCAGGACCCGTGGCTGATTGGCCAGCGCCACCGCGATCGCGACCCGCATCTGCTGCCCTCCGGAGAGTTGCCCGGGGCGGCGATCGGCGCAGTCGGCGACACCGAGGCTGTCCAGCAGCTCGCCGGCGCGCTCGCGGCGTTCCCGCTTCGGGGTACGGGCCGCCGTCATCGGCAGGTCCACCATCTCCCGCGCGGTCAGGTAGGGGATCAGGTTGCTGGCCGTCTGCTGCCGTACGAACCCGACGGTGTGCCGTCGGTAGTCCACCCGGTCGGCGCGGGACATCGCCAGCAGGTTCCACGCCTCGACCCGGACCCGCCCGGCGGTGGGGGCGTCGATGCCGGCCAGGATGGAGAGCAGAGTCGACTTGCCCGAGCCGGAGGCACCGACGACCGCGACCAGCTCACCGCTCTCCACGGCCAGATCGAGGCCCTGCAGTGCCTGCACCTCGATCGAACTGGTCTGGTAGATCCGCACCAGGTTCTCGCAGACGATGAGCGCGTCGCGGCCGAACTCGGGCGCCCGCGCGGAGGGCTGCGGCAGGGACAGCGGGGTGCTGGACATTCCCTGCTCCGTCCGGGTTGTGCTGAGGAAGATTGAAGCAGTTTCGCAATCGGCGGCTTCGTTGACCATGCCCGGGGTGGCTTTCCTGCATTCTGGGCGGGGGTCTACCGTCGCGACCCCCCACCCGCCGACGCCGGTTTTTCGCTGTGGCGGGTCGTGAACCTGCCGGGCTTTCACGCCGACTGAACAGGCGAAGGAGGGCCGATGAGCGATGAGTTGCTGGTGGTCCGCTGCCAGTTGGGCGAACGGGAGGCGTTCGCCGAGCTGGTGCAGGGCTGGCATCCGGCGGTCGAACGGTACGTCGGGCGGATGCTCGGTGGGTCCGACGACGATGTGGTGCAGGAGATCTGGTTGGCGGTGGTCAAGGGGCTGCCGACGTTGCGGCAGCCGGACCGGTTCACCCCGTGGCTGTTCATCATCGCCCGCCGGGCGGTGATGAACCGGCTGCGGGAGGCGTACGCCCGCCCGGAGCCCGAACCGGTCGATGACCTGCCCGGCGGCGACGAGGCGCAGGAAGTCGTCGACCGGGAGACGCTGGCCGGGGCGCTGGCGGCGCTCCCCGCCCGGGAACGGGAGGTGCTTCTGCTGTTCTACCTGGAGGACCAGCCGCTGGACGCGTGCGCGCTGATCTGCGGCGTACCCGTCGGCACTGTCAAGTCGCGGCTCAACCGGGCCCGCAGGTTGTTACGTCACGAGCTGGTGCGGAAGGGGTACGAGGCATGACTCCGGAAGAGGTGCTGGCGCGACTGGACGCGCCGTTGTCGCTGCGCAGGCGGGTCGGCTACCTGGCCCTGGCCTTCACCGGTCTCACCGCCAGCGCCCTGATCGGCCTGCTCTGGGCCACCGAGCCCGGGTTGCCGACGCGCACCAACGTGGCCTTCGCCGTCCTGGTGGCGATCGGCTTGGGCTGGGCGGTCTTCGGTGGTTGGGCCGTGACCCGACGGACTCCGCTGTTCGCCCGGGATCGGGTGGTCGCCGGTTGGCTCGGCGTCGGGGCCTGGCTGGCATTCAGCGTCGGCGCGCTGATCATCAGCCTGCTGCGCCACGAACTGGAGCCGGCGCTGCTGGGCGTCGTGCTCCTGCTCGGCGCGGTGGCGGCCCTGAACCTGCGGGCCGCCCGTCGGGCGCGTGCGGCGCTGCTGCGCCGCAGGAGCGCGCTGGCCGGGTCGGCGACCGGCACCAGGTGAACGGCGGCGCCGCCGTCCGGTTCTGCCACGGGCAGATCCGCTGCCGGCGAACGGGGGCGCCCGTCGCCGGCCGGTGCCAGCAGGGTGGAGCGCATGAGACTGCTGGTGCTGGGTGGTACGGGCTTCGTGGGCGGGGCGACGGTCGCCGAGGCGGTGCGCCGCGGCTGGTCGGTGACGGTGTTCAACCGAGGGCTGCACGGCACGGTGCCGTCCGGCGTACACCGGTTGCGGGGTGACCGCACCGCGCCGGACGGCCTGGCCGCTCTGGCGGGCGGCGAGTGGGACGTCGTTGTGGACACCTGGGACGGTGCGCCGCGGGCCGCCGGCGACGCCGCGCGCGCCCTGGTCGACACGGTCGGTCACTACGTGTACGTGTCCAGCGGGTCGGTCTACGCCGACCATGCCGCAGCGGGGTTGCACGAGGACTCCCCGGTGGTGGACGCCGACCCGGGCGCCGTCGACGGCGACTACCCGCAGCTCAAGGCCGGTGCCGAGCGCGCCGTGCGGGAGGTGTTCGGTCGGC
Organism: Micromonospora sp. NPDC047644; assembly: GCF_040704315.1. Classification (NCBI taxonomy): domain Bacteria; kingdom Bacillati; phylum Actinomycetota; class Actinomycetes; order Micromonosporales; family Micromonosporaceae; genus Micromonospora; species Micromonospora sp. NPDC047644. Next base: position 142,544 of record NZ_JBEYSY010000003.1, read on the forward strand.
GTGCGCTGGTCGCCCGGGCCGGCCTGATCCTGGGCCCGGGCGAGGACATCGGTCGGCTGCCCTGGTGGCTACGGCGCGTCGAGCGGGGCGGGGACGTGCTGGCTCCCGCCCCGGCCGACCTGCCGGTGCAGTACGTCGACGTCCGCGACCTGGCGGGGTGGATGCTCGACGCGGGCGCCCGGCGGGTGGGCGGCACGGTCAACGCGGTCGGCCGTCCCACCCAGACCACGATGGGCGAGCTGCTCGACGCGTGCGTGGCCGTCACCGGCTCGGACGCCCGGTTGCGGTGGACCGACCCGGCGTCGATCCTCGCCGCCGGGGTGCAGCCATGGAGCGACCTGCCGATCTGGCTGCCGCGTGGCCACCCGTCCCGGGGGTTGTTGGAACGGGACGTGACCCGGGCCCTCGCTGCCGGGTTGATCTGCCGGCCGGTGGCCGAGACGGTCGCCGACACCTGGCGGTGGCTGCGCGAGGTCGGTGCGGTTCCGCCGCGCGCCGGGCGACCGCACCGCGGCTCGATCGGGCTGGACCCGACGCTGGAGGCCACGGTGCTCGCTGCCTGACCGCCTCTCGCGGTCCGCGACACGGTCAGCGTTCGCGGACCACCGCCACCGGGCAGGCGGCGTGCTGGATGAGCTGTTGGCTGACCGAGCCGAGCAGCATCCCGGCCAGTCCACCCCGGCCGCGGCTGCCGACCACCACCAGCCGCGCGTCCCGGCTCGCCTCGATCAGCATCGCCGCCGGGCTGGCCGGAACCAGGTCGACGGCGATGGTCAGCTCGGCGAACGTGCGTCGCCACGGCTCCAGCGCCTGCTCCACGGCGGCCCGCTCGTCCGGCACCCCGGCCGCCCCGCCGGGGCCCGGTGTCCAGGCGTGCAGCACACGCAGGGGCACCTGCCGCTGCGCGGCCCGTTCGGCCGCGAAACCGAGCGCCACCAGTGACGCGTCCGAGCCGTCCACACCGACCGCCACCGGGCCGGCCAGGGCTCTGTCGGCCCCGTCCCGGACCACCACGACCGGGCAGTGGGCGTGCGCGGCGACGGAGACCGCCGTCGACCCGGCCAGCAGGCCGCCGAACCCGCCGTGACCCCGGCTGCCGAGCACCAGCATCCCGGCCTCCGCCGAGCGTTCCTGCAACACCAGCGCGGGCGGCCCGTCGTACACCTCGCCGGTGATGGTCAACCCGGGGTTCGCCGCCGTGGCGTCCGCCGCGGCCCCGCGGACCAGGTCGTCGACCTGCCGGCGGGCGGTGTCGTCCGGCCAGACGCCGGGGGCCACGCCCGGGCCGACCCAACTGGCCACCGTCAGCCATTCGAAGACGTACGCCAGCCGCACCGGCTGGCCAGTGTGCCGTGCCTCGTCGATCGCCCAGTTCAGGGCCACCGAGGCATCGGTGGAGCCGTCGTAGCCGACCAGGATCTCCGCGTCGCGCACGTCGTCCTCCTTCAGGGGGTGGTCGGGTCGGTTTCGCGGACCCAGCGCCACTCGGCGACCTGGGGGTCGTCCTCCCCGTACTGCCGGGTGTAGTCGCGGGCCGCCTGCCGGGCGTCGACCATCCGTTGGCGCAGGTGCGCGGCGCCGGCGGCCAGCCCGGGCACCCGGTCGATGACGTCGATGACCAGGTGGAAGCGGTCCAGGTCGTTGAGCATCACCATGTCGAACGGAGTGGTGGTGGTGCCCTCCTCCTTGTAACCACGCACGTGCAGGTTCTCGTGGTTCGTGCGGCGGTAGGTGAGGCGGTGGATCAGCCAGGGATAACCGTGGTACGCGAAGATGATCGGTCGGTGCTGGGTGAAGATGGTGTCGAACTCGTTGTCGGTCAGGCCGTGTGGATGCTCGGTGTCCGGCTGGAGTCGCATCAGGTCGACCACGTTGACCAGGCGCACCTTCAGTGTCGGCAGGTTCTCGCGCAGCAGCTCGGCGGCGGCCAACGTCTCCAGGGTGGGCACGTCTCCGCAGCAGGCGAGCACCACGTCCGGTTCGGTGTCGCCGTCGTTGCTGGCCCACTCCCAGATGCCCAGGCCACGCCGGGTGTGCTGGATCGCCTCGGTCATCGTCAACCAGTTCGGGGCGGCCTGCTTGCCGGCCACCACCACGTTGATGTAGTGCCGGCTGCGCAGGCAGTGGTCCATGGTGGCGAGCAACGTGTTGGCGTCCGGCGGCAGATAGACCCGCACCACCTCGGCCTTCTTGTTGACGACGTGGTCGATGAAGCCGGGGTCCTGGTGGGAGAAGCCGTTGTGGTCCTGCCGCCAGACGTGGCTGGAGAGCAGATAGTTGAGCGACGCGATCGGTTGCCGCCAGGGGATGGCCCGGGTGACCTTCAGCCACTTGGCGTGCTGGTTGAGCATCGAGTCGACAATGTGGATGAACGCCTCGTAGCTGGTGAACACGCCGTGCCGGCCGGTCAGCAGGTAGCCCTCCAGCCAGCCCTGGCACAGGTGCTCGGAGAGCACCTCCATGACCCGGCCGTCGGGGGAGAGGTGGTCGTCGCCGGGCACGGTGGCGGCCACCCAGGCCCGGCCGGTCACCTCGAACGCCGCGCCCAGCCGGTTGGACGCGACCTCGTCCGGGCCGAACAGCCGGAACGTCTCCGGGTTGGCGCTGATGACGTCGCGGATCCACGGGCCGAGCACCCCGGTCGCGCCAGCGATGGGCGTGCCCGGTTCGGGGACCTCCACGCCGTAGTCGCGGAAGTCCGGCAGGGTCAGGTCGCGCAGCACCACGCCGCCGTTGGTGACCGGGTTGGCGCTCATCCGCCGGTCACCGCGCGGCGGCAGCGTCAGCAGCTCCTCCACCGGCGCGCCGGTCGCGTCGAACAGCTCCTCCGGGCGGTAGCTGCGCAACCAGTGCTCCAGCTCGGCCCGGTGCGCCGGGTTGTCGCGTACGCCCGACAGCGGCACCTGGTGGGCGCGGTAGGTGCCCTCCACCTGGGTGCCGTCGACCTCACGCGGGCCGGTCCAGCCCTTCGGCGTCCGCAGAACGATCATCGGCCAGCGGGGGCGTTCGACGACGCCCTCGGAGCGGGCCCGCCGCTGGATCTCGGCGATCTCGCCCAACACGCGGTCCAGCGTCGCGGCGAGGGCCCGATGCACCCGGGCGGGCTCGTCACCGGCCACCACGTACGGCTGGTAGCCGGATCCGCGCAGGAGGTCGAGCAGGTCGTCCTCGGGGATCCGGGACAGCACCGTCGGGTTGGCGATCTTGTAACCGTTGAGGTGCAGGATGGGCAGCACCGCGCCGTCCCGCGCCGGGTTGAGGAACACGTCGGAGAGCCAACTGCCGGCCAGCGGGCCGGTCTCCGCCTCGCCGTCGCCGATCACGCAGGCCACCAGCAGGTCCGGGTGGTCGAACGCGGCGCCGTAGGCGTGGCTCAACGCGTACCCGAGCTCGCCGCCCTCGTGGATCGAACCCGGCACGTCCGCCGCGACGTGGCTGGGGATGCCGCCCGGGAAGGAGAACTGGCGGAAGAGCCGGGACATGCCGGCCTCGTCGCGCCCCACGTCGTGGTAGCGCTCCGACCAGGTGCCCTCCAGCCAGGTGTTGGCCACGATGGCCGGCCCACCGTGGCCGGGGCCGGTGACCAGCATGGCGTTGAGGTCGCGCGCCACGATCACCCGGTTGAGGTGGGCGTAGATCAGGTTGAGGCCGGGGCTGGTGCCCCAGTGCCCGAGCAGCCGGGGTTTGATGTCGTCGGGGGTCAGCGGCTCGCGCAGCAGCGGATTGTCCAGCAGGTAGATCTGCCCGACGGTGAGGTAGTTAGCGGCGCGCCAGTAGGCGTCCAGCCGGCGCAGCTCGTCGTCGCTGAGGGCGTGGTGCACGTCGAGAGCGGTCTCCATCATGCTGCCTCTCGCGGGTTGGAGTGGGGCGTCCGGCACCGGGCCCGGCCGCTGCGGACGCCGTGGGTCAGGGTCGTTGGTCCCGTGCCGATCGGGCGCCGGGCCCGGTCAGCGGCGCCTCGGCCAGGCCGCGGACGACGACCACCGGGGCCGGGGAGTGGTAGAGCAGGGACTGGGCGACCGCGCCCAGCATGGCCCGCCCCGGCTCGTCGCCACGGGCGGCGACCAGCGCCACCTGCGCGTTGCGGGAGGTGTCGATCAGCACGTCGGCGGGGTCGCCGCGTACCACGCGACACTCGGTCGGCACGGTGTGGTCCCGCCCGGCGTGCCGGGCCAGTGCCTCGGTGAGCTGCTCGGCGACCGCGTCGGTGTCCTCGTCGTACTCGACCACCCGCAGCGCCAGCAGTCGGGCTCCCCGGCGGGCCGCACAGCGCACGGCCCACTGGAGGGCGAGGTGTGAGCTGGGGGAGCCGTCGACGCCGACCAGCACCGGGCCCTGCGGTGGCGGTTCACGTCGAACCACCAGCAGGGGGCAGCCGGCGCGTGCGGCCAACTGCACGGCTGTCGTATCGGCCGGAACACACTGGCCGCTGCCCGCCATGCCGCTGTCGCCGACGGCCAGCAGGAAGGTGCCCTCCGAGCGGCGGATGAGGGTGGGCAGCATGGTGCTCTCGACGATCTCCCCGCGTACGGTCAGCCCTGGCTCGGTCTGGTGGGCGAGTTGGGCGGCGCGGGTGATCAGTTTTTCGGCCTGGTCGCGGGGAGCGGCGACGGTGTCCGCGGCGAAGGCCGCGCGCCAGTCGAAGGTGTGCAGCAGGTGCAGTGGCCGGCCGTGTCCGGCGGCCTCCTGCGCGGCCTGTTCGACGACCGGGAGGTCGAGTTCCGACCCGAGGCCGACCAGCACCGCTGCGTCGGCGGGTGCGGCCATCCGATATCACCTCCCGGGCGTCGCGCCCGGCACGACCAAGCTGTCCCTGACCGAGGGTAGTCGGATGAGCGGGGCAGCGTAGCGTCGTTGCGTTATCGCCCGCTCGTCCGGCCCGAGAGGACCCGGTCCCAGTCGACGGTGCGCGCCCAGTCGGCGTAGCGGTGCCAGGCGACGTCGGGGTACGTGGCGTGCAGCGCGTCGACGTCGACGAAGTCGGTGTTGTCCTCGAAGCGCTGGAACATGTCGGCGATCTCGTCGCCGGCCCACTGCCGGACCTGGTCCAACGGCAGCTGCTGGTACGGGATCTCGCGGCCGAGCACGTCGCTGAGGATGCCGGCCGCCTCCTCGCCGGTCACCCGGTCGGAGACGACGTCGATCCGCTGGCCGACGAACCGCTCGGGGTGCTCGATGGCGTGCACGGCGAGGCCGGCGATGTCCCGGACGGTGACCTGGTCCAGCGGCTTGCCCCCGGACAACGGGTTGGCCAGGATCCCGTCGGTGAGGCGGCTGAACCCGGTGTTCAGGACGTTCTCCATGAAGTAGACCGGCCCGAGGACGGTCGCGCGTACCTCCCGCGCGCGCAGGTACGCCTCGATGTGTTGTTTGCTGTCGGCGTGGTCGATGTCGGTCTCGACCATCCGGTCGGCGCCGCGTACCGAGGAGTAGACGAGGTGCGACTCGGTCACCGCGTCGACCAGGAGGCGACCCTGGGCGATCTCCTCGTCCTTCCCGCCGGATCCGAACGGCACGGACAGCCCGAAGACCGCGTCGACACCGCGAGCGGCGGAGGCGAGCGCCGCCGGGTCACCCAGGTCGCCGACGACGAGCCGTGCTCCCGCGGCGGACAGCGCCTGGGCGCGCGGCGACTCGGGTGAGCGCACATAGGCGGTGACCTCGTGGCCGTGCTGGAGCAGCAGATCGACGACGGCGCCGCCCTGCTGCCCGGTGGCGCCGATGACGAGAACTGTGGTCACGGAGAGGCTCCTTGCTCGCGGTTTCGGGACGCCGCTGATCCTCTGGCCTCAACCATGGTTGAGGTCAAGCGGTACGGTCGATCCATGCCCAGGCCCCACACCACGTTTCACGAACTCACCGTCGGTCAGGTCGCCGACCGCAGCGGTGTCGCCGTCTCGGCGCTGCACTTCTACGAGCGCAAGGGCCTCATCCGCAGCACGCGGACGACGAGCAACCAGCGCCGGTACAGTCGCGACACCCTGCGGCGGGTCGCGTTCATCCGGGCCTCCCAGCACGTCGGCATCTCGCTGACGGCGATCCGCGAAGCCCTGGACCAGCTGCCCAGCGAACGCACCCCGAACCCCGACGACTGGGCCCGGCTGTCGGCGGCCTGGCGTATCGAGCTCGACGCCCGCATCGCGCAGTTGCAGGCGCTCCGGGACGACCTGAGTGACTGCATCGGCTGTGGCTGCTTGTCGCTGCGGGCCTGTCATTTGACCAACCCGCGGGACGTGCTCGGTCGTGAGGGCTCCGGTGCGCGGCGGCTGCTGTCACCGCGAACCGATCATGTCAACCAGGGTTGACGGGAGGGCATTGTCAACGTATGTTGACGGCATGAGTCAGGCGACAGAACTAGCGGCGGCAGCCGGCAGCACCGACCCCCGGGTCGGGTTGCGCGCCGTCCGCGCGCTACGCCGGCTCCTCGAGCGGCTCGAGGTGGTCCAGGTCGACAACGCCCGACGACAGGGCTGGTCCTGGCAGGAGATCGCCGACGCGCTCGAGGTCAGCCGGCAGGCAGTGCACAAGAAGCACGCCGGGCGACCGGCGGTCAACTCATCCTGGGAGGCGTGATGTTCGAACGGTTCACCGACCGGGCACGCGACGTGGTGCGACGGGCGCTGGAGGAGGCGCGGGTCGAGGGCCAACGCCCGGTCGGCACCGAGCACCTGCTGCTCGCCCTGCTCGCCGACGACGCCGGGCTGGCCAGCCGGGTGCTCGCCGATGCCGGGGTACGCGGCGACGATCTGCGCGAACGTGTCCGCCGGCACACGGTCAGCGGCGGTGCCGGCCTCGGCGACGCGGACGCGGCGGCCCTGCGGGAGATCGGCATCGATCTGGCCGCGATCGTGGCCCGCATCGAGCAGTCCTTCGGCCCCGACGCCCTACGGGAGGCGGTGCCGGCGCCGCGCCGCCGCTGGAGGCGTCGGCGCTACCTCGGCGGCCCGTTCTCGCCCCGCTCGAAGAAGGCGCTGGAACTGTCCCTGCGCGAGGCCCTGCGACTGCGACACAAGCACATCGGCACCGAGCACATCCTGCTCGGGGTGCTCCGGGAGGGCCACGGGCTGGGGGCGGTGGTGCTCACCGAGTCCGGGGTCGACCTCGACGATCTGCGCAGACGGGTGGAGGTCGCGTTGCGGGCGGCGGCCTGACGGGCGCGAGCATTCTGAAACCTGTCTGTGGAACTTCCGACGCCGGTTGGCCGCCGGCTCGCTGAAGCGGGCCGGGTGCTGCACACTGACGCCGTGAATGCTGGACAGGACAGGCGGCCCGCCGGCGGCGACGGCGGGCTGCGCTCCGCCGTGGTGGTGAACCCGTCGAAGGTCGACGATCTCGACGAGCTGCGCCGCACCGTCGACGACGCCCTCGCCGCGGCCGGCTGGCCCGAGCCGAAGTGGTACGAGACCACTGTCGAAGACCCCGGCCGGGGCCAGACCGAAGAGGCCGTCAAGGCCGGCGTCGACCTGGTTTTCGCCTGCGGCGGCGACGGCACCGTGATGGCCTGCGTCAGTGGGTTGGTCGGCACCGACGTGGCCCTCGCGGTGCTGCCGCAGGGCACCGGCAACCTCCTCGCCGCCAACCTGGGGCTCTCCACCGATCTGGCCGCCGGGCTCCAGGTCGCCGTCGAACGCGGTCGGCGACTGCTCGACGTCGGCGCGGTGGAGGACAAATACTTCACCGTGATGGCCGGCATGGGCTTCGACGCCCAGATGCTCGAAGCCACGAACGAGACGACGAAGGCGCGCATCGGCTGGCCCGCGTACGTGGTGGGCGCCGTCCGTCACCTGCGGGACCGGCCGATGCGGGTGCAGATCCGCATCGACGACCGGCCGCCGGTGCGCCGCCGGGCGCGTTCGGTCCTGATCGCCAACGTGGGCCGGTTGCAGGGCGGAGTGACGCTGCTGACCGAGGCCGAGCCGGACGACGGCTGGCTCGACGTCGCCGTGCTCACCCCACGAAACCTACGGCACTGGCTCGCGCTCGGCTGGGCGGTGATCCGCCGTAGCGGTCAGGTGCCGCAGTTGGAGGTGTTCCGGGGTCGGCGTGTGGTGGTCAGCAGCAACCGGGCGCAGCCTCGGGAGCTGGACGGCGACCTGATCTCCCCGGGTCGGCACCTGCGGGCGGAGATCCGGCCCCAGGCGCTCTGGCTCTGCGTTCCGCAGCCCGAGGACGCCCCCGACCTGGCCGTCGACGCGCAAGGCGCCGGGGAGCGGGGCGAGCAGCTGATCGAAGAAGCGCGCCGTGAGTAGCACCCGGATCGTGCCGGAGACCCGGCTGATGGCCGACGAGGAGCTGTCCGCCGACGACGCCTGGCACACACTGCGCCGGCAGGGCGGCTGGCACCTGCTGCGGGATGCGTTCATCCGGTTCCGCTACGGCGACGGCTTCAGCCACTCCCGGGCCTTCGCGCTGCAACTCTGCCTGGCCGTGGTGCCGTTCCTGATCGCGCTCACCGGCCTGATCACCGAGCTGGGCGTCGAGGAGGGCGGCCGGGTCGTCGCCGACACCGTGCTGGCGCTCACCCCCGGTCAGAGCGCGGAGGTCGTCGGTGACCTGCTCGGCGAGGGCGAACGCGCCGAGGACGCCGGGGAGCTGGCACTGACCCTTGGTCTGCTCACCGGCCTGTTCGCGCTCACCACCACGATGGCCCAGATCGAGCGGGGCGCCAACCGCATCTACGGCGTCGAGCGGGACCGCCCGGCGCTGCGCAAATACCTGCGGGCCGCCGTGCTGGCCGTCACCGCAGGCCTGCCCGCGCTCGCCGGCTTCCTGATCCTGGTCGGCGGCGGTGCGATGGGCGACTCGGTGCGCAGGCACTACGAGTGGGGCGCGCTCGCCCACGTCATCTGGGACGTGATCCGCTTCCCGCTGAGCCTCGGGTTGACCATCGTCGCCGTCGCCGTGCTGTTCCGACACGCGCCGCGCCGCAACCAGCCCGGCCTGTCCTGGCTGTTCTTCGGGGCCGGCATCGCCACCGCGCTGTGGTGGCTGGCCAGCCTGCTGCTGGCCGCGTACGTGCGGTTCAGTGACGGTTTCGGGCAGACCTACGGCGCCCTGACCGGCATGATGGCGCTGCTGCTCTGGGCCAACCTGACCGGGATGGCGCTCTTCGGTGGGCTGGCCTTCGCCGCCCAACTGGAGGCGTTGCGCATCGGTGCGCGGGAGCCCGCCCAACCGGATCTGTGGGAGCCCGACCCGGACCGCGCCGAGCTGTACGACACCGGGGACATGTCGGCGCTCTAGCGCTGTGGCGTGTACGACGGACGCGGATCGGGTAAAGCGCCTCGCCAGACAGGAAAGGGAGGTGCGGGGTGGCCGCGGTCAAAGAGGTGGCGCACCGTCCGGTCGGTCATTTCGCCGAACGGAGCATTGCCGGTCTGGTGGCCGTCACCGGCGCCGGGGTGGCCTTCGGGCTGCTGTTGTTGCTTGTCCGGGTGCAGTGGAGCCCGTTGCAGGACGCCGACCACGGGCTCGCCGAGTGGTTCAACGGGCTCGTCGCCCCGCACCACGCGCTGGTCACCGTGCTCCAGGCGGTGACGGACCTGGGTGGTCGGCCGATCCTGATCTGGCTGGTCACCATCGCCGTGGTCGGACTTCTGATCCGGCGGCAGCCCCGCCTCGCCCTCTACCTGATCATCACGGGGGTCGGTGGCCTGATCCTCGACCCGTCACTGAAGACGCTTGTCGGCCGGCTCCGCCCGGTGGTAGACGTGCCGATCGCCAGCGCGCCCGGCAACAGCTTCCCGAGCGGGCACGCGCTCGGCTCGTTCGTCGCGTACGGAGCGCTGCTGCTGGTGTTCCTGCCGGCGATGGCACCCCGCTGGCGCAAGCCCGCCATCGTCGGCGTGGGTGTGCTGGTGGCACTGGTCGGACTGACCCGCATCGCGCTGGGAGTGCACTTCGTCTCCGACGTGATCGCCGCCTGGCTGCTCGGGGCCGCCTGGCTGGGCGTCACCGCGTACGCCTTCCGACTGTGGCGGCGGGAGCGGGGCAAGCCGGTGCCGCCGCTGACCGAGGGCCTGGAGCCGGAGGCGGGGCACGACATCGCCCCCGCCCCGGCCGAGGAACACGTGCTGGCCCATCCCCGCTCGGCGGTGGCCGAGCTGCTGGTCGGCTGGGTGATCGTGTTCGGCGCGCTGTACGGCTTCGGCACGTACGTCAGCTACCACGCCAAGGGCACCTTCTTCGACACCCTCGACACGGAGGTGCCGCGGTGGTTCGCCGAACGGCACACCGACGTGTTCACCGACGTCAGCTGGTGGTGGAGCAAGTTCGGTGACACCCATGCAATCCTGCTGATCGCCCTGGTGTTCTGCCCGCTGGTGCTGGCGGTGTGGCGGCGCTGGCGCCCGGTGCTCTTCGTGGCGCTGGCGATGGTGGGGGAGTTGACCCTCTTCCTCGCGTCGGCTCGCGCGGTGGACCGGCCGCGTCCGCCGGTGGAGAACCTGGACGGGCCCATGCCCACCTCGTCGTTCCCGTCCGGGCACATCGCGGCCACGATCTGCATCTGGCTGGCGATCACCCTCATCGTGTTCCCGCGTACCGACCGGTGGTGGCGCTGGATCTTCGTGGGGCTGGCCGTGCTCATGCCGGTGGGGGTGGCCACGTCCCGGATGTACCGGGGGATGCACCACCCGACCGACTTCATGGGCGCGATCGTGCTCTCCGCGCTCTGGGTCGGCCTGCTCTACCTGGTGATCCGCCCCAACGAGGATCTGAAGGAAGGTAACCAGCCGGCCATCGAGTCGGAGGACGTGGACACCCTCGACGACGAGCTGGCGCGGGCCGGCCGGGCCGACTAGGCGTCGCCGTCGTGCTGCGGGTGATGACCTGGAACATCCGCACCGGTGGCCGGGATCGCGGCGGCCTCGACCGGCTGGATCAGGTGGTCCAGGTCGTCGACGAGCAGGCACCGGACGTCCTGGCCCTGCAGGAGCTGCGCGGCTTCGACCGGGACGGGTTGATGGCCGGTGTGGCGGGCCGGGTGGGAATGGTTCCCCACCTGGCCCGGTCCTGCTTCGGGCAGCCGGTGGCGGTGCTGGTCCGGCCGCCGTACCGGGTCGTCGACGCGAGGCCGGTGCGTCGGCCGTTCCACCATGCCGCCGCCCGCGTGGTGGTGGCCACGTCCGCCGGCCCGTTCACGGTGCTGGGCACCCACCTCTACCCGTACTCCGGGGGTCGGCGGCGGATGGAGGTGGACTGGTTGATCGCCGCGATGCGCCGCAACCAGGGGCCGTTGACGCTGATCACCGGTGACCTCAACTCGCTCGATCCGACCGTCGACCACACCGACCGGCTGGCCGGTATGCCCACCCTCTACCGGCGGCGGCATCTGCGTCGCTCCGGCGACACGGTGGACACCCGGGCGGTCGCCCGGTTGCTGGCCGCCGGACTCGTCGACCTGTGGCCGTCGGGCAACGCCGACGCGCCCGAGGCCGACGGCTACACGGTGCCCACCGGGCTGGGTGGAACCGAGTTCGCCGGGATGCGGTTGGACTACCTGCTCGGCAGCACCGCTGTGGCGCAGCGGGTGCGCGACTGCCGGGTGATCCGCGACGGCGTGGCGGCCACCGCCTCCGACCACTACCCGCTGCTCGCCGAGTTGGACCTCGCCGACGGCTGAGCGCTGGGGGTGGCTGCGGACCCCGTCGCGGCGCTTCTACCCGCCATGTCAAGCTGACGTCGAATCCTCAATTTTTGGGTGGCCCGGCAAATGATTGACATGGGTAAATCATCTGGATAGAGTCGGTGATCATTGACCCGTGTTCGACCCGAATACGGCGCGAACTCATCGTGGCGCGGGCCTGCTCACAGGTCGTCCAGATTCGAAAGAGGAGAGTTGCATTGAGTACGGGGGCCCTCTTGCGTGTGCACGAACACCGAGAACCGATCAACGGTTGGTGCGATGCCCGCCGCGACAGTTGCCTGTCTGTGGCGACTGCCAGCGACGGATGAGCGAATAGTTTCGTCCGCCACACCGCACTGGCGTTACAGCCGACCCATCCTCTAGCGCTTCCGCGCGCTCGGAGGATGGGCTGCCCGGCTTGTCGGTGACCGGTTCAATCGGTCCAGGCTTCGTCAACACGCGTCCCTCGCTGGGATTCCTGAATCTGTCGTTCCTCAAAGGAGCACGATGTACCCCTCCATGCCCAAAATCTCTATCCGCGAAATGCCTAAACCGCGCGCTCTCCGCATTCTTGCTGTTGCCACCTCGGCGCTGATTCTGGCGAGCGGCGTCGTGGCGCCGAGCCCGGCGAGCGCGGACGAGAACCCGAATCCTTCCAGGAACACCGCGGCCGCCTGGTGGTTGATGGAGGAGCTCCGAAGCCTTGAGCCCGGCACCGAGAACGGCGGCCTCTGGGTCGACAAACCCGGGTACCACAACACCCGGGCGGGCAACGACCCTGACAACTACTCCGTCCAGGACGCCGAGGACCAGGGCGGTCCGTCCGACAAGGGAGCCGCCTACGACTGGACCTTCCCAGAGGCGCAGGGTTTCTCGCTGATGGCTGGCCAGGCAGCCAACCCGGATCTGGTCCTTCCGTCCACGGTGCGGGCCGCGGCGGGCGACTACAGCAACATCGCCCGCTACTCCAGCCGCCTGTTGGCCTCAGGTCGGGACGCCAGCGACCCGCGCCTGGACGGGTGGCGGGAATTCTTCGGTCAGGCCGACAGCGACAGTGAGGTGGAGGGATGGGACTTCCGGCGGGACGAGCCGGCGTCGTCTGACAACTCACACCTGTGGCACATCCACCTGAGCGAGGACCGCGACAAGGTCGAAAGTTACGACAACAAGGCCGCCCTGCTCAGTGTTCTGCGCGGAGAGACCGTCGAGCAGTGGCTGAGTCAGCCCGGCGCACCGGGGGTCACGCCCGTCGAGGACCCTGCTGTCGTGCAGAAGTCGGGAGACTTCAACGGCGATGGCCGTGACGACGCCGTGATGCTCTATCGCTACCGCGACAACTCCATTGAGTTGTTCACCTCGTTGGGCGACAGCAACGGTGGGTTCGGCGCCTTCGCCGGCAGTTACAAGATCCCCGCGAATGCCTGGAAATGGAACTCCTTCCGTACCATCGTCGGGGATTACAACGGTGATGGCCGCGACGACCTGGCCGCGATGTACTACCAGTTCGACGGCTCCATCACCATGAACACCGCGTTGGCCAACGAGGCGGGTGGGTTCGGCGCATTCACCGGCAGCCTGACCGTTCCGGCCAGCGCCAAGTGGCAGTGGGATGCCATTCGCCTGACCACCGGTGACTTCAACGGTGACGGCCGGGACGACGCTGGCATGTTGTACGGCTACAAGGACAGCTCGATCGAGTTGTTCACCTCGCTGAGCAACGCCAACGGTGGGTTCGGCACCTTCACCGGCAGCTACAAGATTCCCGCCAACTCCTGGTGGTGGAACTCTTTCCGGACGATCGTCGGGGATTACAACGGCGACGGCCGCGACGACCTGGCTGCGATGTACGCGCGGTCCGACGGGTCGATCACCATGAACACCGCGTTGGCCAACGAGGCGGGCGGGTTCGGCGCATTTACCGGCAGCCTGACCGTTCCGGCCAGCGCCAAGTGGCAGTGGGATGCCATTCGCCTGACCACCGGTGACTTCAACGGTGACGGGCGCGACGACGCTGGCATGTTGTACGGCTACAAGGACAGCTCGATCGAGTTGTTCACCTCGCTGAGCGACACCAACGGTGGGTTCGGCACCTTCACCGGCAGCTACAAGCTCCCCGTCAACTCTTGGAGGTGGAACTCGTTCCGCAGCATCACCGGCGACTTCAACGGTGACGGTCGCGACGACCTGGGCGCGATGTACGCGCAGTCGAACGCGTCGATCACCATGCACACCGCGCTGGCGAACACCTCGGGCGGGTTTGGTGCCTACACCAACAGCCTGATCATCCCGGCCAGCGCCGCCTGGCAGTGGGACGCGATCCGACTCCTCTGACGTCGGGGACGGTGTGGGAGGGCTCATCCGAGCCCTCCCACACCCGCAGCTCGGGGCGAGATTCGGCAGGCGTCAGAGCACCAGGTTGAGCAGGACGGTCAGCACCACCGACGCCACGATCGAGAAGAGGATCATCAGGAGGCAGCCGAGGCCACCGCCGAGCGGGCGGATCTCCGTGTTGCCGAAGCGCATGATGGTCACCTGTCCGTGAGTGCGGAATGAGCGGCGAGCAACTGCCGGATCGCGTCCGCGACCGCCAGCGGGTCGGTCGTCGCCACGTTGTGCGGGGCGCCGGGAACGACCACCACGTCGGCGTCCGGCACCAGCCGGGTCACCTGGTCGCGCCAGCGTGGCGGCGCGAGCGGGTCCCGCTCGCCGGTGAGCACCACTGTCGGTGCGGTGATCTGGACCAGGTCCGCCTCGATGGCGTTGTGCACCGAGTGCGACAGCGTGGCGAGGACCCGCCAGGGTCGGGCGTTCCAGACGTCCCGCACCAGGATCGGGGCCTGGAGTGGCGCCTCGCGCAGGCTGTCCACCAGCCACCGACCGAACTGACCCCGTCGGGTTCGGGCGGCCGGGTCGCTCGTCGGTCCCGCCAACGCCAGCGCGCGTACCGCGTCGGGGTGGCGGGCGGCGACCGCGGCGACCACCTCCGCGCCGAACGAGTGCCCCAGCAGACAGGCCGGAGGCAGTTGGTACGCGGCCAGCCAGGCCGCCAGGTGCTCGGCGTGCCGGCGAACGTCGTACGCGCCCCGGGGGTGTTCGGTCAGCCCGAAGCCGGGCAGGTCCGGCACGTACACCTGATGGGTGGTGGAGAGTGCGACGGCCAGCGGGGTGAGATACCGGTGCGAGACGGCCAGGCCGTGCACCAGCACCACGGGTGGCGCGCCGGTCCCCGGGTCGACGCCGCGGCGGGTGTGGGTGCGCAGTCCGTCGACGAGCCGCCACTCGCTGGTGAGCCCTGCGGCCGGCCGGGGCGCGGCCATGGCGAGCCGCAGTTCGGCGAGCCCGAACCGGCTGGCCCGGGCCGACCCGACCGGCGGACGAGTCGCGATCCGGTTCACAGTTGGCGCAGTCGGGGCAGCAGTTGCTCCTGGGCCCAGTCCAGGAACATCGGCTGGGTCTCCCCACCCACCTGGATGATCGCCACGTGCGTGAAGCCGGCGTCGACGAACTTGCGGAACGCCTCGACGTGCGCGTCCACATCCGGGCCGCAGGAGATGCCCTCGGCGACGTCCTCCTCGCGGACGAACTGGGTGGCGGCGGCGAAGGACTCCGGGCCGGGCAGGTCGGCGTTGACCTTCCACCCCAGGCCGAACCAGCGGAACTGGTCGTGCACGATCTTGCGACACTCCGCCTCGTCGGGGCCGTAGCAGATGGCCACCTGACCGTAGCGGGGCTGCCCGGCGCCCCCGGCGTCGTCGTACATCTCGATGATGTGCCGGTCGGGTTCGGTGGAGATGAGGCCGTTGCCGTACTCGGCGGCCAACGTCGCGGACTGTCGACCGGACGCGGCGATGGCCATCGGCACCGGCCGTTCCGGGCGGTCCCAGACGTAGGCGTCGGGCACGTCGAAGTGGTTGCCGGAGAAGGTCAGCGTCTCGCCGTTGAGCAACGGCCGGATGATCTGCAACGCCTCCTCGAACATCTCGTGCCGCTGCTGCACGTGCGGCCAGCCGCCGACCACGTGCTCGTTCAGGTTCTCCCCGGCACCCAGGCCGAGGGTGAACCGGCCGTCGGAGAGCGCGCCGACGGTGCTGGCCTTCTGCGCCACCACGGCCGGGTGGTAGCGGCGGATCGGGCAGGTCACAAACGACATCAGCTCCGCGCGGGAGGTGGCGTGGGCGACAGCGCCGAGCACCGACCAGGCGTACGGGGAGTGGCCCTGGGAGTCCAGCCAGGGGTAGTAGTGGTCGGACACCACCAGTTGGTCGAAGCCAGCCGCCTCGGCCCGTACCGCATGGTCCACCAGCTGCTTGGGCCCGGCCTGCTCGCTCATCAGGGTGTAGCCGACGCTGACCATCCTGGTATCCCCTCTCACTGACGGATCGTTCCCGGGATACCCCGGTGCACGCCGGTCAACCCTCCCGTCCGGTTCGGCTGCCGGGATGCTTGACGGAAGCCGGCCGCCTGCCTACCGTCGCTCTTAACCGGTTAAGACCCGGGTGTGGCGCACATCCTGTGGTGGGGATGACCGCCCCGTGACGGCCCGCGTCCGCGTGGGCCGTTGCGGCTGTCCGGGCTGCGGGCCCGTCAACTGAACCGGTTGCGAGGACCCAATCCATCGTCCTACGCTGATGCCTGCGCCGGGAGCCGGGCGCGGCTGCCGGGCTGCAGCCGCCTTCCCCTGCCACGTCCCACCCCTGTCGGGCACCGGGGGTCCTCCCTGAGGAAGGCCATGAAGACTCGACTCTCCGTCGCCGGCGCGACAGTGCTCGCGTTGCTCGTCAGCGTGCTGGCGTTCGGCCAGCCGGCGCACGCCGCGGCCGGGTTCTCCGTCGCTGGCGGCAAGTTGTACGACGCCAACGGCGCCGAATTCGTCATGCGCGGCGTCAACCACGCGCACACCTGGTACCCGCAGCAGACCAGTTCGTTCGCCGACGTCAAGGCGCTCGGCGCGAACACCGTGCGGGTGGTGCTCTCCAGCGGCGACCGGTGGACCCGCAACACCAACGCCGACGTCGCCAACGTCATCTCACTCTGCAAGGCCAACCGGCTGATCTGCGTGCTGGAGGTGCACGACACCACCGGGTACGGCGAGCAGAGCGGCGCGATCACCCTCGACCGCGCCGTCGACTACTGGCTCAGCCTGGCCGACGTCCTCGCCGGCCAGGAGCGCTACGTCATCGTCAACATCGGCAACGAGCCGTACGGCAACTACAACTACGGCTCGTGGGCCACCGACAGCGCCAACGCGATCAAGCGCCTGCGGGCCGGCGGGTTGACCCACACCATCATGGTGGACGCGCCGAACTGGGGGCAGGACTGGGGGTTCCTGATGCGCGACAACGCCGCGTCGGTCTTCGCCGCCGACCCGGCCCGCAACACCGTGTTCTCCATCCACATGTACGGGGTGTTCGACACCGCCGCGGAGATCAGCGACTACCTGGGCCGGTTCCGCGCCGCGGGGCTGCCCATCGTGGTCGGTGAGTTCGGCTTCAACCACTCCGACGGCAACCCGGACGAGGACGCCATCCTCGCGTACGGCCAGGCCAACGGGATCGGCTGGCTGGGCTGGTCGTGGAGCGGCAATGGCGGCGGCGTCGAGTATCTCGACCTGGCCACCAACTTCAACCCGGCGAACCTGACCGACTGGGGTCAGCGCCTCTTCAACGGGGCCAACGGCATCCGGCAGACCGCCCGTGAGGCCACCGTCTTCGGCGGCACCCCACCGCCGACGACGCCCCCGCCGACCACGCCTCCGCCGACGACGCCCCCGCCGACCACGCCGCCCCCGAGCGGTGGCTGCACGGCGACGTACACGGTGACCAACCAGTGGCAGGGCGGCTTCCAGGGTGAGGTACGGGTGACCGCCGGCGCGAGGGCGATCACCGGCTGGACCGCCGGGTGGACCTTCGCCAACGGCCAGCGCGTCACCCAGTCCTGGAATGTGGCCATCACCAGCAGCGGAACCACGGTGACCGCCCGCAACACGGACTACAACGGGCGACTGGCCGCCGGCGCCAGCGCCAGCTTCGGCTTCCTCGGCAGTTGGACCGGTGCCAACGGCCTGCCGGCGGTGAGCTGCACGGCGAGCTGACCGTCGGACCGGTGGCCGGGTCCGCACCGGGCCCGGCCACCGGAAACCGTCCCGGTCAGTGCTCCCCGGCGAGGTTGACGATGACCACCCCGGCGATGATCAGTGCGATGCCGGTGAGCTTGGCGAACCCCACCGACTCCCCCAGGAACACCGCCCCGATCGCCACGATGGCCGCGGTGCCCAGACCCGACCAGAGGGCGTACGCCACCCCGACGGAGATCTCCTTTACGGCCTGGGCCAGCAGGAGGAACGCCAGCGCGTAGCCACCGAGGCACGCCACCGTCGGCCAGAGCCGGCTGAACCCGGCGGTGCTCTTGATCAGGCTGGTCGCCACCACCTCGGCGAGAATGGCGATCCCCAGCAGCACGTACGCCATGCGTCCCCTCGGTCCTTCGTGGTCGATGAGCCCGTTGCCCCCAGGCTAGTGCCGGCAAGGTTCCCGCCCGGTGGGTCCGAGCACGTGATGTCCGCACACCCGGCACCTGCCACCGAACGCCTTTGGAGCTGATGTCACAAACGAATCGGCCACACAGCGCCCCGCCACCTTCGCCTCCCCGGTCCCCGCCGTCCCGGCCT
>NZ_JBEYSY010000003.1:160933-384457 GCF_040704315.1 Micromonospora sp. NPDC047644
CCTGCGCGGCCCCGCCGTCCCGGCCTGCGCGGCCCCGCCGTCCCGGCCTGCGCGGCCCCGCCGTCCCGGCCTGCGCGGCCCCGCCGTCCCGGCCTGCGCGGCCCCGCCGTCCCGGCCTCCGCCGCCCCGGAGGCCGACCCCGGCCTTCGCCGCCCCACCACCCGGTGTCCGCCGCCCCGGAAGCCGGCCCCGGCCTGCGCGGCCCCGCCGCCCCCGACGCTCCGGTCCGCTCCGGTCCGCGTCGGCCCGCGCCGCTCCGGCCGTGGATGATTCATTTACGGCATCAGCTCTAGAGGCGGTCCGGCACACGTCCGCCTGCTGATGCGCGTCGAGTGACGGGCGCTGGCCCGCCCTGTGGTTCCGACCGTCGCCCCCGTCGCACTCCGCCGCTCCGGCCTCCGCCGCTCCGGCCTCCGCCGCTCCGGCCTCCGCCGCTCCGGCCTCCGCCGCTCCGGCCTCTGCCGCTCCGGCCTCTGCCGCTCCGGCCTCTGCCGCTCCGGCCTCTGCCGCTCCGGCCTCTGCCGCTCCGGCCTCCGCCGCTCCGGCCTCCGCCGCTCCGGCCCGCGCCACGCCGGCGCTCTGCCGCTACGGCCGTGGATGATTCGTTTACGGCATCAGCTCCAAAGGTGGTCCGGCACGCGGACGCCTGCTGATGCGCGTCGAGTGAGGGGGTGCCGGCCCGCCCGGTGGTCCCGAGCGTGACGGCGACGGCGACGGCGGTGGTGGTGGTGGTGGTGCGAAGGCGCCGGCACGGAAGATCTTGGACACTTTCCGTTTCGCGATGACGGAAACTGTCCAAGATTGCCAGCCTTGGCGGGTGAGGCTGCTGCCGTACCTCAGATGGGGCGCTTTCGGAGCGGGGCCCCGGGGTCGCGACACGTCGCCTACTGCGATCGTTCGACGGGCAGAACCGCTGAGGCAGACAGGTCGTTCACGGCTGTGAGCGTTGGAGGCGGGCCGTCCCCGGGCTGGGCGGCCAGTCGGGCTGCTCGCATGGTCAGGTAGAGCTGCTCGGGGCGGCTGCTCGTGCGGGCGGCGGCGATCCGATAGCCGGCGATCGCCCGGGCCTGGTCACCGGCCATCTCGTGCAGGTGGGCTCGGGCGGCGGCCAGCCGGTGGTGTCCGGCCAACTGCGGGTCGTCTGTCAGCCCGTCGAGGGCAGCCAGGCCGGCGGCCGGTCCGTGCACCATGGCCGTCGCGACGGCCCGGTTGAGGGCCACCACCGGGCTGGCGGCCAAGCGTTCCAGCACTTCGTACAGCGCCAGGATCTGCGGCCAGTCGGTCTGCTCGGCGCTCGGCGCCTCGTCGTGCAGGGCGGCGATGGCGGCCTGCACCTGGTACGGACCGACCGGCCCGCGCGGTAGGGCCCGGGTGACCAGTGCGACGCCTTCGGCGATCGCCGCCGAGTCCCATCGGCTGCGGTCCTGATCGGCCAGTGAGATCAGCTCGCCGGACGGCCCGGTCCGCGCCGGACCGCGGGCCTCGGTGAGCAGCATCAACGCCAGTAGCCCGGCTGATTCGCTGTCGTTGGGCAGCAGCGTGTGCAGCGCGCGGGTCAGCCGGGTCGCCTCCACCGCGAGGTCGACGCGACGCAGGTCCGGCCCGGTGGTGCTGGTGTGGCCCTCGGTGAAGACCAGGTAGAGCACCTGCCGTACGGCGACCAACCGGTCCGCCCGCTCCGCCGGCTCGGGCATCCGGAACGGCAGCCCGGATGCCCGGATGCGCTGCTTGGCCCGGCTGATCCGCTGCGCCATCGTCGCCTCGGGCACCAGGAACGCGCGGGCGATCTCGGCGGTGCTCAACCCACCGACGGCGCGCAGGGTCAGTGCCACCGCCGACGTCGGCGCGAGCGCCGGGTGACAGCAGAGGAAGAGCAGCACCAGCGTGTCGTCCCGCTCGGCGGTCAACTCCTCGTCCGGGGCTGGCGCGTACCGCTGGTCGTCCGGATCCCGGCGGGCGACCAGGTCCTCCCGGCGGCGTCTGGCCTGCTCACCGCGGACCAGCTCGATCATTCGCCGGTAGCCGACCTGGATCAGCCAGCCACGGGGGTTCGCCGGCAGTCCCTCGGTCGGCCACTGGGTGGCGGCGGCCAGCAGCGCCTCCTGGACCGCGTCCTCAGCGGTGGCGAAGTCACCGAAGCGGCGGCTGAGCACGCCGAGGACCTGCGGCGCCAACTCGCGCAGCAGGTCCTCGATGCGGAGATCGCTGTTCAGTCCTCACAGCTCCTGTGCCGGGGCGGACATCACCGGGTGCACCTCGATCGGCATGTTCAGCGGACGGCCACCGGGGCCGGGTGCCGTGGAGATGTGCGCGGCCAACTCCACGGCCCGCTGCGGGCTCTCGCAGTCGACGATCCAGAAGCCGGCCAGGAACTCCTTCGTCTCGGCGAACGGCCCCTCGGTGACCACCGGTGCCCCGCCCTCGCCGGCGCGGACGATCCGGGCCTGCTGCGGGCCGCCGAGCCCCTGCCCGTCGACCCACTCACCGGCGGCGGTGAGCTTGGCGTTGACCTCGCCCATGAACGCGATGTGCGCCCGGACCTCGTCCTGGGTCCAGGTGTCGATGCTCGGGAAGTCGGTCCCGGCGGCGCTGAACTGCATCAGCAGCATGTACTTCATCTTGGCTCCTCACGCCTGGGCACCGTCGTCGGTGCTCTCACCCTGAGGTAGAAGCCGGCCCCGCCGTTCTCGACACCCCGAGCAAAAGAATTTCTAGCCGACGGCGTCGACCTCCAGCACCAGGCTCTGCTCCGGGTGCAGGGCGGGCAGTTGCACACCCACCCGGGCCAGCGCCGCCCCGCTGAGGGTGAGACCACCCGCCAGCCAGGTGGGCGGGGACAGTTCGATGCTCGCCGGGCCCGGTACGCCCGACACCTGTCGCACCCGGTACCGCCGGCCGGGGTCGAGGCCGGGCAGCCGCACCGCGCCGGGGACCTGCGTCACCGATGTGGTCAGCCGGGCCACCGCGTACACCGCTCGGGTGTTGTCGTGGGCGACCACGCCGTGCGCCCAGACGGCCGGGTCCGGGTGGTCGACCCGGACCACCCGACCAGCGTGCAGCAGCGGACGCAGCCGTTTGTGCAGCGCCACCCAGGCGGCCAGTTCGGTCTGCTCGGCTGCGCTGATCGAGGCGATGTCCCACTCGATGCCGTGGTGGCCGAAGAGCGCGGTCGCCGCCCGGAAACCCAGGTCGTGTACGCGGTGGGTGGTGTGTGAGCGTTCCGGGCCGATGTGGGTGCCGATCAGCTCCGGTGGCAGCAGCAGCCCCGTCCAGCGTTGGATGCTGAGCCGCTCCAGGGCGTCGTTGCAGTCGCTGGCCCAGACCCGGTCGGTACGCGCCAGGATGGCGAGGTCCACCCGGGCCCCGCCGGACGAGCAGCTCTCGATCTCGACGCCGGGGTGCCGATCGCGTAACTCGTCGAAGAGCCGGTAGACCGCGAGGGTCTGCCCGTGCACCCCGGGGTGGCCGTGGTGCCCGGCCTCGGTGAGGTCCCGGTTCTGGTCCCACTTGAGGTACCGGATGCCGGGGTGGTCGGTGAGCAGCGTGTCGAGACGTTCCAGCACGTAGGCGTACGCCTCGGGGCGGCCCAGGTCGAGCACCTGCTGGTGACGCCAGGCCGGCGGCAGCCGCCCCGGCGCGGCGAGCACCCAGTCGGGGTGCGCGCGGAACAGGTCCGAGTCGGGGTTGACCATCTCCGGCTCGACCCAGAGGCCGAACTGGAGACCCTGGCCGGTGACGTGCTCGATCAGCGGGTGCAGGCCGTCGGGCCAGACGCCCTCGTCCACGTACCAGTCGCCGAGCCCGGCGGTGTCGTCGCGCCGGCCGCGGAACCAACCGTCGTCGAGCACGAACCGCTCCACGCCGATCTGCGCGGCCCGGTCGGCGAGCGCCCGCAGCCGGTCCAGGTCGTGGTCGAAGTAGACCGCCTCCCACACGTTGAGGGTCACCGGGCGGGGGGAGCGCGGGTGCCCGGGGCGGGCCCGGAGGTGGGTGTGCAGCACGTCGCTGAGCCCGTCCAGCCCGGCGTCGGACCAGACGGCGTAGAGCAGGGGAGACTCGTAGGACTCGCCAGGGCCGAGCCGGACCTCGCCGGGAGCCAGCAGCTCTCCACCACCCACCGTGGACTCACCGGTGGGCCGGCGTTCGGCGAACGTGACGTGGTCGCCGCTCCAGGCGGTGTGCACCGCCCAGACCTCCCCGTGGCCGAAGCCGAACCCGGCGGTCCCGGCCACCAGCAGCAGAGTGGCGTCGTGCCCGGTGCGGCCGCGCCGGCCCTCGCGAACCCAGGTGCCGTGCTGCCACGGGTGCCGCTGCGGGGACCGTTCCCGACACCATCGGCCGGTCAGGTCGAGCAGCTCGGTGGCGACCGCCGGCACCGGCAGCGCCGATGTCAGCTCCCGCAGCTCGTACGCGCTGTCGCCGTCGTTGCGCAGCCGGTGCCGAACGGTCAGCAGACCGTACGGGTCGAGCGTGATCTCGATGGTCAGGGTCAGCCCGGCGGCTGGGTCCGACGCCCGCACGGTCAGCAGCGCCCCGCCCGACCCGGTGTCGTGCCCGTCCAACCCGTCCAGCCGGAACGCGGTGGACCAGTCTCGTCCGTCGCGGTGCCCGGCCAGACCTGGTCGGCCGCTCCAGCCGGCGCTCGCCTCCGGCAGCAGGGACAGAACTGTCGGCTCGTCGAAGCTGCTCGGCACCACCGGCGGCACCGACGCGTCGCTGAGCTGGCGCAGGCCGTCGTCGTCGAGGGCGCCGACGTCGCCGCCCCAGTGCACGACCCGGGGCAGCCCCGGGCCGCGCGCGTCGAGCACCAGGCTGGTCCGCGCGCGGCGCAGGTGCAGGATCGTCATCCTTTGGATGCTCCCAAGGTCAGGCCCCGAACGAAGTGCCGCTGGAGCATAAAGAAGATCACCAGGGTGGGGATCGCGACGAGCACGCTGCCCGCAGAGACCAGGTTGTTGTCGGTGAAGAACTCACCGCGCAGGTTGTTGAGCGAGCTGGTCACCGGGAACTTGTCGCCGGTGCGCATGAGGACGGTGGCCCAGAAGAACTCGTTGTAGATCCAGGTCACCTCCAGCGTCGCCAGCGCGGCCAGGGCCGGCCGGCACAGCGGCATGGTGACCTGCCAGTACTGTCGCCAGATGCTCGCCCCGTCGACCATCGCCGCCTCGTACAGGTCACGGGGCAGCGCCTTCATGTAGTTGCTGAGCACGAAGACACAGAAACCGCACTGGAAGGCCACGTTGATCAGGATCAGGCCCCAGTAGCTGTCGTACAGCAGCTCCGAGTCGCTCATGAACTCCGGCAGCGGCACCTCGGTGAACAGCCGGAACAGCGGGATGAGCAGCGCCTGCTGGGGCAGCAGGTTGGCCGCGGTGAAGACCCCGAGCAGGACGAGGTTGAGCTTCCAACTGAACCGGGCGATGACGAACGCCACGCAGGACGCGAGGAAGAGGGTCAGCAGCACCGCCGGCACGGTGATGTAGATCGAGTTGAGGAAGTGCTGCCCGAACTCCGCCGTCCGCCAGGCGGTGACGTAGTTGTCGAACGTCCAGCCGCCGAAGGAGACGTAGCCGTTCGCGGCGGTGTAGTCGTAGGAGCGCAGCGAGGTCAGCACCGCCCAGGCGATCGGGAAGAGCCAGGCCAGCGAGACGACGATGAGGAAGCCGTGCAGCAGGATCCGTAACGGGGTCAGCTTGCGGCGGAGCGGCGGCGTGTCGGCCCCGCCCTCGGTACGCCGGGTGGCGGTCGCGGTGCTCATTGCCGGTTCTCCCTCATCACGGTCGCCAGGTAGATGGTGATGAAGACCAGCGAGACGACCAGCATGATCGTTGCCAGTGCCGAGCCGAAACCGATCCGGCTCGCCTCACCCACCACGTTCTGGGTGACCAGAGCGGAGATCAGCTCCAACCCGTTGCGGCCCTTGTTGACCACCCAGACCAGGTCGAACGCGCGCAGCGACTCGATCACGGTCACCACCAGCACGATGATGTTGATGGGCCGCATGACCGGGAACACGACGCGGAAGAACGTCCTGCGCTCCGAGGCGCCGTCGACCGCCGCGGCCTCGCGCAACGACGGGTCGACCCCCTTCAGTCCGGCCAGGTAGAGCAGCATGATGTACCCGACGTGCCGCCACCCGGAGGCGACCATCACCGCCCAGATGTTGACGTTCGAGTCGCCGTACCAGTCGATGCTGCTGCCGAAGACGGCGTTGATCAGCCCCTGGTCGCGGGAGTAGAGCAGCTGCCAGACGAAGCCGATCAGCGCCAGCGAGAGCACCACCGGCAGGTAGAGCGCGGTCTGGTAGAAGCGGCTGCCGCGCAGTTCCTTGTCCAACAACACGGCGAGGAACATGCCGAACGGGGTGGCGACCACGAACAGCGACGCGAGCCAGAGCAGGTTGTGCTGGATCGCCGGCACGAACGGCGGGTAGATGTTCACCACGTCGCTGTAGTTGCGGGCGCCGACGAACTCGATCTCGTTGAGGGGGCCGATGCCGTCCCAGTTGGTGCCGGAGAGCAGCACGGTGGCCGCCGCCGGCAACCAGACGAGCCCGGTGACGAGCAGCAGCGGGACGAGCACCATCAGCGTGATGACCACGCGGTCGGTGCGGGACATGAGCCGTAGCCGCCGACGACGACCACCCGTGGAGGTGGTCGCGGCCGGCGGCGGCACGGCGCGATCCGCTTGGATCAGGGGCAGGTCGGACACGATGTCCTCCCCCTTCCGCCGTCAGTCGGTGAAGATCGACTTCTTCTGGTTCTCGATGGACGAGGTCAGGCCGTCGATGTCCTTGGGGTTCTTGATGAACTGCTGGATCGCCGGGATCATCACGGTGGAGGCGAAGTCCGGCCGGGTGTCGCGGTCGAGGAACTGGGCGATCTCGGTGGCCGACCCGACCAGTTCGGCCGCCTTCTTCTGCAGCGCGGTGTAGCCGCTGACCTCCGCGCCGCTGTTGGCGACGAGCACGGCCGGGTCGTTCTTGAGGTTGATGTCCGCGGCCGCCTTGCCGCCGAGGTACTCCAGCAGCTTGCGCGCGTTGTCCTCGCTCTTGGGCTTGCGGGCCATCATGTAGCCGTCGATCGGCGCGTCGAGGGCCTTCGCGCCGATGGCCGGGTCGATCTCGGGGAAGGTGAAGAAGTCGAGGTCGTCCTGCTCGTCATTGCTGAACTGCTGGCCGACGAAGAGGCCGAGCAGGTACATGCCGCTCTTCTTCTGCTGCAAGGACTGCGCGGCCTCCTGCCAGGTGCGACCGAGGCTGTCCGGCTGGTGCAGGGGGAGCAGGCCGGCCCAGGTGTCGAAGACCTTCTTGACCTTGTCGGAGGTCCAGGCCTCCTTACCGGCCATCAGGTCGACGTGGAACTGGTAGCCGTTGACGCGGAGGTTGAGGATGTCGAAGGTGCCCATCGCCGGCCAGCCGTCCTTGTCGGCGAAGGCGATCGGGATGAGCCCGTCCTTCTTCATCTGCGCGCCGAGGTCGGTGAACTCGGTGATGGTCTTCGGCACCTGGTAGCCGTACTGCTGCCAGACCGACTTGCGGTAGAAGACCGCCCACGGGTAGTACGTCGCCGGGACGAAGTACTGCTTGCCGTCGTCGCCGGTCGATGCCTTCTTGAAGGCGTCGGAGAAGCCGGAGAGCTTGCTCCACACGTCGCTGACGTCGCTGGCCAGGCCCTTCTGTGCGAAGAAGCGCATCCGGTAGCCGGCGAACCAGGTGAACACGTCGTCCGGCTTGCCCTGTAGGTAATTGTTGATGTTCTCCTGGAACGTGTTGTGGTCGACCGTATTGATCGCGACCTGCACGCCGGACGAGGTCTTGAATCCGTCGGTGACCTTGACCAGGACGTCCTTCGGCTTCGGGTCGGACTGGTTCGAGCCGAGCGACACGTCCTTGCTGGACCCGCCGGAGCCGGAGTCGTCGCCACAGCCGGCGAGCAGGCCGGTGCCGAGCAGCGCGCCCGTGCCGGCCGCTCCGGCCAGCAAGGATCGTCGGTTGATGCCGGCGACTGAGGGCGGTACGAGCCGAGCCAGGTACTCGGCTTGGGATTGGGGACGGGACATCTGTGCCTCCTGCGGATGAGAAGGAGCTACGCCCAAGGGCCTCAGGGTGGTGAAGGCAGGTCCAGCGTCGTGATCACACATTGAGATCCACCGAGAATCCACATTGGCGAACACGAACGGCCATTGGGGCCTCAAGCTACCCTGCGGTCGGGCCCTGTCAAGAGGGCTGTTCGCCTCCGCTAACCCAGTCGTGATCCGGCTGTTACCTGGTAAACGTTGGAAAGAACCTCGATGTTGGAACCTGTTGACTTCGACGGGCCGGCGGGTGCACCCTCGGCTGTCATGCGGCGATGGCAGGGTGACGGCATCTATTTCGGCGGCGACTACAACCCCGAGCAGTGGCCCGAGGAAACCTGGTCCGAGGACGTCGACCTGATGCGCCAGGCCGGGGTCAACCTGGTCTCCGTCGGCATCTTCTCCTGGGCGTTGCTGGAGCCCACCCCGGGGCGGTTCGAGTTCGGCTGGCTGGACCGGGTGCTGGATCTGCTGCACGACGGTGGCGTCCAGGTCGACCTGGCCACCGCCACGGCCAGCCCGCCGCCGTGGTTGGCCCGCGCGCACCCGCAGACGCTGCCCCGCCGGGCCGGCGGCGCGATCCTCTGGCCGGGCGGACGACAGGCGTACTGCCCCAGCTCCCCGGTGTTCCGCGAGCGGTCGCTGGAGTTGGTACGCGCGGTGGCCGGCCGGTACGCCGAGCACCCCGCCGTGGTCATGTGGCACGTCTCCAACGAACTGGGCTGCCACAACGTGCACTGCTACTGCGACGTCAGCGCCGAGGCGTTCCGCGGCTGGTTGCGCGAGCGCTACGGTGACCTGGACCGGCTCAACGACGCCTGGGGCACGGCGTTCTGGAGCCAGCGCTACGGCGACTGGGCCGAGATCAACCCGCCTCGCGACGCGCCGACCTTCGCCAATCCGACGCAGCAGCTGGACTTCCTGCGGTTCTCCTCCGACGAGCAGCGCGCCCAGCTGCGCGCCGAGCGGGAGGTGTTGCAGACGCTGGTCCGGCAGCCGATCACCACCAACTTCATGATCGGCCTGGGCGTCAAATACATGGACTACCACTCCTGGGCGTCCGACGTGGACCTCGTCTCCAACGACCACTACCTGACCGCCGCCGACCCGCAGGCGCACCTCGGGTTGGCGCTCGCCGCCGATCACACCCGGGGCGTCGCCGGCGGCGACCCGTGGCTGCTGATGGAGCACTCCACCAGCGCGGTCAACTGGCAGCCCCGCAACGTCGCCAAGCTGCCCGGGCAGATGCGCCGCAACAGCCTCGCGCACGTCGCCCGCGGCGCCGACGGGGTGCTCTTCTTCCAGTGGCGTGCCTCCCGGGCCGGGGCGGAGAAGTTCCACTCCGCGCTGGTCCCGCACGCCGGGCCGGACACCAAGGTGTTCCGCGAGGTCTGCCAGCTCGGCGCGGACCTCAGGGCCCTCGCGGAGGTACGCGGCAGCCGGGTGGACGCCGACGTGGCGATCCTGTTCGACTGGGAGGCGTGGTGGGGTGTCGAGCTGGATTCGCACCCCAGCGCCGACGTCACCTACGCCGACCGGCTGAACGCCCTCTACGGCTCGCTCTGGCGTGCCGGTGTGACGGCCGACATCGTCCACCCGTCGACCGACCTCAACGGCTACCGACTGGTCCTGGTGCCGACCCTCTACCTGGTCCGGGACGCCGACGTCGCCGCGCTGCACCGCTATGTCGAGGCCGGTGGCACGGCGGCGGTCACCTACTTCAGCGGCATCGTCGACGCCGACGACCACATCCGGCTGGGCGGCTACCCGGGCGCGTTCCGGGAGTTGCTCGGCGTCCGGACCGAGGAGTTCTTCCCGCTGCGCGAGGGCGAGCAGGTCCACTTGGACGACGGCAGCACCGCCGACGTGTGGACCGAGTGGGTGCACCCGGACGCCGCCGAGGTGCTCGCCTCGTACACCGATGGGCCCCTGCCGGGCGTGCCGGCGCTGACCCGGCACCGGGTGGGCGACGGCGCAGCCTGGTATGTCGGCACCCGGCTGGACGAGCCGGCCACCGACCGGTTGGTGGCCCGGCTGCTCGCGGAGGCCGACGTCCGCCCGGCGGCGCCGGCACCCTCGGGCGTCGAGGTGGTCCGCCGCCGCGACGCCGACCGGACCTGGCTGTTCGCGATCAACCACACCGACACCGAGGTACGCCTACCGGCGCACGGCGTCGAGTTGTTGACCGGAGGATACTGCGTCGGTGAGCTGGCACTGCCGGCCGGTGAGGTGGCGGTCGTCCGTGAGGACCGGCCCGATGCCGTCGCTGTGAAGGAGGTTCCCTGAGTTGCTCGCCCAGCAGCGGCAGACCGCGATCCTCGATCTGATCCGCCAACGTGGCGGGGTACGGGTGAGTCAGCTGGTCAGTCGGTTCGGCGTCTCGGACATGACGATCCGGCGCGACCTGGAGGTGTTGGCCGACCGGGGCCTGGTGGACAAGGTGCACGGCGGCGCGACCCTCGCCGGGCCCGGTTCGGCCGAGGAACCCGGCTTCGCCGCGAAGTCGATCCGCCAGCAGGCAGAGAAGCGGGCCATCGCCGAGCGGGCGGCGACGATGGTGGAGCCGGGGATGGCCATCGCGCTCTCCGCGGGCACCACCACCGCCGCGCTGGCCACTCTCCTCTCCGACGTACGCGGGTTGACAGTGGTGACGAACTCGATCCCGGTGGCCGACGCGCTCTACCAGAACCCGCGCGCCGACCAGACCGTCGTGTTGACCGGTGGCATCCGCACCCCGTCGGATGCGCTGACCGGGCCGGTGGCCGAGGCGGCGATCAGCGCGCTCAACGTCGACCTGCTCTTTCTCGGTGTGCACGGCCTCAGCCCACGGACCGGCTTCACCACACCCAACCTGCTGGAGGCCGGCGTCAACAGGTGCCTCATCGGCGCGGCCCGCCGGCTCGTGGTGCTCGCCGACCACACCAAGTGGGAGACGATCGGTATCGCCACCATCGCCCCACTGGAAGCCGCCGACGTGCTGATCACCGACCGTGGACTGCCCGCGGAGGCCCGCCCCACGATCGGTGAGCAGGTAGGCGAGTTGGTGATCGTCGAACCAGGCTGACGACCGCCTGATTCGTTTGCGACATCAGCTCCAAAGGCTCAGCACCTGACGTCCGCCCTCCGCCGACGCTGATCGGCAGGCGGACATCGATCAAGCGCCGCCGGCGGGACGCGCCCGTCGCGTGGCGCTTCACAGCCACCTCACAGGGGTGCCGGATAGGGTGCCGTTCGAGTCAACGTCCGACTCCAACCTGGAGCGGTCGGCGTCGCACAGGAGTTCCGATGGTCTTCAAGAAGATGTTGAGCGCGTTCGGCGTGGGCGGTCCCAGCGTGGACACCGTGCTGACCAACCCCAACACCCGGCCCGGCCTGACCCTCGACGGGCAGGTCAACCTCGTCGGCGGCGACGCTGAGGCAGCCATCGAGCAGGTGGTGATCGGCCTGGTCACCCGGGTCGAGGTCGAGGGACACGACACCGAGTACGCGGGCACCATGGAGTTCCACCGCATGGCGGTCAGCGGTGCGCTCCAGCTCGCCCCGAAGCAGCAGCTCTCGATCCCCTTCCAGATGCCGGTGCCGTGGGAGACCCCGATCACCGACGTGTACGGCCAGCGCCTGCACGGCATGACGATGGGTCTGCGCACCGAGCTGGCGATCGCCCGCGCCGTGGACAAGAGCGACCTGGACCAGGTGGCGGTGCACCCGCTGCCGGTGCACGAGCGGATCCTGGAGGCGTTCCAGCGGCTCGGCTTCCGGTTCAAGCACGCCGACCTGGAGCGGGGCCACATCCGGGGCGTGCAGCAGACGCTGCCGTTCTACCAGGAGATCGAGTTCTACGCCTCCCCGCAGTACGCGAGCACCATCAACGAGGTCGAGCTGACCTTCGTGACCAACCAGCGCGGCGTGGAGATCATCCTGGAGTGCGACAAGCGCGGTGGGTTCCTCAGCGCCGGGCACGACGTGTTCGGCCGCTACCAGGTGGCGCACACCGACGCTGACCGGGTGGACTGGGCGCAGGTCGTCGACGGTTGGCTGCGCGAGACCACCTCCCGCTACGGCAGCCTGCGCTCCCAGTACGGCCCGAGCCACGGCCACGGCCACGGCCGGGGCGGCATGGGCATGGGCGGCATGGTGGCCGGTGCGGCGCTCGGCGTCGCCGGCGGCATGATCGCCGGTGAGATGATCGAGGACGCGTTCGAGGGCGACTTCGGCGACTTCGGCGGCGACGAGTAACGAATCCACACACGACGACAGTGGCCTCCGGGAGAGTCTCCCGGAGGCCACTGTGCGCTACGGCCGGTCAGTGCCGGGCCTTGCGCTCCTCGCTGCTGCGGTGATTGCTGCCGGCCTTGGCCAGGCCTCGGCTACCGAGGTAGCCAAGCGTCAGCAGGGTGATCAGGAACCAGGCGTTGTCGGCCCGGAAGATGTCCACCCCGGCGGAGTTCTGCCCGACGACCTGCGACGCGCCCAGTACGGCGGCCACCGCGATCAGGTAGATCCAGAACTCGGTGGTCTTGAACGCCTGCTTGGTCTCCGTACCGGGTGCCTGCATGTCGTTCCGGTGCCCGTCCCGCATGACCGGCATCTGCTGGGTCTGCATGTCCCGCATCTGAGCGGGGTTCTGCGGGTCGTTCATGGGCCGGTTCATCGGCCGGGTGGAAGCAGCCTGCGTGCTCATCTGGTCCTCCTCAGGATGCGATGAGTCGTACCTGCATCTCCTCGCCCCGCTACCGCGTTTCGGCCACGGCACGGTTCGCTTTCGTGGCGGGGACAACCCCCGACTACCCGAGGCCCCCGAGCAGGTAACACCGATCGCCGGCCGGAAAAATCCGGCCGGCGATCGGAGGTCGGCAGGTCAGCGCAGGCCGTTGCGCATCGCCACGCTCACCAGAAGGCCCGGGTCGTCGGTGATGATGCCGTCGACGCCGAGGTCGATGACCCGCTGCATCACAGTGGCGTCATCGACGGTGTAGGGAATCACCTTCAGCTTGTCGCGCGTCTGAAGGGTCCGGACGTCCGGTCCGTGGAAGTATGCCGGGTTCTCCCGCAGGTACCAGTCGGCCGAGGCGACAGTGCCCTGCTTCGGGTCGTGCACCTGCCAGTTGGCGGAGACCGTGCCGGCGCCCGCGGCCCGGGTCAGCTTGCCGAGGTCCTGGTACTTCCACCAGTCCAGTCCACCGGTCCAGGGGCTCTTCACCGACGGGTTGCCGTAGACCGCCTCCAGCGAGCACTCGTCGGCGAGGGTCGCGCACTCGGCCGGGCCGTACTGCCAGACCAGGCCGACGGTGCCGATCCGCCGGTCGAGCTGCCGGGCGTACGTGATGGTGCGCCAGTCGAACGACTGGATGGTGGCCCGGCTGGTGAAGCCGGCCCGCTGGATCGCGTCGACGAGCTTGCGGGTGAAGCTGCGGTACGGCTCGGTGTCGTTCACCACCGGGCTGATCTTCGTCTCGATGTTCATGCCGACGTCGGTGCGGCCACTCGCCTTCATCAGGGCGAAGACCTCGTCCAGGGTCGGGATCCGGGCACCGGGCGCGGGCACCTGGGCGGGCAGTTCGGGCAGCGTCTTCGTGCCGCAGTCCACGGTCTTGAGCTGCGCCAGGGTCAACTCGTGCACCGGTTTGCCCACGTACGGGAACTTCGGGTCACCGCGGCGCACCGGCTTGGTGTCGACGCAGTGCGACCCGTTGACGGTGCGGTCGTGCAGCACCACGAGCTTGCCGTCGGCCGTCACGTTGGTGTCCAGCTCCAGCGTGGAGATCGCCCGGTTGGACAGCGCGTTCGCGAACGCCGGCAGGGTGTTCTCCGGCCGGGTGGCCCGACCGCCCCGGTGCGCCTGGATGTCGAACGGCGCGGCGTACGCCTTCGGCAGCCGGTAACCGCGCTGCGCCAGTACGCCCCGCAACCGGTCCGGGTAGTCGGTGATCATGCCGTCCACGCCGTCGTCGATCAGCTTGCTCATGGTCGGCACGTCGTCGACCGTCCACGGGATCACCTTGATCCCGTACCGGTGCGCCTGGGCGACCATCTCCTTCGTGACGTACGGCTTGTAGCCGGGGTCGGTGACGGTGCCGTTCTGCGGCATCCCGTGCACCGGCGAGAAGGCGCTGGCGCCGAAGCTGCGGATCGCCGTGATCGGATCGCCGCCGAAGTCGTCGATGTCCAGCCCACCCAGCCACGGCGACGCGCCCGGCTGACCGGTCTGGAGGAAGTCGTAGTTGGTCAGGGCGACCAGCGGCAGCTTCGGCTCGACCTGGCGCATGCGCATCAGCGCGCCCCAGTCGAAGCTCTGGATGGTGACCTGCTTGAGTAGCCCGGCGGCGCGGATCTCGCCCGCGGTGACCCGGACGAACTGTTCGCGCGGGGCGGTCTCGGTGGGCGCGCCGGCCTCGACCTTGGTCTCGACGTTGAGCTTCACGTCCTTGGCCTGGTAGCGGTTGACCAGGGCGAAGACCTCACGCAGCAGCGGCATCCGGGCACCGGGGACGGCGACCTGACCGGGCTTGTCCGGAAGTGTCTTCGACCCGCAGTCGAGCGAACGCACCTGGGCCAGGCTGAGCGTGTTGATGTACTTCCCGACGTACGGGAACTCCGGGTCGCCGGGCGTCACCGCAGCGGTGTCGACGCACTTGGTGCCGGCGACCTTCCGGTCGTGGGTGACGACGGCCTGACCGTCCTCGGTGATCTGCACGTCCAGTTCGAGGGTGCTCACCCCGAGCTGGAGGGCGTTGCCGAAGGAGGCGAGGGTGTTCTCCACCCGCAGCCCGAGGCCGCCCCGGTGGGCCTGCACGTCGAATGTCCGGTCCGGTCGTGGCTTCGCCTGAGCGGGCACCGCGAGCCCGGTCGTCACCGACGCGGCCACCAGCGCCGCGACGGCGGTACGGCGTACTCTGCGCACGCTGTCATCCCCTCCTGCCGGCGGGCATCTCCCACCGGTCGCGGGACAGCATGGACATCTCGGGCTGCGGGCAGGCGGCCAGCGGGCGGCGTGCCGGTGAACCGCCGTGGACGACCTCCCGGTCACGCCGGGTTTGGTCGGCCGATGGTCGGGCACGCAGTCGGTTCCACAGCTTCTGCGAGGTGATGGACGTGCGTGAGGACGACATGCGGCAGGACGCCGCCCGCGAGGCCGAGGATCGGATCGCCGGCGGTGTGTACGGCAAGGGTGCCCTCGACGAGGTGACGCTGCCCCGCACCGATGTGGAGAGTCAGATCCAGCGCGACGACCCGTTCGACCCGGCGAAGGAACGGATCGACCCACAGGTGCTGCGCGACGGTGGCCCCGTCGGCGGGCAGGGCGCGGTGACCACCACCGGTGGCACCGCCGGGCCGGCGAGCGTACGCCGGGTGGCCCGGCAGCCGGAGCGACACCCGGGCACTGTCGCACCGACCACCACCGGTGATGCCACGACCGGCGGCCTGAGCACCCCGATGGGCGGCGGCACCAGCGACCAGTCCACGTCGGCGACCGCCCCGGCAAAGTCCATCAGGGACAAATCCACCGACTAACCCCACCCACCGCCCCGACCGAGTGAGAGCTCGGTCGGGGCGGGTCGCCTCGTGGTCAGCTCGCGGGGCGCAGGACGCCCAGGCGTTGGGTGGCGCGGGTCAGGGCCACGTAGAGGTCGCTGCGTCCTCGAGGGGACTCGGCCACCATCCGGTCCGGGTCGACCACCAGCACCGAGTCGAACTCCAGCCCCTTGGCCTGGGCGACCGTCAACACCACCACCCGGCTCTCCAGCTCCGGATGCTCGCCGACGGCAGCCTCGGGCAGGGCGGCGAGCACCGCCGCGCCCAGCTCACCCACCAGGCCGGCCGGCACGAGCACCCCGAGCCGCCCCTCGCTCAACCCGGCCGCCTCCCGGGTGGCCTCGGCGACCAGCTCCGCCGCCAACCGGCCATCGGGGACCGCCCGGTCCCACGGCGGTACGCCGCTCTCCCGCACCGAGCGCGGCGGCCGCAGTGCCGGGTCGATCTCGGCCAGCACGTCGGCGGCGACCGCCATGATCTCGGCGGGAGTGCGGTAGCTGACCGTCAGCTCGGTGAGCCGCCACCGCTGCTCCACGTACGGGGCGAGGGCGTCCGCCCACGACGGGGTGCCGCTCAGCGCGCCGGTCTGCGCCACATCGCCGACGATCGTCATCGACCGGCTCGGGCAGCGGCGCATCAGCAGCCGCCAGGCCATCGGGGAGAGCTCCTGCGCCTCGTCCACGATCACGTGGCCGAACGCCCAGGTGCGGTCGGCGGCGGCCCGCTGCGCGGTGGTCAGCCGGTCGGCCTCCTCCTGCCGCTCCAACAGTCGATCCGCGTCGATCAGGTCGGTCACGCCGAGGATCTCACCGCCCTCGGCCTCGTCCTCGACGTCGATCGAGCGGGAGCCCCGGGCGATCTCCAGCACGCCCTCGGCGTACTCCCGTTCCATCATCCGGATGCGGTCCCGCCGGGCGGCTGCGGCGCGTTCGTCCTCGCCGAGCAGTTCGGCGGCCTCGTCCAGCAGCGGGACGTCGGCCGGCGTCCAGCCACCGCGCTCGCGGCGCAGCAGCGCCCGCTCGTCCTCGTCGAGCATCGGCGCGGCGGTGGCGATCCGGTCCGGGTCGGCGTACAGGTCGGCCAGCAGCCGCTGCGGGGTGAGCACCGGCCACAGCCGGTCCAGGGCGGCCTGGATCTCGGTCTCCTCGCGCAGCTCGCGCCGGATCTCGGCGCGGTCCGCCTCGTCGAGGAGGTTGTCCCCGCCGAGCGGGTCGGCGCCGATCCGCTCGGCCACCTGGTCGGCGAGCGCGTGCACGATCTCCACGTCGAACAGCGCGCGGGCCAGATTGTGCGGTCGGTCGGCGCGGCGGACCCGGTCCCGGGCCGCGCGCACGATCTCCGGGTCGAGGGTCAGCGTCTCCCGCTCGACCTCGATCTCCAGCGGCTCGTCCGGCACCCACTGCCGATCCCGTACGGCCAGCGCCAACACCTCGGCCAGCACCGCCCGGCCCTTGAGCGCCGCGGTCTCGGCCGGCTCGGTCCGTTGGGCGCTCACCCCGGGAAAAAGATCACCCTGGGTACGCAGCAGCACGCCGGTCTCGGCCAGCGTCGGCAGCACCTGGGAGATGTAGCGCAGGAAGGTCGCGTTCGGGCCGACCAGCAGGACGCCACGGCTGGAGAGTTCCCGCCGGTGCGTGTAGAGCAGGTACGCCGCCCGGTGCAGCGCGACAGCGGTCTTGCCGGTGCCGGGGCCGCCCTGGACCACCATCACGCCCGGAAGTTCCGCTCGGATGACCTCGTCCTGCTCGGCCTGGATGGTCTCGACGATGTCGCGCATCCGGCCGGTACGGCCCGCGTTGAGCGCGGCGAGCAGCGACGCTTCCCCGGTCAGCTCCTCGTGGGCGCCGGGGGAGGCGGTGTCGATGTCGAGCACCTCGTCGTTGAGCCCGGTCACCTTGCGCTGCCGGGTACGCAGGTGCCGGCGACGGCGTACGCCCTGCGGGTTCGCGGCCGTGGCGAGGTAGAACGGGCGGGCGGCGGGTGCCCGCCAGTCCATCAGCAGCGGATCGTAGTCACCACTGGTGTCGAAGATGCCGATCCGACCGATGTAGCGGCGGGAGTCGTCGTCGCCGTCGAGACGGCCGAAGCAGAGCCCGTTCTCCACGGCGGAGAACTGTTCGACCTGATCGGCGTACATCGCTACCGAGCTGTCGCGCTGCGAGCGGTCCTGGAGGGTGCCGCCGGTGTTGTGCAGTTCGGCGGTGAGCCGGTGGGCGGCCTGCTCGCGCAGTTGATCCAGCCGGTTGTAGAGCATCGAGACGTACTCCTGCTCGCGACCGATCTCGTCGTCGAGCGGCAATTCGCCGGAACCGCCGGAGTGCCTTGACAAGCCGTCTCCCTAAAGATTAGAATCCTTTGCAGGAACGGCTTTTAAGCCGTTCTTTTTTGTGCCTTCGAACTGTTGAAGATAGCGCGTTGCGCCGGTTCTCACCAAGCCGGGCGGTCCGGCGCGCCGGGTGACGTCGCCGCGCCTGACCCCGGGCCGGCCACAGCGAAGCGCCGGGCCGACCGTCAGGTCGACCCGGCGCGAACACCGCGGAGATCAGCCGCGCGCGGCCTCGTAGAGCCGCTCCGGCGTCACCGCTCCGGCGAGCACCCGGCCGTCGTCGGTGAGCAGCACGCTGAACAGCTTGCTGGTGAGGAGCCGACCGCTGCCCCAGTCACCACTGACCGCCGGCAGCCCGCCGAGCAGCTTCGACATGTCCAGGTCCGGTCCGGTCCCGGCCGGGGCAGCTGGCTGCTTCGGGGCGGGCTTCCGATTGGCGTCGGCCCCGTCGAGGCGGCCGACCAGCACTGTCGTCCAGCCGTCGCCGAACGCGCGGACCTGCGGGTCATCCGCCGGCTCGACGTGACCGGGCTTGCCCGTCGGGCGCTCGGCCTTCTCCTCGTCGACGGTCACGCCGGGCGGCGGGTTGAAACGGAACTGGTCGGCGTCGGGGCGGCGGTAGTCGACCTGGGTGAAGGCCACCTCGAACGCCGGCCGGTCGCTGCCCTTCGCCAGCACCTCGAAGCGCAGCGGCACGTGCTGCTTGGCGTCGATGGCGATCCGCAGCTGGTGCACCAGGGAGGCCTGGTCGCGCGGCTGGAGCACCAGCTCGTACGCGTCCTGTCCGGCGACGGTCGCCGACCGGCCCACGCTGACCTCGGTGCTCGGGTCGATCGCGTTCAACGCCAGGTCGGCGGCCTGCTGCGGGGTGGCCGGCAGGCTCGCTGCCGGTTCCGGGGCCGGCTTCCAGGCTCCGGCGTCGCCGCCCAGCGTGCGGTGGGTGGCGGTGTTGCTGCGGCTCTGCCACGTCCACAGGTCCTGGCCGTTGCGAATGATGTCCTGCTCGCCCAGCGTGTCCATCAGCGCGACCCGCTGCTTGTCCGGCCCGGAATACCAGACGCGCAGGGTGTGGGTGCCGGTCAGCAGGGTGGTCAACTCGTTGCCGGGGACCAGTCCGACGAGGGACGGCAGGCCGAGGTCGGCGCGTTGCACGACGGTCCCGGACAACCCCTCCAGCCGGGATGTCTGCAGGTCGACGAGGAGCTGAGCGGCGGTTCGGGGCGGCAGGCTCGGCTCGGCCTCGGCGGCGAACGTGCCGATCGCCGCGCCACCGCCGATGACGGCGACGGCTGCGGTGGCCGGAACCAGCCAGCGAAGGACGGGACGGCTTCTCAGGACGGACATGGTGGCACCTCCTGCGGCCATCTTGCCTCGTCCGTGCTGTGAACGCGCTGAGGACACCGAACCGCCCCGATTGACCCGGGTGGCACCCTTGAGCTGTGCGGGTGCTGGTGGTGGAGGACGAGGCCCGGTTGGCGGCTGCCCTGCAACGGGGTCTCCAGGCGGAGGGGTTCGCGGTGGACGTGGCGACGACCGGCCCCGCGGGCCTGGACGCGGCCCGGCACGGCGGGTACGACGCCATGATCCTCGACGTGATGCTGCCCGGCCTCTCCGGGTACGAGCTGGTCCGGCGGCTGCGCGCGGAACAGCACTGGCTGCCGGTGTTGATGCTCTCCGCCAAGGACGGCGAGTACGACCAGGCCGACGGCCTCGACTGTGGCGCCGACGACTACCTGACCAAACCCTTCTCGTACGTGGTGCTGCTGGCCCGGCTCCGGGCCCTGCTGCGTCGGGGCGCGCCGGAGCGCCCGACCGTCCTCGCCGTCGGTGACCTGCGGTTGGATCCGGCCCGCCGACGGGTGACCCGGGCGGACACCGAGGTGACGTTGACCGCGCGGGAGTTCGCACTGCTGGACTACCTGATGCGCCGGCCGGGCCAGGTCGTCTCCAAGGTCGAGTTGTTGGACCACGTCTGGGACGCCAGCCTGGAGACCGCGCCGAACGCCGTCGAGGTGTACGTCGGCTACCTGCGCCGCAAGCTCGGCCGGGACCGGCTGGAGACGGTCCGGGGCGCCGGCTACCGGCTGGCGACGTGAGCGCCGACGGCCCGGCCACCACCCGTCGGGCCAGGCCCGGTTGGATACCGGTCCTCGGGCTGCGCGGGCGACTCATGGCGATCGGTGTCTTCGGTCTCACCATCGGGCTGGCCGTGGGCGGGGTGGTGTTGCTCGGCGCGCTCGGCTTCGTACTCCAGCGCACCGTCGACACCGAGGCGTTCCGCACCGCCGACGCGGTCGCCCTGCTCGCCGCCGAGGACGCGCTGCCCGACCCGCTGCCGGTGGCCGGCGGGCAGGTCCGCGTGCAGGTCGTCGACGAGCAGGGACGAATCCGGGCGGCCTCGATCGACGCCGACCGGCTGGTGCCGATGGTCCGCCCGGAGCGGCTGGACCGCGGCGGTCGGCAGCGGCTGGAGGTGCCGGCCGAGCGGGTCGGGCTCGTCGGCCCGGTCCGGGTGGTCGCCGTACCCGCCGGCACCGCCGCCGACCCGCTCACCGTGCTGGTCGCCCGCTCGATGGCCGACGTGCGGCACAGCACCCACGTGGTCCGGGCCATCCTGCTGGTGGCGTTCCCGCTGCTGGTGGCCGTGCTGGCCGGGGTGGCGTGGCGGGTGGTGGGGGCCACCCTGCGGCCGGTCGAGGCGCTACGTCGAGGTGCCGAGGAGATCACCGGGAGGGCCGGCGCCGGCCGGCTGCCGGTGCCGGCGTCGGCCGACGAGATCCACCGTCTGGCGGTCACCCTCAACGGGATGCTGGGTCGGCTGGAGTCCGCCCGCGTCCGGCAGCGGGCCTTCGTCTCCGACGCCGCGCACGAGCTGCGCAGCCCGTTGACCAACATCCGGACGGAGCTGGAGGTGGCCCAGCGTCTCGCCGACCGGACGGACTGGACGGCGGTGACGGCCAACCTGCTGGCCGACACCGAGCGGTTGAGCCGACTGGTCGACGATCTTCTGCTGCTGGCCCGCCTGGACGAGACTCCGCCGGCGCGGGGGACCGGCCCGGTGGAACTGGGCGCGTTGCTGACCGAGGTTGCCGCCCGCTACCCGTCGCCGCCGGTGCGGGTGACACTGCCGACGGGCCCGCTCTGGACGATCGGCACCGTCGAGGAGTTGCGTCGCGTGCTGGCCAACCTGGTCGACAACGCGGTACGACACGCGCACGGCAGCGTCGTGCTCGCGGCCGAGGCGGTGCCGCTGGGCGAGGCGGTGTCGCTGGCCGGCGCGATGTCGGCGACCGGAGCGATGGTGGCGACCGGCGCGGGGCTCCGGCCCGGCGTCGGGGCGTACCACCTGGTGACGGTGACCGACGACGGCCCGGGGATCGCGGTGGTGGACCGGGAGCGGGTCTTCGACCGGTTCACGCGGCTGGATGACGGGCGGGCCCGCGACGACGGGGGCGCCGGCCTGGGGCTGGCCATCGTCCGGGAGCTGGTCCGACGGGCGGGCGGCGGCATCACCCTGACCGACGCGCCGGAGCAGCCGGGCCTGCGGGTGTGCCTGCTCCTGCCAGCGTTGCCGCCCGAGGACGGCCACAGGTAGACAATCTGTGACGACGGCCTCCGCCCACCGCCCGCCGATCCCCCCTTTGCTCTGCACCCGCGGGTGCGACAGCTACGCAACGTGATGGCTGTCGACGCGTGTCAAAACGGTGGCCGCGACGTTTCAGCTGGTCATCCGAGGTGGTGCAGATAGGTAAGCAGAGCAAAGGCTGGGTCGGCGTGGTGTGGGGTACGTCTGCCGTGACGGGTTGTCAGGACGGGCGCCGCGACGGTCAATGCCACGCTCAGTGAAGTCGGCGAGGTGAGGCGGGGCCACGAGGCGGGGCCACGAGGCGGGGCCACGAGGCGGGACACGAGGCGGGGCTGTGCTGGCGGGTCAGCGGCGGCGGGTGCAGACCTGCTTGGAACGGGCCACGACGTCGGTGGACCAGGCGACCGCGACGGTGAAGCAGAAGTCGTTCGTGCGGTTGAGCGCGTAGATGACGAAGCTGGTGGTGCCGGCGGGCAGCGTCGCGAAGATGTTGTGGGCCTGGCCGGTGCGGCCGCCCGCGATGACCACCGGGCCCTCGCCGCCCGCCGGGTAGGTCCAGTTCAGCGCGATGCTGTCCCGGGCGTCGCGCAGGGTCACCGCACTGGGTGGGGTGCCGGGTGGGGCCGCGGCGGCAGCCGACGTGGGTGCCGTGCCGCCCGGGGCGGGGGCGGTGCTGGCCGGCGCGCCGGCGGTGGGGGAGGCGCTGGCCGGCGGCGGGGTCGGTTCGTCGTCGCCGTCGACCCGGGCCACGCCGGCGATCACCGCTGCCGCGCCGAGGAGCACCACGACCACACCGGCCACCAGCACCGGTACCAGCCGATTGCGCTGCTCCGGCGGCGCGCGGTGCACGGGCACCGGCAACAGCCGCGACGGCGTGTACGGCTCGACCTGCGCGTACGGGTCGGGCCGCGCGTACGGGTCGGACGGCTGGTGCTGCTCGAGCGGTGGGTTCGGGTCGTGCGACCCGTACGGGTCGGCGGTGCGGTGCAGGCGGTACACGCCGGGCTGCTCCTCCGCGCCGCCGGCCAACCCGACCACCGACGGGGGGACCGGAGGGTCGGCGGGGTGGGGCGAGGGGTCGTCCGCCGGTTCGGGCGACCATCTGCTGCCCGTCGACCCGACCGCCTCGTCGGAGGGCAGCCGGGGGTTCGGCACCGCCCCGGCGTGGTGGGGAGCGGCTGCCTGCGGGTGGTAGCCGGATTCGGCCGGCCCGTCGTCGTGCGGTGGGACGCGGGCGGCCGGCACGACCGGAGTGTCCCGAGCTGTGGGCGGGTTGTCGGCGCAGGCGTGGTCGGGGTTGGCCGCCGCCCGGGCCAGGGCCGCCACCTGGGTGGCCAGCGGGTCGTCGGCGGGCAGGTGCTGCCGGCACAGCTCGCGGGCGAGCGCCAGGTTGTCGTGTGCCTCGGCGAACTGCCCGCAGTCGCGCTGCATGGCTCCGAGCCGCGCCAGCATCTTGATGCCGCTGGGGTGCCCGTCGCCGTACACCTCGCGGTGCAGCTCCCAGGCGTCCTGGAGGCGGTCGCGGGCAACAGTGCACTGGCCGCGCGCGTATTCGACGGTGGCCAGGTCGGCGTGCGCGGCGAGCACCCGCAGTGACTCCGGGCCGTCCTGCGCGGTCAGCTCGATGATGACTTCCTGGTAGAGCCGCGCCGCCCGGGAGTGGCTGCCGACCCGGTGCAGCACCGCGGCCAGAGTCGCCGCCGCGGCCACCGTGCGCGGGTCGGCGCGGCCGTGCAGGCGCGTGGTGGCCGCGTACGCGAACGCGGCCCACCCTCGGGCCGAGTGCGGCTCGCCGAGGGCGATCAGCACCCGCGCCTGAAGGCTGGCCGCCTCGGCCAGCTCGGGCGTGGCGTTGGCCGGGCGGGGGTCGGCGTCGGTGAGCGCGTCGGACAGCAGTTGCTGCGCGCCGGCAAGATCGCCGGAGGACACGAGGTGGTGCGCCTGATCAGTCAGTTCACCGAAGCCGGAAGACACGCCCCATCGTGCTCATTCGACGACGGTAAGTACAAGACCCGCGCCGGTGTCGATTGGTCAGGATCCGGTCAGGTGCTCGGCCAGGGTCTCGCTGATCCGGCGTAGCTGATCGACCTGAGCGGGGCTCAACGCGTCGAACAGGTGTCGGCGTACCCCCTCGACGTGGCCGGGTGCGGCGGCCGCGAGGGTGGCGAAGCCCTCATGGGTGAGCAGCGCGATCTGCCCGCGCCGGTCGGTGGGGCAGTCCTCGCGGCGCACCCAGCCGGCGGCCTCCAGGCGGGCCACGGCGTGCGAGAGCCGACTGCGGGATGACCCCGCGGCCTGCGCCAACTGGCTCATCCGCAGCTGACGACCGGGGGCCTCGGAGAGCTGGACCAGGATCTCGTAGTACGCGTGTGGCATGCCCGCGTCACGTTGCAGCTCACGGTCGAGAGTGTCCATCAGCGCCCGGGAGGCGGCGAGGTACGCGCGCCAGGTGCGCTGCTCGTCAGGGTCCAACCAGCGGGTCATGACCGCCATCATACCCCCGATAGTTGAGAGCTCAACTAAATCGCGCTAGTCTCGGGTCATGGGTATCCACCGGCTCAACCACGCGGTCCTCTACGTCAGTGACCTCGCCCGCAGCGTCGCGTTCTACAGCGATGTGCTGGGCTTCCGCCCGGTGGCGATGACCCCGGACGGCTTCCGGGGCGCCACCTTCCTCCAGGCCCCCGACTCCACCAACGACCACGACCTCGGCCTCTTCGAGATCGGCGCGGGCGCCGGTCGGTCCACCGCCGGCCGGTCCACCGTCGGCCTCTACCACCTCGCCTGGGAGGTGGACACGCTCGACGAGCTGGCCGCCACCGCCGAGCGGCTCGCCGCGGCCGGCGCACTGGCCGGCACCTCCGACCACGGCACGACGAAGAGCCTCTACGGCAAGGACCCGGACGGCCTGGAGTTCGAGGTGGTCTGGCTGATCCCGGCCGACCTGCTCGACGACACCGCTCTGGCCGCCCGCAAGCAGATCGGTCGGCTCGACCTGAACGCCGAGCGGCAGCGTTACGGCGGGCAGACCCGCGGTGGGGTGGGGATCTCCGTCCCGGTCTGACCGTTCGTACGGTAGAACGGACCGATGCCGACCGACCGGACCACTGATTTCCTCCGCGAGCTGCTGGTCCGCCAGTTGACGACCTGGCTGCCCGCGGCCCTGCACCGCTCCCGGCGGGCCACCGTCGCGCTCGCCGGGGTCGACGCGGCAGCCGCCGAGGCCGCGCTCCGGTTGGTCGGCGGGCACGGCGACCAGGTGCGCGGCCGGCAGGTGACGGTGCTGGTGCTGGCCGACGGCGCGCCGGAGCTGCCGACCCGGCTCGGCCCGATCGAGGCGGACCTACCCGCCGAGGTCACCGTGCACCTGCTGCCCGGCGACGCCTACCGGCTGCCGGTCGCGGTGAAGGCCGCCGGGGCGGCCGGCGCGCCGCTGTTCTCCTTCGTGGACCTGCCCGGCGCGGTGACGCCGAAGGTGCTCACCGCGACGGCCAACGGCCGGACCGGTGAGCTGCTGCTGCACACCGGCGACAGTGCTCGGGACGTGCTCGTCTCCGCCGGCTTTCCCCTGGTCGCCGAGGTGGTGCCAGTGCTGCCCGGGGGCGAGACTGCCGGTGTTGTCGCGTTCGGCAGCCGCTCCGATCGGAGTCTGGAGGCGGTACGCGACGCGCTCTGGGCGGTCGGCGCGCAGTTCGCCGTACGCTTGCGCGACCCACTCGACCCGACCGGCACGACCGTCGACGTGGTGAACGACCCCGACCTGGAACCGCTGGCCCACGAGTTGCTGGCCGAGCTGCGGGCGGGCGGGCCACGGCAGGTCACCGAGCTGCGCCGGCACACCCTCGTCGCGACCGTCTACCGCGCGGCCGACGCCAACCGCGCCCTCACCAGCCTGCTCGACGCGGGCGTCCTGAGCCGCGACCGCGAAACGGGCCGCCTGGCCGGCGACGAAACCATCAAAGCAACCCCCTAACCACCCCACCCCGCCTCGCCCCGCCCCGGCCACGCCCCGCGATCTTGCACTTTCTGCGGTTACACAAGGGGCATCCCTCACGAATCAACAACCGAAACTGCAAGATCGCGGGGGACGGGCGGGGCGCGCGGGGGCGCGCGGGGACGCGGGGGGCGTGGGGGTGGGTGGGGAGACGCCGAGCGGGGTGCCGGTGAATCACCGGCACCCCGCTCGACTCCCGGGATGATTACGACCGGGACTTGTCCTGCTTCCAGGAGAGCGGACCCGGCAGGTCGACCCGGTGCGCACGGGCCTTGGAGTTCCAGGACCAGCGACCGATCTTGATGCTCCACGAGGAGAAGCCGTTCTCGGTGAAGTTCAGGATGATCGGACCGTACTTCTTGCGCTTGCGAAACATGAGGCCCATCGGAGGTCTCCCCTCGTCACCGTTCCCTGCCGTGTCGAGATCGAACATTCCCGAACCGGCAACTTTTGAAACCCTCTCGCCGTCCGTCCTGGACGGTCGCCCGGCAGGCATCGCAATCTCTATCCAACAGATAGGTGTTGCGGCACGGTAAACGCTGGTCGGGGTGGTTCGTAACATCGGCAGCGATAGAAGTCTCA
This sequence comes from Micromonospora sp. NPDC047644, assembly GCF_040704315.1. Taxonomy (NCBI): domain Bacteria; kingdom Bacillati; phylum Actinomycetota; class Actinomycetes; order Micromonosporales; family Micromonosporaceae; genus Micromonospora; species Micromonospora sp. NPDC047644. The sequence goes on from NZ_JBEYSY010000003.1 coordinate 187,031, forward strand.
TCTTCTGGAAGGCCGTTGACCGCTCGTTCCGATCCCCGGCAGCATGGGGTCATGTCGCAGCGGGATGAGCTTCTCCTCACCGCTCGTGTGCACGTCGACCTGGTCCGGCACGCGAGCGCGCTCTGTTGAGCTGACCGGTCCATCCGGCTCGGCTCCAGCGCCGCACTCCCACCGCCCGCCCGCTCAACGCGGAGCAGCGTGCCCGCACGCCCTCATCCGGGCGTCCCCGCTCCCATCGTGGACAGATCAGGAGACTCCTCATGTCCCCACCCCGTCGTGCCATTCTGCGTACCCTCACCGCCGTCGCCGCGCTGGTCGCGCTCACCGCCACCGCCGGCTGCGGCGGTGACGCGGCAGCCGACGGTGGCCAGGCCAGCGAGCTGCGCTACCAGGGCTCGGTCGGCCAGGTCACCCTCCCCGAACTCGCCGCCGACCTCGGCTACCTCGGCGACGTCAAGCTCAACTGGATCGGCAACGTCACCGGCGGTCCGCAGGACATCCAGGCCACGGCCACCGGGCAGAGCGACTTCGGCGGCGCGTTCAACGGCGCCATCGTCAAGCTCGCCGCCGCCAACGCCCCGATCACCGCCGTGGTCAGCTACTACGGCTCGGACGCGCAGACCTTCCAGGGCTACTACGTGCTCGACGACAGCCCCGTCCGCGGCCCCCGTGACCTGATCGGCAGGAAGGTCGGCATGAACACCCTCGGCGCGCACGCCGAGGCCGTGCTCAAGACCTGGCTCGCCCGCGGCGGGCTCACCCCCGCCGAGATCAAGCAGGTCGAGCTGGTCGCCCTCCCACCTGTCAACACCGAGCAGTCGCTGCGGCAGCGGCAGATCGACGTCGCCGTGCTCGGCGGGGTGATCCGGGACAAGGCGGTCGCCGGTGGCGGCATCCGCACCATCTTCACCGACTACGAGCTGCTCGGCGCCTTCAGCGGTGGCACCTACGTCTTCCGCGACGACTTCATCAGGCGCAACCCGGAGACCGTCAAGGCGTTCGTCACCGGGGTCGGCAAGGCCATCGAGTGGGCCCGCACCCAACCCCGGGAGACGGTGGTCGCCCGGATGCGGGACATCATCGGCAAACGCGGCCGCAACGAGGACCCGTCGCTGGTCGCGTACTGGAAGAGCAGTGGCGTCGCCGGCCGTGGCGGTGTCATCGACCAGCAGGAGTTCGGCACCTGGATCGACTGGCTCGCCGCCGAGGGCGAGCTGAAGGGCGACCGTCCGAAGCCTGGCGACATCTACACCAACCGGTTCAACCCCTTCGTGGACGGGGGGAACGGGTGAGCACCGACAAGATCCTCTTTGATCGGGTGAGCAAGACCTTCCCGGTCCGCGCCAGCCGGCGTGGTGGCGCCGGCGCGGTCACCGCGCTGGACGAGGTCACCCTCGGGGTACGCCCCGGCGAGTTCCTGGTCGTCGTCGGCCCCAGCGGTTGCGGCAAGTCCACGTTGCTCGACCTGCTCGGCGGGCTGACCGAGCCGACCGCGGGGCGGGTGCTCGTCGACGGTCGGCCCGTCACCGGTCCCGGCCTGGACCGGGGCATCGTCTTCCAGCAGTACGCGCTGCTGCCCTGGCGTACCGCCGCCGGCAACGTCGCGTTCGGCCTGGAGGCCAAGGGGGTGCCCCGCGCCGACCGCGCCGCCCTGATCGAGCACCACCTCGACCTGGTGGGCCTGCGCGGCTTCGCCGACCGCTACCCGCACGAGCTGTCCGGCGGGATGAAGCAGCGGGTGGCCATCGCCCGCAGTCTCGCGTACGACCCGGACGTGCTGCTGATGGACGAGCCGTTCGCCGCCCTGGACGCGCAGACCCGCGACTCGTTGCAGGACGAGCTGGTGCGCATCTGGGCCCGCACCGGCAAGACCATCGTGTTCATCACCCACGGCATCGACGAGGCCGTCTACCTGGGTCAGCGGGTGGCGGTGCTGACGTCCCGGCCCGGACGGCTCAAACAGGTCATCGACATCGACCTCGGCGACCGGGACGCGGTCGAGGACGTGCGCTCCACCGACGCGTTCCGCCACCACCGCCACCAGATCTGGACCCTGCTGCGTGACGAGGTGCGGGCCGCACAGGCGGCCGAGGGCGCCACCGGCAGCCGCACCGCCCACACCGGAGCAGGTGGTGCTCGTACTCCCGTCGTCGCCGGAGCCGACGCGCGGCGCGCGGCGCCGGCGGTGGCCCACACCGAGGAGGCCCGCGTTGGTTGACATCGCCGAACGTCCCACCCGGCTGGCGGCCCCGACGGCCGTGCCGGACGCGGTGGCCCCCGCCGGACCCGGTGCCGGTGGCCTTGCCGGTCGGCTGCTCGGCGTCGGCGGAAAGGCGCTGCACCGCAGCGTCGCGATTCTCGCGCTGGCCGCGATCTGGGAGGGCGCGCCCCGGCTCGGGCTGGTGGACCGGGTGTTCCTGCCGCCGCTGTCGGAGGTGCTGGTGGCCTGGTGGGAGTTGCTGCGCAGCGGCCAGCTCGCCGAGCATGTGGGGGCGAGCCTCACCCGGTCGTTGACCGGGCTCGGCCTGGCGGTGCTCACCGCCATCCCGCTCGGGCTGCTGATCGGCTGGTACCGGCCGCTCGCCGAGTTGCTCAGCCCGCTGCTGGAGGTGTTCCGCAACACCGCCGCGCTGGCCCTGCTGCCGGTCTTCGTGCTCATCCTCGGCCTGGGGGAGACCTCCAAGATCGCGCTCGTGCTCTACGCGTGCTCCTGGCCGATCCTGCTGAACACCATCGCCGGGGTGAAGGGCGTCGACCCGCTGCTGATCCGGTCGGCCCGCTCGATGGGGCTCAACCACCTGCGGCTGTTCCAGAAGGTGATCCTGCCGGCCGCGGTGCCGACCATCTTCACCGGCGTCCGGCTGGCCGGGGCGTACTCGATCCTGGTGCTGGTCGCGGCCGAGATGGTCGGCGCGAAGGCCGGGCTCGGTTATCTCATCAACTACGCGCAGTACAACTTCGCGATCGCCGACATGTACTCCGGGATCATCACGATCTCCGCCATCGGCCTGGTCGTCAACCAACTCCTCGTCGCCCTCGAACGTCGCTTCTCCACCTGGCGCGTCGACGTCTCTGCCGGATAGGACGGACCCCAATGACCCGCACCCTGCACCTCAACGCGTTCCTGATGGGCGTCGGCCACCACGAGGCCGCCTGGCGGCACCCCCGCACCGACCCGCGTCGGGTCACCGACGTACGCCACTTCCAGGAGCTGGCCCGGATCGCCGAACGCGGCACCCTCGACTCGCTCTTCCTCGCCGACGGTCTCTCGGTCGGGCCGAACCCGCGGCACAACATCCAGGCCGTCTTCGAACCGCTGACCCTGCTGGCGTCGCTCGCCGCGGTGACCGAACACATCGGTCTCATCGCGACGGTCTCCACCACCTACAACGAGCCGTTCCACACCGCCCGCAAGTTCGCCTCGCTGGACCACCTCAGCGGCGGTCGCGCCGGCTGGAACATCGTCACCTCCGCCCAGGAGCGGGAGGCGGTCAACTTCAACCGGGACAGTCACCCCGAACACGCTGACCGTTACCGGCGGGCCGCCGAGTTCGTCGACGTGGCGATCAAGCTCTGGGACAGCTGGGAGGACGACGCGCTGGTCTTCGACACCGGCGCGGGGGTGTTCGCCGACACCGACCGGGTGCACGAGGTGGCGCACCGCGGGCCGGAGTTCCAGGTCCGTGGCCCGCTGAACATCCCCCGGGGGCCGCAGGGTCGGCCGCTGCTGGTGCAGGCCGGCTCGTCGCCGGACGGCATCGCCTTCGCCGCCCGCTACGCCGAGGCGGTCTTCACCGCGCAGCAGACCCTCGCCGACGGGCAGAGCTTCTACGCCGAGCTGCGCCGGCAGGTCACCGCCGCCGGTCGGGACCCGGACCTGGTGAAGGTCCTGCCCGGCATCGCGCCGGTGCTCGGCGGCACCGAGGCCGAGGCGCTGGCGCTCGCCGCCGAGCTGGAGGAGCTGATCGTTCCCGACTACGCCCTCGCCCAGCTCTCCGGGATGCTCGGCATCGACCTGACCGGCCTGCCGCTGGACGGGCCGCTGCCGGAGCTGCCGGCCGCCGGCACCGTGCAGGCCCACCAGAGCCGCTACCACCTCGTCACCGAGCTGGCCCGCCGGGAACAGCTCACCATCCGCCAGCTGATCGGCCGGCTCGGCGGCGGTCGGGGCCACCGGGTCGTCGCCGGTACGCCGGAGCAGATCGCCGACCAGATCGAGCTGTGGTTCACCCAGGGCGCCGCCGACGGGTTCAACATCATGCCGCCGTACCTGCCCGGCGGGCTCGCCGACTTCGTCGACCACGTGGTGCCGGTGCTGCGCTCCCGTGGACTGTTCCGCACCGAGTACACCGGTCGGACGCTGCGCGAGCACTACGGCCTGCCCCGACCGGCCAGCGCGTACGCCGCGTCGGCCCTGGTGCCGGCATGACCACCGTGGAGCGGCCGGCGACGGACGTCGCCGAGCTGCGACCGGTGAGCCCGGACCTGTTCCGTGCTCTGCTACGGCGGCAGGCCACGAGCGTCACGGTGGTCACCGCGGTCGCCCGCGGCACCGACCCCGCCTGCCTCGGTGGGATCGGCGCGCCCATCCGGGCGGGCTTCACCGCGACCTCGTTCACCTCGGTGTCGTTGGACCCACCGCTGGTCTCGTTCTGCCTCGGGGTGGCGTCGTCGAGCTGGCCGGTGCTCGCCCGCGCCGAGCACGTCGCCGTGCACCTGCTCGGGGCCGGGCAGCGGGAGGCCGCCACTGTCTTCGCGACCAGCGGCATCGACCGGTTCGCCGCGTACCCGGACTGGACGTCCGGGCCGTTCGGGGTACCGCTGCTCGACGGGGTGCTGGCCCGACTGCTCTGCCGGGTGGTGCACCGGGTCCCGGCCGGCGACCACACGCTGGTGATCGCCGAGCCGCTGGCGCTCGGCGACGGCGGTGACGGCCCGCCACTGGTCCACCACCGGGGCGGCTACACCACCGCCGCGCCGGCGTGAGCGCAGCCACCGCGGCCGACCTGCTCGCGTTGGACCGGGCCGCCCAGGACCTGCTGTTCCGGGCGGCCCGCACGGCCAACACCTTCACCGACGAGCCGGTCACCGACGCCCAGGTCGCGGCGATCCACGACCTGATCCGGTACGGGCCGACGGCGTACAACGGTCAACCACTGCGGGTGCTGCTGCTGCGCTCGCCGGAATCCCGGGCGCGGCTGCTGCCGTACGTCTCGTCGAGCAACCGGGCGAAGACGGCCAACGCGCCGCTGGTGGCGGTGCTCGCCGCCGACGTCGACTTCCACGAGCGGCTGCCCGAGCTGTACCCGCACCGGCCGCAGGCCCGCGACTGGCTAAGTGACCGTCCCGCTCGCGCCGGGCAGGCCCGGTTCAGCGCGACCCTCCAGATCGGTTACCTGCTGGTGGGCGTACGCGCCGCCGGACTGGCCGCCGGCCCGATGGCCGGGTTCGACGCGGCAGGGGTGAACCGCGAGTTCTTTCCCGACGGCCGGCACGAGGCGCTGCTGCTGCTCAACCTGGGCCACCCGGGCCCGGACGCCTGGGGGGAGCGGCGGCTGCCGCGGCTCAGCACCGAGGAGGTGGTGTGGACGCTGTGAGCCGGCCGAAGCTCAGCGGGGCTCCCACGCGTCGGGCAGCGCGGTGAGCTTGCGGACGTGCGCGGGCAGTCGACCGCTGACGATCTCGGCGAGGCTCACCTCGTCGACGACCCGCCGCACGGCGGCGCGGACCGCCACCCACAGGCCCGGCAGGTTCTCCGCCGAGCCCTCGTACCGGGTCTCCTCGGGGCGCAGCCCGCGTACCCCGGCCAGGGGGCCTTCGACGGCGCGCAGCACCGCGCCGACGGTCACCTCGCGGGGTGGGCGGGCGAGGGTGTAGCCGCCCTCGGCGCCGCGTTGGGCGCGGACGATGCCGGCCCGGCGCAGATCCGCCAGGACCGCCTCCAGGAACTTGCGGGGCATGTCCTGCTCCGCGGCGATGACCTGGGTGGACAGCAGCGAGGGGTACGCGGTGGCGAGGCTCAACGCCGCCCGTACCGCGTAGTCGCCGCGCGCGGAGATCTGCACCCTGCCATCATGCCCGGCCGGTGCCGCCCGGCCCTCCGGCGGGCGGCCCGGGTCTCGTGGCGTACCCGCCGTTGGCGGGTTCGCCGAGGGTGCCGGGGCGGAACCAGCCGCTGTTGACGCCCGTCGACTCGGTCGGCGGTCGAGGCCGGACCACCCGGCCGGCCACCGGTTGATCCCGGGCGGCCCGGAACGCGCCGGGGCTGACGCCGACCTCGCGGGTGAAGAAGCGGCCGAAGTTCGTGGGTTCGGAGAAACCGAGCCGCCGGCCGATCTGGGCGATCGGCTGATCCGTCGCGGCCAGTAACCGGCCGGCCTGCAACGCGACCCGTTCGTCGATGACCTGCTTGGCGCTGCGACCGGTGACGGCCAGGCAGGCCCGGGTCAGGGTCCGCACCGAGCAGCCCAGCTCGGCCGCGTAATCCTCCACCCGCCGGGTCTGCGGGTAGCCGTGCTCCACCTTGAGGCGGAACCTGCGGAACGTCTCGTCCTCGGGCCGCGACGGCGACCGGTCGTCGCGGGCCACGGCCAGCCGCAGCAGCAGCACGGCCAGTTGGTGCCGGAGCAGCGCGCGGGCGGTGGGGCTGTCGGGGTGCCGCCGACAGTCCACCGCCAACTGGCTCACCTCGCTGATCACCGCGTCCTCGTCCTCACCTGCCAACTGCCGCCAGGTCGCGGTCGTGGCCAGGTCGACGTCGAAGCCGCGCAGCGCCTCGGCATCCCAGGCGACCACTGTGGCGTCGAACTGCGGGCCGGCGCAGCGCAGCACCTGGCCGGGGCGGACCCGCAGCAGCGTGCCGGGCCGGCACGGCAGCAGGTGAAAGTCGAGTTCCGCGTCGCCGTGCCCACGCGTGGTGAGAATCAGAAGGTCCCGCTCGACGATCACCGGCCGACGCCAGCCCGGAGCACCGGCAAGATCGGCCAGCGCGAACGTGGCTATCTCGTCGGTGACGGGAGACGCCGTTCCGATCGATGGCGCGGGGGAGGGATCGGTGGAGACCATCGCCTGCGACGGTAGCCCGAACCGCAGGTCACCGCATCCCGATCGACGTTCGCAGCGGAATCCGCGGCAAGCTGCGGGCTTGTCCCGGTCCCGGCGACCGGGCTACGTTACCCGGCGGTAGCGCCGTCGGTCCGCGGTCCACCCGGTATCCGCCGGTCACCCGCCCGCCCGGCGGCACCCGCCGACTCGCGATGGGATGGGCATGACGCAGCTGTTCTCGGTCGAAGGTAAGACGGTCCTGGTCACCGGCGGCTCGCGGGGGATCGGGCTGATGATCGCCCAGGGCTTCGTCCGGGCCGGCGCACACGTGATCATCTCGTCCCGCAAGGCTGACGTCTGCGAAGCGGTGGCCACCACCCTGTCCGCCGAGGGCCGCTGCGAGGCCATCCCCGCCGACCTCGGCGACGACGCCGGCGCCGAGACGTTGGCCGCCGCCGTGCGCGAGCGCTTCGGCCGCCTCGACGTGCTGGTCAACAACGCCGGAGCGACCTGGGGCGCACCACTGGAGGACTACCCCGGGGCCGCGTTCGACAAGCTCTGGGCGGTCAACGTCAAGGCCGTCTTCCGGCTCACCACCGCGCTGCTGCCGGCGCTGCGCGCCGCCGCCAGCGCCGACGACCCGGCCCGAGTGATCAACATCGGGTCGATCGACGGCATCCGGGTGCCGATGATGGAGGTGTATGCGTACTCGGCCACCAAGGCGGCCGTGCACATGCTCACCCGCAGCCTCGCCCACCAACTCGCCGGGGAGCAGATCACCGTCAACGCGATCGCGCCCGGCCCGTTCGAGAGCAAGATGATGGCGTTCGCGCTCGACGACCCGGCGAGCCGGGCCGCCATCGAGCAGCAGGTCCCGCTCGGCCGCATCGGGCGCCCCGAGGACATGGCCGGCACGGCCATCTACCTCTCGTCGCGCGCCGGCGCGTACCTGACCGGAGCGGTCATCCCCGTCGACGGCGGCATCACCACGCACGGCTGAGCACCGCCCGCCCGGGGCGGGCTGCCCCCGTACCCCCCCAGGGCGTGATTCGGAAGTGCTGGCCGGCCGACGCCTGGACTCCGGCTCGGCTCGACCGACACTTCCGAATCCCGGGTGTGTGCCGGGGCCGCGCGGACTCGGCAGATCCGCGCGGCCCCGGTGTGGCCGGTGTTGCCCGTTCGGGCGGTCAGCGACCGGCGAGCAGCCGGTTCACCGCCGTGTCGACGTCCAGGTGCTCGGCCTCACGGCCGCGCGGGACGACGACGTAGGTCCGTCGAAGGAAACGCACCAGGACGCTGCGCGGCACCTCGAAGAGGGCGTTGCCGTCCGGTGACGAGAGGGCCAGCGCGACGAAGTCGCCGCGCGGTGTGGCCCAGGGCCAGACCCGAACGTCCCCGATGCCGGCCGGCTCGTCCAGGCCGGTGACCAGAAGTTCGCGAGCGAACGACCAACTCACCGCCTCGCCCCCTGCCGATTCGGCATGGAACAGGACATGGACCGCATACGGGTCAGCAGGGTCGTAACGCAGACTGGCACGCACCGGCAAGGCGGTGGCGTCAGGTGCGACGAGCCTTAGCGACGTCTCGACCTCTACGGTCGTCGGTCGGATGACACTCATGGACGTTCTCCCCCCGGCACCGCTGCGGAACGCGCGTGTCCCGCTTTTCCCATACTCAGGTGCTACCTCTGGCTACGCTCCGCCATACGCTGACTTCACCCAGTGGTGGGAAGGGGGACGGAAAGGCCGCGTGAATGTGAGCATTCATGTAGGATTTCCGGTTCTGCCCAGTGCGTGATCCCGCCCGGTATCGGGTGGCTCAGTCGTCGACTTACTCCGGTAACGTCCAGTCGGGCGTTGCAGTGACGGGCCCGAGCGACACTGGGGGGTGAAATGGTGACGAAGCAATCCTCAGTGGATCCCGCGGCGGCACCCGGCCCGCCGAAAGTCGCGGTCCGAGCAGCCGAAAAGCGGGGGTACGGAGTGCCGATGGAGCAGCCCGAACGGGCCGGTCGGCCGGCGTCCGACGCCGGACGGTCCGGTGGCGACGGCGCCGGTCGTGGTCGTGGTGGCGACGCGGCCACCGGTGGCGACGCTGCCGCCGATGGTGGTGGCGGAATCGCCGTGCAGGATCCTCCGCGCCGGCCCCGCTGGCGTGAACGGATCTCGCTGACCCTCGACCTCATCCGTGCCAACCCCACCGGGCGGATCGCACTCAAGATCTTCGTCGCGATAGCCGGGGCGCTGGTGGTGACCATCGGCATCGCCCTCATTCCGCTCCCCGGGCCGGGTTGGCTGCTGGTGATCGCCGGCCTGGGCATCTGGGCCGTCGAATACCACTGGGCGCGGCGGCTGCTCGGCTTCACCCGCCGCCACGTCCACGGCTGGACACGATGGGTAACGAAGCAGTCGCTGCCAGTGCGAATCGCGCTCGGCTCCGTCGGCCTGGTCTTCGTGGCCACTGTCGTCTGGTTGTCCCTCAAGTACAGCCTCGGCATCGACGTGGTCGCCGAGGCGATGCAGTACCTGGCGACGCACTGACCCCGGATTTCCGGTCCGGTTCCACGATCGGGTAGAGTCAGTGGCGCTGAGGGCGATTAGCTCAGTGGGAGAGCGCTTCGTTCACACCGAAGAGGTCGCTGGTTCGATACCAGCATCGCCCACTCTCAGTTTTCGCAGGTCAGAAGCCCGTTGCCGGATCAGTCGGTAACGGGCTTCGCCGCATGTGCTGCTTACATTGGGAGCAGATTGGGAGCAGCGTGGCTGGCTCTGGGGCCGGACTGGCATAACCCGCCTGCTGCGTGGCCTGATGTGCGACCCCGGGTGGGGACTGCTGGCTGGTTGAGGATTTGGTCCTACCGCTCCCGGTGCCCACCTCACGAGGACATGCCCCAGGCTATGGCTCGCGGGCTGACTGGTGGCCGTCCGTCCGGTGATCCGCCCACTCGCCGGTCCACATCGCCAGGTCGTGTACCCAACGCTCGGTGCTCTGCCGGGACTTGGCAGCCCACTTCATCGCGTTCCTTGTCGCGAAGTCGTCGAGGACCTGATAGTCAGCCGTTGTCCATGCGAGAAGCTGCGCCAACCACTCTTCCGCCTGTTCAGCGCTGTGGCCGCTGCCGATCAGCCATGGGACGAGCAACGCGAGTTCGACCCATGGGGCGGCCTTGGTTACCCACGCCCAGTCGACGATGCGTAGGCCGATCGGTGTCACGATCAGGTTCGTCGGGTTGAGATCGGAGTGGATAAGTGTCTCGCCGTCCATGGCGGGGTGCGTGAACCCGAGGCGGGCTGCTGGGGTGAACCACGTCTCGTCGGGTGCCGGCGACTCTTGGAGTGCTGTCAGGGTGGCTAGGAGCAGGTCGAGGTCGCTGCTGCCGGGTGAAAAGTCGGGGTGGGGACCAGGAAGGTGCTCGGTCCCCGCCACCAGCCAGCCATCGGTTTCGAACTGCCACAGGACTGTGGGCGGGTGCCGGTCGATGGCCCGGGTTACCGCCAGTTCGTAGCGCAGTGCCCGAACACGTAGCTCGCCGGAGGCCGCCTTGACGAAGATCTGTCCGGCTGGTCCGGTCACAGTCGAGGCGATCTCAGCGTGGTCGCCACTGGAAGCGTGGGTAACGTCGAAGGTTCCGCCGACCCGTTCGGCGATCCCTGCCGTGACACTTTCCGGCAGAGCGGTCCAATCCCTACGCATCGGTTCTCTTCTCTGCTACATGTCCGGCTGAGGAGGGATAGGCGGACAGTAGGACTCAGCCTCACCTAAGGAAAGATGTCGGCCCGGTAGCCGATCAGATGTGTCGTCCTCGCGAGTGGCGGTTGGGTCATGGTTGCAGGCTTGGATGACTGGTGTGGCCCTCGGTCGGGGGGATCCTGGTTGGTTGGATGTCGCCGTGCAGAGGGTTGCGTCGCATCGAACGGATGAGCGGGCCGTCGGGCAATTGAATCGCTGATTCTGGGATGTAGCCGTGCCGGCCATGCAGGCTCTGAGTATCGGGGGTGGTGCTTGTCCAGGACAGTAGGTTCACGTGGTCGAGTCGGCTGCGATGGTGGCTGAGCAGGGCCGTGCCGTGTCCGGACCGCCTGGCGGTGGGCGACACGGCGAGGATCGCGAGGTGGTAGTGGGGCTCGCTGGGCCGGTCTTTGGCGAGTAGCCGATCGAGGAGGTCGAAGCGTTCGCTGTGGATGCCTGCGGTGTCGCCGAGGCGGGTGGGGTAATTCGCTGGTGGCGGGATGGGGCGGTATCGGTGGAAGCCGACGGTGACGGCGGTGGCGTCGCTGGTGAGGTGGACGTCGCCGTAGAACAGGGCGTGCTCGACCCAGATGCCGAGGACGTCGGTGAGGATTCGGCGTCGTGGGCCCGGGTCGGGGATCAGCCAGGTTGCGAGAGGGCTGGGATCGAGGGCGTCGGCAATGAGTGCGGCGACGTGGTCTTTGTCTGCCGAGCGGGCGGCGCGGATGCGCGGGACAGTGTCCATGGTGGCGGTCCCTTCGAAGGCTCTCGGTCGGGTCAGGAGTTTGCGGCTGTTGGTGGCACGGCTGTGGGCGAGGAACAGCTGGTAGTCGTTGACCAGTGGGTTAGTGCTTAGCGGTAGGCGGCGGTGGCGAGGTCACCGATAGCGGCGTCGACGGCGGCCGTGATGTCGCGTACCGGTTGGTAGTGCTGCCCGGCGATGGCTTTCAGGTGAGCGGTTAGGGTGGCGGTGTCGTCGTCGAGGTAGAGGTGGTGGGTGAGGCCGAGGTCGGCGACGAGGCCGGCGAGGGCGGCGGTGTGGTTGTTGGGTTGTTCGTGGCCGGCGGCGAGGTAGCGCAGGCGGGAGCGGGCGACGACGGCCCATTTGGTGTCGGTGGGTAGGTAAGTGTCGGTGCGTATGAGGCCGCCGAGGCGCCGTCGGGTGTGGTGGCGCAGGATTCCGCCGGCGACGAGTCCGGCGCGGGTGCGGTCGTAGAGGTCGTCGGAGAACCCGCGCAGCCATCCGCGCAGGGGTGGGTGGGTGTGGCGGATGGTGTTGGTCGCGGCGTCGGCGATCAGGTCCCCGACGGGCCGGTCAATGTGTGGGTGGATTCGTTGTTGGGTGGCCGGGCGGGTGTCGTCGTTCGGGTCGAGGGTCACCCGCCCGGCCAGGTACAGGTCGATCAGGACCGCGCCCGCGAGCCCGAGGGCGAGGGTTTGCCGGTGCACGTGGGGGTGTCCGGTGTCGTCGTCGTGGCCGAGGAGGAACAGGTCATCGCGCAGCGGCAGGCGCGGGATCGACGCGGTCATCGACGCGGCTCCTACTGCAACCCGGCGGTGAGCCGCCGCAGCCGCCCGTGTGCCCCGCCATACGCCCGTCTGGCGGCGGGGAGAAGGGTCTTGTCGACGGCGGCGAGGACGGTGTAGTTGGGGTCGCACACGTTGCCGATCGGCGCCCTGCCTGCCTGCGACACGAGCTGGTAGGCGTCCAGGGTTTCCAGGCCGGTCAGGGCGCTGGCCCAGCCGACGAGGTCGTGCTGGGCGATGCGGTAGGCGTCTTCCAGGGGCCTCGCGCACCCGATGGTCAGGATGTCCTGGTCGGTTTCCAACCGCGGCCAGCGTGTGGTGACGCCTTTGATGACGTCGATGGCGAGGGTGGTGGTCGTGGCGATCTCTACGCCGACGCCGCAGGCCTCGCCCTCGCCCTGGCGGGCGTGCCCGTCGCCGAGGGCCAGCATCGCCCCGTGGACGTTCACGCCGAGGTAGAGGGTGGTGCCTGCGCGCAGGTGCGGGGTGTCGAGGTTCCCGCCGTGGGTGTCGGGCACGAGGGTGGAGCGGGCCTCGAACCCGCCGGGGGCGACACCGATCGTGCCGATCATCGGTTCCAGCGGCAGGTCCACGGTGTGGTCGCTGCGCGTTGCCTGAAACCGGATGGTCCCGGCCCGCCGGTCGATGCCGTACACCCAAACCCGCTCTTCAAGCGGCGGCTGCAGGGTGGCGGTGTGAGTGGTGGACGTCAGTGCCCCGAAGTGCGGGAACGTCGAGGACACACCCCAGTCCCGCGCCGGGGTGATGGCGGCGAGGTGGACGGCGAGGGTGTCGCCGGGCTCGGCGTCCTCGACGAAGAACGGCCCGGACACCGGATTGAGGTACGGCAGGCACACCTGCGACGGCAGGTCCGCCGGCCCCCGAACGAGACCACCGAAGCAGTCCTCCGTCACGACGGCGAACACGTCACCGCCGCGCACATGCGCCACCGGCATCCGACCGCCGAAGGTGTACGCCAGCTCGTCCCGAGCCGGCCGGTAGGTGAACGTATCCATGCCGGTCACACCCGCTCCACGGGACGTGCCTGCGGCTGCGCGGGCGCCAACCCCGACAGGGCAGGTCGGCGGCCGGACAAGTACAGGCCAGCCAGGACGATGACGCCGAGGGCGAGCCACGCCAGGCCGAGGCGCTGAGCGGCAATGTTGGCGTTGACCACCACCCACACCAAGATGGCGAAGCCGATCGCGGGCATGACCAGGTGCGCCCACCAGTTCCCGCTGCGCGCCCGGATGAGGTGATGCACCACGACCGAGACGTGCAGGACCAGGAACGCGACCATCGCCCCGAAGTTGATCAGCGACGACAGCAGCGTGATCCCATCCGAACGGGTCGCCATGTACAGACCCAGCGCCAGGGACACCGCCCCGGTGAGCAGCGTCGCGTTGATCGGCACGTTGCGCCGGATCGACACCTTCGCCAAAAACGCCGGCAACTGCCGGTCCCGAGCCATCGCGTACAGCAGCCGAGAGGTGGCGACTTGCGCGACCATCGAGTTCGGTAATCCCCACGCGATGGCTGTCGCGACTGCGCACAGCGTCGCCAGCGACCCCCCACCAGCCGAAGCTGCGGCGTCGTAGAACGCGGTCCCGTTCGGATCACCCTCGGCGAGAAGCACACCCGGGTCGGGGACGAGCATCGCCGCGAGCCATGTCTGCGCTACGAATAGCACCCCCGCCAAGACGAGAACCGCGGCCATCGCGCGGCCGATCTGCCGGGAGCCGCCCTTGGTTTCCTCGGCCAACATCGAGATGCCGTCGAAACCGAGGAAGGACAGCACGGCGATCGACACCGCACCGGCCACCACCGACCAGGTGAAGGTGTCGGAGTTGTAGAACGCCGCCCAGCTGAACCGGCCCCTACCCGAGGCAAGGGCCCAGCCGGCGACGGCCAGGAACACCGCCAGCACGATCAGCTCGCCGATAAGCATCACCCGGGTGACCACCGCGGTCATGCGGATGCCGACCGAGTTGACGATCGTGTTGACCGCGACGAACCCGAGGAGCCACAGCCACACCGGCACCGCCGGGACTGTCGCGTGCATCGCCACCGACGCCACCAGATACAACAGCCCTGGCACGAGGACGTAATCGAGGAGGATCACCCAGCCGGCCAGGAAACCGACCGGCGGGCTGATGCCCCGGCCCGCGTAGTTGTAGACGCTGCCCGACATCGGGAACGCCCGCACCATCTGCGCGTAGGAGAACGCCGTGAACACCAGCGCCACCACACCGACCGCGTACGACAGAGCGACCATCCCGCCGGAGCCGGCGTACACACTGCCGAAGATCGCCATCGGCGCGATCGGCACCATGTACACCAACCCATACGCGACCAAATCCCGGAACCTCAACTGACGAGACAACTCCTGGCGGTATCCATAGCGGGCCAAATTCTGCTCGTACACAACGTCCTCCGCGGGTTTCAATAATCAGTGAACGGAATATTGCGTCTGCCAAATACGCCGACCGAGTGAAGCAGGCCATCGATGCACCTACTGGTGGACAGGCCCGTCGGCGGAGAGTTGCCGGCCGATGGACGCCAGTGGTTGCGGCGCGATGACCGGATGCGCCACCAGCGGTGGGATCAGGACGGGCATGAGCCTCTTGGCAGCAGGCACGGCGAACCTTCCCTCGGTGAGTTGGCATCGCTGGCTGGTGACTAAGCGCAGCGGCGGCGATGACGCCGGCATAGAGCGACCTAAGACGAAATTGATCAATGTCGGCCAGTCCTGCCAAGCGGTTCTGACAATCCGCTGACAATTCCGGCATCGCCAACATCCGCCGTAGATAGATGTCAGCAGAATGTCGGAGATGAACGGCAGCCCTTATCGACACGGCCGCCGACGACTTCTGATGTTTGAGTCAGCGCCCGCGTCGATGTCGCGGGCGATGAGGGACCGCAGCCGCGATGCGGCGTGACGGTCTGCCGTGTCCACGACCCCTTGGAGGGCATGCACCATGACCAGTCCATCCATGCCGGAGGCCAGAAGGGTTGGCCGTCGGGCCGCCGAGATCCTCGACAAGATGCAGGCGCACCCGGCCTACGGCCGGCTGCAGAGCTCGTCGATGAAGTACTCCACCTGCTGGGCTACATTCACCGGCTACCCGGCAATCAGCCGTTGGTCGCTAGAACGTGATGCCGCTCCGCTGCTAGACGAAGCGCTGCGCGTGCTGGCGCTCAAAGCTGCCGTGTTCGAACTTTCCGACGGCGACGAGCGCACCGCTGAACTGCTGGTGCCGGCGCCGGTGGACGAGATGATCCACGCCGTGCTAGCCCAGTTCACGCTGATGACGCGCCTGCAGCGCGACCTGGGCGTCACCTTCCCCCATGCCACCGAGTTGGAGGAGTTCACCTACACCCGCGGCGGCATCACCGACGCCTACTACGCCGCCGCTGGGTGGGGAGAGCAACCACTGCGGTACTGGCTGGACGCGGCCGAGGTGAATCGACGTCTCGGCCTGCTCAACGAGCGCTACCAGGCCGCCGGCCTCGGCCGGGATGGACGCAGCCACGACTTCGACTTCGACCGGAACGAGCCGCTCGCCACCGGGGTCAGCGGTTAGCCAACTCCACCGACAGCACCCGCCGCAGGGCCGTTACCGCTTCCTTCGCTCCGAACCGTTCGGCGGCCAGCCGCTCGGCGCGGGCAACAGCGGCGAAGATCCCTTCGGCGGGTGCCTGCCGCAAGACGGCTACGAGCCAACCATCCAGATCGACCACGTCGGCGGGCAACTCCAGCGCCGCCGCTGTCGGCGCCGGTCGGGGCGCGTGATCGGGGACCAGTTCCCCGTCCGAGGCGTACCGGCCGGCGGGAAGGCCCACCCGGAACGGATGAACGCAAACAGCGACACCGTCCGCAGTTGCCCGCCACCCCAGGTCAGGTCGGTACGCGAATTCGGGTCCCGGCCGGTCGATCACATCGAACTGGCCCGGCCCGAGCTGCTGAGCCGGACACACCACGCAGGTCTGTTCACACCATTGCGGAAGGGGCCCCGGCATGCCGTCGATCCTACGGCAATCAGGAGGTACCAGGGTATGACGGTCTTATCGCCTCCCCGCCCTGCCGCGATCGAACGCGCCCTTTGCGACACTCGAACGTGGTGCGCGGGACACACCATCGACGACCGACCAGCCCTGGTCCACGCGCTGCGCGTCGCAGTGACCATCGGGCAACACGTCCCCGCCCCAGCACAGGACGTCATCATCGCCGCACTCCTACACGACGCACCGGAATTCGCCCCCGCAGAAGCGCCCGTCTACCAGACCCTCACCGCCAACTACGGGAGCGAGGTCGCCCGGATCATCGCCGCCCTTCAGGCCGAACACCGCGCCCTTGATGAACCCGACCCGCCCATCCGCGTCGACGACCAACCGGTGCTAGTTGCCTCCACCGCCGACAAAATCGTCGCGCTGACCTCGCTGCTACGCCGGGCCCAAAGCACGGGCAACGCACCGGCCTTTTTTGACCGGCGCCCGGTGCTGTGCGGGCTACTGCCGCACTTCCGGGCCTTCCAACGCGCCGCACATCCTCGGCTGCCCGCCAGCATGTCGGCGCATCTCGACGCAGCCCTCACGCCGCTCGAGCGCGCCACTGCTGCTGCACAGCGAGCGGGTTCGCGGTGAGTAGCGACGAACTCGACGAGAAGCTCCGCACGCAGCTACGAGGTGACCTGCTCGCCGCATCACGACGGGTACCGACACGGCGACACGTCATCCAGACCTGGGAGCTGTCCTCAGTCGAGCGCTGGGTCTTCCCCGATGGCGGCAGCCTGATCTGCAAGATCGCCACCGGACCGTTCACGGGCGAAGCGACCGTCCTTCGTGCGCTCAACGACCAGCAAGCCCCAGTTCCGCTGCTTAACGGCTACACAATGCGCCCTAATGGTCTGGGCATGCTGATGGAGGACCTTGGCGAGCCGAGCCGGACCGCGACGCTCGCGGAGGCTGCCGGCACGGCTCAGTGGGCTCACGCCATTGCCGGCATCCACAACCTCCGGACCTTCGATGAAGAGGGCTTGGCGCGGCTACCAGGGCAAGGTCTGGACGCGTTAGACGAGCTCCGTCGGCAAGGGCGCTTCGCCCACGATGCGGAAGGGATTGAAGCGGTGCTGCAGCGACTCGCCTTCACCGCCCGACACCGAGCCGACGGTGCCGAGCGACCACCGTTCGGGCTGTGCCACGGCGAATTCCACCGCACTTCGCTGCACGTCAGCCCCACGGACTGCCGCCTCGTTGACTGGGCCAAGGCGTTCACCGGACCGGGCCTACTCGACCTGGCCACCTGGTTCGGCACCCGCAGACCAACCGAACCCCGACTCCTCAGCAAACTCATTCACGCCTACGTCGCCGCAGGCGGCCACCCCGATGCCGAAGCCGACCGGGGCGGGCTTTCCGCTGCCCGATGGGCGCTGGGCTGGCACCGGGTGTGGGCGGCCTGGTGGCTGCTCACTACCGCCGCCGCTGGCCACCACCCTGCCTCCGCCGATCGGCGCCATACCCAAGTCGTCCTCCGGCAACTCCAGGGCGCACTGGATCTGCTCGGGACACCCTCGCGTATCAGCGCCAGCCGCCCATCACCTACTGCAGGAAGATTCTCGTGAAGCGCCTGGTCGTCGGCACCGACGGCTCGCCCTGCTACTTCCGCACCTCTGTCGGAGGCGACGGGCGCAAGCCGTTGGTGCAGTTCACCGAAGGGTGCAACCTGCACGCGCCCATTGCTTCGTCTCCTCGAATGCCGCCGGGTCCGACCTGTCCCGGGTCGACTTTATCGCCCCGTCCTGCCACGGCTTCTCGCCCGCGTCGAACGCCTCACGCACCAAGGGGCGTAGTCGCCACCGTTGTCCACCGGTAGTTGCGGTGTTCTCGACGTAGCGCAATCAACGATGCTTGTCGGATGGTCACCCGGGCGGGTTGTTGGTGGCGGAGGTGGTTAAGGCGGGTGCGGATTGGTCCGGTCGGTGCCTGGCCGCCGCTGTAGGCGATCGTCACATGTGGCCGGAATCCATCTGAGGCCTCCGGCACGGTCTGCCATACCGAGCCGATGGCACCTCGGATGGTGGCGCGGAGGTGTTCTACGCGGTCCCAGGGACGGACGAGCAAGCCGATTCCTTCGGCGTCGGGATCGACCGGCCCAAGCAACAACTCCAGCGGCGGCAGGCCGGCGCAACGTCGCCGGGTTTCGGCGACGACTGCTTCAAGGTCCCTGATGGTGACCTCGTCGGTGAAGCCGAGACCTTGCATGGTCAGGTGGAGCCCGTCGAGCGGCACCGAGTCCAGTCCGGGCAGAGCGAGTTGGCGCTGCACGTCGGTGACGAGGTGATGGAGTTCAGGTTGATGTTCGAAGGTGAGGTGCCACGTGTAGAACTGGCGGTCGGCCCGCCAGCCCGGGCGCCAGTACCAGTGGTTGGTGAGCTCGGGCAGGTCTTGGTAGGCGGCCCAGCGCTGGTGCAGGCTGGCCAGTTCCCGGCTGCTCATGGCAGCGATGGTAGAGCGGCCTGTCCGGTGGCAGCGACCTGTGCGCGTTCGGCGACCAGGTCGGCTACATGCCGTAGCTGCGGGTGGCGAGCGAAGGGGTGGGCGACCGCGAGGAACTGACGGGCGCGTTGGTTGACCGATTCGAAACGCTGGTCCGCGGTGAGGGTGAGCGCCTCCACAGCCAGGGCGCCTGCTTCCTCGGGGTCAGGGTTGTCGGCGTGCAGGTGCGCGGTGGCCAAGTCGAGGCGGCATAGCGCACGCGGGCCAGCCAACCCTGCGGTGTCGAACGCCGTGATCGCGGTGGTCAGATGGTTGGCGACACCTGCGGTGCGGCCGAGCGCCAGGTAGGCGGTCGCCGCGTTGGCCGCAGTCCTGGCCGGGCAGTACGGGCCGAGGGCGAGACTAGCGCTGACCGACGAGCAGGCCGGGTAGTCGGACAGCATGGTGAAAGCGTGGTCGACGGCACGATCGACGCCGTAACGGTCGCCGAGGCGGGCAAGGGCCCGCGCCTGACCGTTGATAGTGAGGCGGATGCGGTGCCCGCTGGTGCCGCCACGGCGCAGGCCGTCCTGGGCGTAGGCCAGCGCGTCATGGTAGTCACCGGCGTAGAAGGCGATCAGGCTTTGCGTGGCCCGTGCCCAGGCTTGCGCGTCGGACTGCTCGGCAGCCTCGGCGAGGTCGAACGCTTCGGCAGCGTAGGCGTGCGCCGCACCGAATGCGCCGAGGTCAAGGGCAAGTGCGCCGAGAAGTCCGGACAAGTGAGCGGCGACGGCGTAGAGCCGGGCGCGCTGCGGTGGGTGCTGCTGGCCTGCCATGAGCTGATCGACATATGAGCGCAGCCGTCGCATACGCACTATAAGGATTACCGGAGTGAGGCGCTCGTTGTCGGCGATTGCCTGCCGGACCTCGTTTTCTAGATAGGCAAGACGAATGTTGTCATCGATGGAAGACTTCAGCGCCAGCCGGCGGGCATCGATGCCGTCCTCGCGTTCCCACAGAACAGCACCGCCGTTCGCTCCAAAGGCGTCGTGGCCAGCATCGGTCGGCGTTGCCGGCCCCGACGTGCTCCTAGCCTCCTGAATCGCCGATGAGCGTTGTCGTTGACGGTTCAGCTCGGTGATGCGGTCGTACTCACTGACGAGCGTGCCACCGGCCTGCAGCACACTGTCGCAGCGCGCCCAGAAGGCACGGTCCGGGTGCTGGTGACCGGTCTCCGTGTTTGCCACAGTGCTGCGGCCGTACTGCACGAGCCGCGCCAAGTCGTGCTGGGTGTGACCGCCAGCCCTACGCAACTGCGCGAGCCGACGGCCGAGCTCGCGGCGGGCGGCTTTGGCCTCGTCGCTGTCAACCATCGCTAACCCCCGGTCTCGTATAGACGTGCAGTCACGTCGCGTGCAGACGATATCTGCCGCTGGAGGCAATCGTCCGGGCCGGCCGAGCTGCGCCGACCACCTGGCCAAGCAACAGTGCGGCCGATGGCCGCCGCGAGATCGGACAGCCGCGTCAGATGCCCATTGTCGATCGCGGCATCAGAGCGTGGCAGGACCACAGTGTCGAAGTTTTGTCGGAGTTTGGTTGTCGGCATCCGCCGACACTCTCGGCGCGCGGCGCTGGGTCGGCATCAAAATTTCCCAGTCAACTCGCCGGCGCTTGTTTATGCATCGTGGTCGCGTGGATCTTCGACGTAGGCCAGAAACGGACCGATCGAACCGCCGTGACCGCGTCCAGCCTGACGTGGTGGGCGACCGTTGCGCCGGCTTCGCTGAGTGCGCCGAGTCGAGCCGGCCCTGGTCCCTGAGGGGCTCACGCTGCTTGTCGGTGACATGGCGTTCTGTGGCGAACTCCGCCGCCACTCAGTTCAAAACGCCGGTACGCTGTCTTGCCCGAGGCCAGGTTGCGGGACTCGTCTAGCCTGGTCGAGTGGTCGACCTACGCCCGGAAGAGCTTCTTGACGATAATGGCTTCTATAACCCCCTGGATGAAAAGAACCTCGCCAGGGGCGTAGCTGAAGCTTTAACTAGCCAGCCGGTTCACCCGCTACGCCGTCTCCCCTCTTTCGAGGGGTCGGGAATCTACGCACTGTACTACGTGGGGAATTTTCCTCTATATCAACCATTTGTGCAATTTTGTAAGCGCGGCGGGTGCGAGGAACAGCTTGACCTGGGCCCGCATGCTGTGCCGATCTATGTAGGTAAGTCTTCGGTTAGCTCGAGTAGGCGCGGGAAGCTCCGGGATGGGGGCAATAAGGTTCTATATAAGAGAATCGGCACACATCGCGGCTCCGTAAAGGCGGTCAGCGGGTTGGATCTTGACGATTTTCGCGTGCGGTACATGCCTGTCCGTGATGTCTGGGTGCCTTTGGGCGAGGCTGGCTTGCTCCAGCGATTCACGCCACTTTGGAACGTAGTACTTGAGGGCTTTGGTAACAATTCTCCGGGAGGCGGACGGAAGGATCAGAAGCGGTCAACCTGGGACACCCTGCACCCAGGGCGACCCGCCGCCATGAAATTGCCCGGGAATGAGGAGTCCCTCTTGAGCATCGAAGGGCGAGTTGCTCGCGCGATCGCGGCAATCGTTGAAAGCACGGCGCTGCCCGAGGATACGCTCGCGGTTGACAGTGAGGCCGAGGAGTAGGCGATCCACGATACGCGATAATCCGCGAAGAATGGGAAGATAAGCCATACGAACTGGACGATCGTTCACTATCCTCGTTGGGTCTCGGTGTTCCGAGATCCAGGCTGCAGGCGATTCGGCATCGGGTAGGACTTGGACGCTTTCCGGTCGCAAAACGGTTCGCCTTGCTTCTCGCGAGACGCGCCAACGTCAGCCTTCAACTGCAATCCTCAACCGCTGACCGGGAAGGTGCCCCCTTCCGTCGGTCCACCGGTTTCAAGCATATCTCGCTGGACACCAGCAGCTGCCGGTGTCGTTGAGGTGACGACGCTTTGCGCGAAGTATTTCCGGCAAGTAGACGCGGCCGTCTAGGACGTGGAAGAGATCGTCGCCGTCGACGGTTATAAAGGGCGTTCCGCCTGAGTGGGTTGCGTGGAGGAAGCCTTCGGTAAAGCCGTTGACGGCGATAAAAATGCCTAGGGTGTTGCGACCTTTGCGGCAAATCTTGGCGGCGAACACGTCCGCCTCGGCCCGGTCGACGGGATGTTTCCACCACTTGGCCTCGACGAGGTAGTCATCGGTATCGAAGTGAAGCGATCCGTCGATCTGCTCGCCGGCTACCGTATAGCCGAGCCTCGGCTCCATGTCGTGTAGTTCGAACAGGCGATTTAGGATGTATTCGAAACGGCGGCCCCTCCTATGAGGGTCAGTTGCTTCGTGCAGGTCAAGGAAGTTCCCCTTGATGGAAGACATCGCACGGGTATGTAGTCTCTTGGCCTCGGCGGCTTGGGCCTCTGCTTCGCGGGTCGCCCGGAGGCGCTCCCTCTGATGGAGGTCGCGTCGGTACTGACTCGTCAGGCCGGCGAGGACGCTTACCGCGCTGCGGGCGAACGCGATTCGTTCAGCGGCGTCAGTCTGCCGGGCGAGGTTTGGGAAGGTTGTCATCTCGGCGATCTCGGTCATCATCGTGAGAGTCGTCTCGTCGTAGGCGCTTGCGCTCTGAAGTAGGTCGACCAAGGTTGCGGCGACGACGCGTTTCGTCTGGGTGAAGTCAAGGCGTGCGAGCAGCTCGGGGTGGTCGTGAAGGTGGCGGCGGAGATATGTCTCGAACGGCTGCTTATTCCAGTGAATCACAGCGAGTGCCTCCGCCAGCGCCTCGTACGCCTGCGGAGCGATGCGCTTGCTCGTGGTGGTTGTTGTGGTGGTCATCTCCGGCTGGCGCCCTCTCTGTCACGGCCGAAAGGCTAGATGTGGGTGGCGAGGTAGCCGTCGTGGCCGAACAGCGTCGCTCGGTCGAGGTAGTGATTGAAGCGGTCGCAGACCGGCTCGCCGAGGTGAAGGCAGGCGTGGCAGGCGCCGCCGTGGCGGCGACACGCCGGGTCGAGGGCGCATCGGGTCTCGGCGGCCATGAAGGCATTGAGGAAGTGGTGGAGGTTGTTCTCGTAGACGGCTTGCACGCCTCCGAGGACGAAGTCTCCACGCGTCGCGGCGTAGATGAAGAAGGTGGCGTGGCTGGGTACGAGGTATTCGCCGAGGCTTTCGCGGTCGACGCCGGCGAAGACGGATAGCTGACGGATGACGCGGTGGGCGTAGGAGTGCACGAGCTCGAGTAGGTCGCGGCCGGCGGGGGTCGCGTCGGGTTCGTCGGTGAAGCGGTCGGGCGCGACCACCTGGCCGGCGACGATGGCCCGGGCGTCACTCGCGTTGACAGGGTGGGGTAGGGCGTGGCTGCGGCGGTTGAGCCAGGTGAGGACGCGCTGCGGGTCGAGGCGGAACATGAGGGCTTCGGATTCTTGGGGGTCGGCGTAGACGCGGGTGCCGCGGCGGCCTGGGAACAGGTTGAGGCGTCCCTTGCCAGGTTCGAGGCCGCCTCGCGTGAAGCCGTAGACGGCCCGAAGGACTGGAAATTTGTCGACGAGGTCGATGGCTTCGAGGCCGGCCCTGTTTATGGCGGTCGGATAGTCTTGTTGGTAGGTGACGCGGGCGTGGTCTGGTGTTTCGGGTCGAGTCAGGTCAGTGATTCGAATACGTGACTCAATCGTGGCCAGGGCGATTTCCACCGCCTCGCGTTCAGTGGCCTCGATCCGGCTGGCTGGCGCGCTCGCGAGGCGGCCGATTTCCTCCTCGGGAGCGAGTTCGCCGGCGGAGCTGGCGATGGCGGCCATGGCCTCCGCGCTGGAGCGTGAATAGCCCTGACTCATGAAGTTGTCAATGGCCGATGACCTGGTTGGCTTGTCGGATCCCGGTTTGAGTGAGACGAACCCGCCGATGGCCCAGGCAAGGGCGCGACGGGGGCCGCCGGCTTCGGTGATCTCGGCCATTCGTTTGCGGTTCCGTGGGTTGATCAAGGTGAAGGTCTGGGGGGTGTATACGGTGGATGCTCGGTGAATGTTGTAGACGAGCATCGTCGGGTTGCTGCGAGTGTTGTTCCATGATCGACCGCATGGGCATTTCCGGAAGCCCATTCCTTGGCGGGTTGGCCTGTCGCAGATGGGGCAGACGAACCGGATGCGGGAAGCTTCCATACTTTTCTGGTATGGCATGCGGCACAAATTATGGATCGGGCAGCGTGGGATGGTAGGCGCTTCGAGCATCCCGCATTCGTGGTAGCCGACGAAGTGCAGCTGATCCCAGCTGTCCTTGGCTCCGCAGACCGGACATTTGGGGTGTCGGCGATCTTCCACGACGCGGCAGGCACGGCAAATGTAGACGTTGGGGAAACGCTCGACGCGTACGCCACGGTCGGGGTTGACCTCGACGACCTCGATTGGGTGGCCGGCGTGTAAGCCGCGAGCGATGCCCGCGTCGTCCCCGCGGAAAGACCAACCGTTGATTTGTTCGATCAGTCTGCGGCGGATGACGGTGTCGTCGACGTCGACGCGGATGGGGTCTTTCCACTCGACGGTGCGGTAGATGCCGCCTCGCAGGTCACCGGTCTGCTGTGGAAGGAAGCCGTAGAGGACTTGTGAACCGCTGCGGTTGTCTTTCATCACGGGTCCTTGGCCTAGTCGTCACTGATCGGGATGCGGGCTTCTACGTCGCGCAGCGACAGCATGGGTTTGCGGTCCGGGCCAAACAGATCGGTGGGCCAGCGCGCACCGGTTCCGTACTCCTGAAGACGCACGAAGTAGCCCTCGAGCAGGTCAACCTCGAGGTCCTCCCGCAGGAGGTGCTCGGTGTTTCGTACGCCAAGAGTGGCCGCCACAGCGTCGACCTCGGCCGCCGGCGACAGCCCGGTGAGGTTCACGTAGTCGCGAAGAAGGTCAACGGTGGTGAGGCGCTGCCGCGGAGACTTCGGTTCATGCACGAACAGGCGTCGGGCCTCAACCGCGGCGGGTGTGGTGAGTTCGAGTACTCGACGGCTGGAGCGGGTGACCGGGATGGGTTCGACGAACCTGTCGCCTTGTTCGACGAAGGCTCGGAAATGGCTGTAGACGGTGGAGTCGCGCTCCCGTCCCACCTTGTGAATCACGTATACGAGACCGGGATAGGTACGACCCACTCGAGCGGTGGCTTGGATGAACTCCGCAGTGGTGAGAGGTACGCCGAGTACGGTCATGACGTTGAGGCGATCAACGTCGACGCCGTGGGAGAGCATCGATGAGGCGGTGACGACGTGGATGCGCTCGGCGAACTCATCCTCGGGGCTGAGGAGGTCGTCGAGCACGTCGCGAACGTCGGCGAAGTTCGTTTGGCCGGTCAGCGACTCCACCCGGAGCGGGTCGATGGGTACCTGGGTGCCCATCGAACGTCGGGCGGCTTCGACGTCACGAACAGTGTTGCCGTAGATCACGTCGGTGCCGTAAAGGTTGAGCAGTTCGTCGGCGACGGCGGGATCGATGCCGATCTCGGCGCACGTGGCGTCTCGGGCGCTGATCAGCCTTCGGACGCTGTCCTGCAGGATCGTCGTGGTGCGGTCGGATACCCATTCCAGGGTGACGCCGCGGGGCCACACAGCGACGAAACGGCGCAGGAGTTGGTCGGTCTCGCGGCTCCAGAAGCTCTGTCCCACCTGAGGTCCGGGTTGTGGAAACACTCGGCCCGGGCGGGAGTACAGCACGTCCACCTGCCGTTCGTAGCCCTCAAGGGTCGCCGACGACGCGATGATCTTCGGCGACCTTCCGGTGAGTTCGCGCTGAAGGCCGTCGAGGATGGCCTCGTAGTGTGAGTCGACCGCTCCGAGTGAATCCCGGAGTAGGTGAAGCTCGTCTTGCAGCCGAAAGCTAGGGGCGAACCGGGCTCGTTGCTCTTCGCTGATCGGGGTGGTGACAGCGTCGCAGTCGGGGACGAGGCAGCCGCCCTTGCGGGAGCCACGTTTGGCGTAGGTGAAGCCGTGCCCGTCGCGGGTGCACCAAGCCGTTGGTCCGTGAACGAAGCCGCGCATGCTCGCTTGCATGCCGACGACCGACGCTTTGTCGAGGGTGCCAATGACGACGGTGGGTAGGAACCGGTAGATCTCGGCGTCGACGACATAGATGGGCAGCGGTTCACCCTTGGTGCGACACGAGGGGTTCGCGCAGAAGTGTTCCAGGCGCCACACGCGTCGGTTGAATCGCACCTCAACGGTTTGCTCGGCGCAGAAGGAGCACCTGCTGAGCACCTTGTACCGCTGGGGCATGGCGTCGTCTTCAACGTCGATCGAGTTGTATTCAGTGGGCTGCTTCGGGATGTCGTTGGGCGTGGACGACGCGCCAATGAAGTATCCCAACGAGATCGGGTGCCCCTTGATGCCATGGTCCTGCCGCACGACTTCCGCGGCGCCGAGCGCGTCGGCGAACCGCTGTGTCTGCTGCAGAGAGAGCATCCGAAGAGGGAACCGGCTCCAGGCGGTGATGCCGGAACGTTTGCCGCGAAGCCGGTCGAAGAACGCGGCGAGGATGAGCAGGCCGAGATACGTCTCGGTCTTGCCGCCCCCTGTGGCGAACCAGACGATCTCCACCATGTCCCACTGGCTAGGGTCGTCGGTGAGGCTGGGTAGGACCGAAAGGATGAAGCCGATCTGGAATGGCCGCCAGCCGTGGTAGCGGCCACGGACCGATCTGGACATCGCCTCGTTCATGAGCTGGAACGCTCGCCTCAGGACGTCGTTCTCCCCGAGGATCGCCACGCCGCGGCGCACCCGTTCGACCTCGGCGCGGTGATGGCCGGCGGCCTCGCGGGCTTCAGCGAGCATCTCCGCGCTCCAACCGTCGGTGCTCGCGCGGCGGGTAAGCGTGTCATCGGACCAGTGCTCTCTTCCCCACTCCTCGTAGGCGAGTGTCAGCGCGGTGAGCTGCGGGATCGGGTCCGTGGCAAGTATGTCGAAGCCAAGGTCGAGTTGGTCGGGCGCGGTGCCGCCGAACGTGTACTCGGGGCGTTTCCGTTCGACGACGATGGTGTCGGCGGTGGTGAGGGCATCACCGTCGGAGCGGGACTCGACGCCGCAGTTGATGCCGATCGCGGTGAGGCTCCGGTCGTAGCGGAAGCTGTCCGGCAGGCTCTCCAGGGTGTAGGGCACCGTCGGCACGTCGAAGATCGTCATCTGCGTCTGGAACAGGTACCGCTCTCCGCGAGGCAGCCCCTTGCTCTCCTCTGTCGTGTTCACGAACTCCACGGTGAGTTCGGGGGTGGCGTCTCGCCACGACTCGTCATTGACCCGGATCTCCGCGGACGCAGCGATACCCACTGCGCGTAGGCGAGCGTTGATCTCATCCGCGCCGAAGATCATCTCTGGAAGGCCTAGAGTCATAGTGATCGGAACGTCAACCTCGATCACCTCGGTCTTTGCCCACTTGTTCGAGGACTTCTTACCTTCGCCGTTGGCGATCTGGTACCAGCCGCAGGCGGTGACCCGGACGGTGAATGCCCAGGGACCAGGTGCGGCAGGCCGCAGCCGGATGCCGATAGCGCAGGGATCCATTCGTCGTTCGCGGCCGGGACGGGCGATGGCGGCGTTCTCCGGCGCGAGCCGTCCCAGCCAGAAGACCCCCGCCGGGTCAACGTCAAGCGTCTCCGTGTGGTCGCCGCGGCCCTCCGCGGTGACCCGCTCGTCGAGCCACCGCACGAAACGAGTGTGGGCTTCGTGTTCTCTCATGCCGCTCTCCCCAACACCAGTTCCGCCAACGCGCGAACATCTCGATCCTCGCGAAGGACCTTAAAGATCTTGGCTTCGAGCTGGCGCACTCGTTCTCGACTGATGCCATGGTCGGTCCCGATGGACTCGAGGGTCGCCTCGTCCTGATCCCCGAAGCCGAACCGGGCCTCCACAATGCGCAGCGACCGAGGATCGAGAACCTCGGTCAACCGTTGGCGCAGCCCCACCGCGATGTCCGACGTGACGACAGCCTCCTCGGGGCCAGGCTCGGTAGCCACCAGCACAAAATCGCCGAGAGTCGCGTCGCCATCACCGGCCGCCACGGAGGCGTCGAGATGAACGACGGGGGAAGACCAATCCAGGAGCGCCTGCACTCGTGCCGGGTCTTCCTGTACGCCATCGGCGATCTCCGAGAGCCGAGCAGGGCGGCCATTTCGCACCTCGAAGGAGCGCGCGTAGGTCTCGACCTTGCGCACCTGCTCCCACACGTGGACAGGGAGCCTGACGAGAGTTCCGGTGTCGGCGACCGCCCGCTCCACCGACTGCCGAATCCACCACGACGCGTACGTGGAGAACTTGAAACCCTTCTCGGGGTCGAACTTCTCAGCGGCTCGATGAAGACCCTTCACACCTTCCTGCACCAGATCGTCGAAGTCCAGGTCGCCCGACCGGTGGGTGTACCTGCGCACCATGCTGATAACAAGGCGAACGTTCGCGAGGATGAGAGCGTCGCGGGCCTGTCGGCCGTCCTCGATCAGAGCCCGCGCCAGCGGGTCCGGATCGACCCCCAGGCTGGCCGCAGTCTCAGCGGCCTTGAGCCCGAGTTGAACGCGCCTGCCGAGGTTAACCTCGTCCTCCGCCCGAAGAATGGCGTGGGTCCGCATCGACGCTGGCAAGGTGGCGGCATCGCCTCCAGCCGACCGCCCGCTGTCAGGCGCGATGCCAACCGGCGCGTCGACCTCGACCCCGAGGTCGCGCAGGGCCAAGACGACCTCCGCCAACCCGTCACCCAGGCCGCGTACCGTGACGACGCGCACCACGTCAGACCATTCCAGCTTCCCCGCCCGCTCCGCGTCGTCGGCCAATACGGCCACGCAGCGCGCGAAGTCATCACCCTCGCTCACCCGAACGTCTCCTCCATCTCACGCTTCCACCCCCGGTAACCCACGGCCTGAAGCCAATTGGGTTGATAAGGCCCTCGCGGGCCCCATCCCGCTTTCGCCTGCCCTGAAGAACATGGAGGACTTCCACTCGTCCCGCAAGGGATCGGCGGGAGTCCATTTCGAGTGTGTCAATGTCACTCGTTATGGTTCGCCGTAAAAGCGCGTTACGCCCGAAGCGTTGACGGCCGCCTCTCCCTCAGATAAGTTCCTGTCGTAGCCCAGGTATAGGCATGGTCCGCTTCGCAAGGCGTATGCCCTGCTCCGACGGCAGTCGTGGCCGAAGGGCCCCGGCCACTCGGTGCCTTCTGTTCGCATGCACGGGCCTTCACAGGCTGATCTGCTGACTCTCAAAATCATCCGTTCGGATGATCTGGCCTTGCCCGGAAAACGTGAGGTCTGCTCGCACGCGGGCAGCCGGGTTTCCCGACCATGTTGGAAAGCGAACGTGCCGCAGATGCCATCGGTGGTCTGTCCACAGAACCGACCGCAGGAGCGGTCGGCCTGAATGAGACGGCGGCAATGATGCGCGCGTGGCCGGGTCCTGACCCGCGACGGCGATTACCCCCCCGGAAGCTGTCTTGTCACGGCTCGACCGGTTACAGCTCGCTGCCTCAACGCCAACTAGTACTGACGGTGCTGGCGGACAAAGCG
Source organism: Micromonospora sp. NPDC047644 (assembly GCF_040704315.1). Classification (NCBI taxonomy): domain Bacteria; kingdom Bacillati; phylum Actinomycetota; class Actinomycetes; order Micromonosporales; family Micromonosporaceae; genus Micromonospora; species Micromonospora sp. NPDC047644. Next base: position 216,326 of record NZ_JBEYSY010000003.1, read on the forward strand.
AAGGTCTCTCTGACTGGTTGGCACGCCGGCCGGGACATGTCAGACTGCGAAACCCGGATCAGAGAACTCTCGGAGGCGACGTTGTCAGAAGAGTGGGCGGCTGAATTTCGCCTCAGCATCACTCGCGCGCTCGCCGATCAGTTAGAGACCACCCTGCGGCCTCTCAAACCCGCCCCCTTGACAGCTGTCGCGCTCTCCGCAGTCCTGGGGCGCCCCGGCGTGTACGCACTGTTCTTCAAGGGGGAACGCGTCTATGTCGGGAAGGCCGCCAGGTCACTGCAGGACCGGCTGACCCAACACCTGCGCAAGTTGTCCGGCAGAACAGGGCTGGACTCCGCAGCCGTTGAGTTCGTCTGTGTCTACGTTGACGAGGATCTGGACGCGGCGGCACCGGAAAAGCTGCTCATCAAGAAGTATCGGAAACACGACAGCATCCCCTGGAACACCAACGGGTTCGGCAACAAGGACCCGGGGCGCAATCGCGACACGAGCGTGGTCAAGGCGGCGCACTTCGACGCCACCTATCCGATCGACCTCGAGTACCAGTGCCAGCTGCGGCGGGGCGAGCAGCCGGTCGCGGTCGTGCTAGAGGCCGCGAAGGCCCAGCTCCCGTACCTTCTCCGCTTCGAAAGTAGCGCTTCCGCCAGGAATACCTTCCGGGACCTGTCGATGGTCGTCCCCGCAGGGCCGTTGACCGCCAAGGACCTTGCCCAGCATCTGGTCGCCGCCCTACCCGCGGGATGGCAAATGACCGCCCTGCCTGGCTACCTCATCCTCTATCAAGAGCGTCGACGGTATGACAGCGCTCTCGGCTGGTGGCGACAGGAGTCGGACGGCAATGCGCCCTTCACCCCGGGCCCCCGCCAGTTCGCTGCGGGCACCGTGGACGCGGAGGCAGCGGACTCGGGAACTGGCGATACCGCATCACTCTTCGAGCTCGACGCGTAACGGCAATTAGTAGAGACATCTTGAAATGCCCAACTTCATCGATTACGTCGACATTGGTCCCGCCGCCGCGCGGACGCAGTGGCAGGCCATCCTGGCGCGTACCCGGGTCACAGCGGGCCGGCAGGTCAACTTCCTTCCCGTCGAGGCGCTGACGTGTCTCGCCGCGAGTTTCCTGGTCAATCACAGGAAGTACGGTGGCTCCACAGCCCACTTGGCTGAGGAGCCTGTCCCCACGCTCGGGCGCCTGTTCCAGCGTCCGAACAGCAGCGTCTTGGCCAAGATGGCGAACCTTGACGGCAGTCGACGCAATGGTGCCAAACACGAGATCGAGGTGGCCGCTCATCTCCTCGGGGTACCCGGGCGCCTCGGGGTCACCTATCGGGTCATACTCGCCGCCGCGCGAGACGTTGGCATCGACTCAAAGAACCTACCGGACTTCCTCAGCCTCGCCGACGACGACGTTGACCTGCGACTCAGCGGTCAGGACGAACTAGAGACAGCAGAGGTTGAAAGCGCGGTACAACCTACCTCGATTGACTGGCTGAAGTCGCGCGCCGATCTCGACGAACAGACGACGGAGCGCCTCCTCGTCGCCGCCGTACGTGTTGGTCAGCACCGATTCGCCAACGAAGTGCTACGCAACCATGACCATCGCTGTGTCTTCTGCGGCCTGTCGCTGAAGATGGCAGGCGACAGAGCCGCTCGAATGCTGGTCGCCAGCCACATCAAGCCATGGCGAGTGAGTACCCCTGCCGAGCGCCTGGACGCACGTAACGGCCTCACCGCCTGCCCCACGCATGACGTCGCGTTCGACACCGGGCTCATGACTGTCAACGGCGGCCTGCGTATCCATCTGAATCCGTCACTCGCGCACGCCGTGCATGTGGACGCGGCGACTCGAGCCGCATTTGGCCGACCGCCACTGGCGGAGTCCCTTCTACTGCCTACGACCGCGCCGTCTTCGCGGGCAAGGTATCTGAACTGGCACCACCTCCATGTCTACGGAGGCACGCCACCGATGGCGCCCAGTGAACTCCGTCCGCGCGCGCGGGCGGAACCCGCTGGCTTTCCGTCGCCAGTATCTGCCCGCGAGCTGGCGAACCACTCGCGCCAGGCGCGAGATCAAGACGACGGAGCGGACCGTTCCAAATGAACTCGTCGACTGGCCGCCCCCCGAACGGCGGCCGCGACGCGGTTGACAGCCTCGTGCGGATCCTCGTGCTCCCAAATCCTGATCACGGTCCAGCCGGCTTCGGTGAGCACTCCGTTGGTCTCCGCGTCACGGGCGCGGTTCCCAGAGATCTTGTCACTCCAGAAGCGGTCGTTGGCGCGAGCGGGGCGGTAATGCTCGGTACAGCCATGCCAGTAACAACCATCAATGAACACCGCGACGCGGGCCGCAGGAAAGACGACGTCAGCGGTCCGACGCAGGCCAGTCAGTGGTCTTGCGTTGACTCGATACCGCAAGCCCATCTTGTGCAGAAGCGAGCGTATTCGTCGCTCTGGGCCAGTGTCACGAGCCTTGTTCGCCTGCATGACCGTCCGCACGGCCGGGCTCTTCGCCCAGGACGATGAAGCGGTGTCTAGTGGGATGAGGAGCCCTCGGTCCCAGGCCAACCGCCATCCCTCGGCCAGGTTGGCGGCCCGGGTGGCGTGTTCGACCTCGCCGAGGTATCGAGCGGGTGAGCGGCCTCTGTCAGACCATCGCAAATAGGCCCGAATACGGCGAGTTCGAGGGAGCAGTTTGAGGTCCACGGAGGCGCGGGCTCGACGTCCATCGCCGAGGTCGACCCACCGCCGGTCGGGGCCGCCGGCGGCGCGGTCCTGCTCGAGGGATGCCGCCTTCCGGCTGCGGCCACGCCGGCCCCTCCATGCTCTCGAGTCTGGGGGCTTATCCGCCCAGGGACTCTCGGATCTGGCGGCAGTGGTGGTCACCGTTGGCTCTCGGCCTCGTCGAGGGCTGTGGCAATGGCTTTGGCGAAGAACTCGCCGAGGAGGACGGGTACAGCGTTGCCGAGCTGGCGCATCTTCTCGCCCCGGGGACCAGCGAGCACCCAATTGTCCGGGAAGGTCATGACGCGTGCCGTCTCCCGTACGGTCATGTATCGATGCCGGCAGGGGTATGGATTGTCGCCGGCCGGTTCAGGCCACAGGTCGTCGGTCAAGATCACGGATTCGCCGCCAGGGACACCATGCACCCCTGCCTTGACTGTCTTGGCAGGTCGGTCCAGCTCGTTGGGTGTGTGCCCCGCGTAGATGCGCGCGTCTGGCCAGCCAATGTGGTCGGTGAACCCACCGAGATTGTGCTCTCGCCGATCGAGGTGGTCCCACGGCACGGGCGGAAGGGAGGGCTGCCCGTCAAGTCCTTGAAGGGCATCCCGCAGGGTTCGCCACGGCAGTCTGCCGTCATCCTCGGGAGGGGTGGTTGGTAGTCGTGACATCACGCGCTCGCGTACATGTTCGGGCACCTGGGGATGCCTTTGCCAGTAGGTGCCGTCGAGCATCGATCGAATCAGCGCGGCCTCCGAGAACCGCGGACGCACCGACCGCTTGAAGCGTTCGATGTCGACCCCCAGGTCCGATCGAAACGCCACGATGATGATCCTGTTGCGGATCTGCGGAACGCCGTAATCGGCGGCGTTGACCGTGGTGGTGACGACGTCGTACCGCCGCTTGGGGTCGGGCGGTTCCTCGGCCAGACGTTCCTTGAGTACCTCGTCATGGTCGCGCCACGTCGAGTCGTTGCCACGCTCTTCGAACGGGAGCTGCAACTCGCGCTCGATGTACTCGAAGTACGGTCGGAAGGAGGGGCGCAGGAGGCCTCGTACGTTCTCGCACATGACGGCCTTGGGTTGGATCTTGCGGGTGGCGCGAAACATCTGCGGGAACATGTTCCGCTTGTCCTCGTCGCCCCTCGCGACGCCGCCCAGGCTGAATGGCTGGCACGGGGGCCCCCCGGCGAGGAGATCTACCCGATCCCATAGGTAGTCGAACTTGACCCTGCTGACGTCGCCCCGAACCAAGGGCCACCTGTCGCCGGGGGTGGGCACATGCTCGGTCTCGCCGCGGTCGATAGCGGCGTTGGCCTCAAGCGTGTCGCACGCATACTTCATTAGTTCGTTGACTAGGAGAGGGCGAAAGCCTGCGTGGTGAACAGCCATCGCCAAGCCGCCGCCGCCCGCGAAGAGTTCCACCGACGTGCGGTCCCTGACCTGCTCTCCGGGCGGCTCAGACATGGGGGAAGCATACCGCGGAGTTGTAGATCTTGAAAGCCATACCGCGCGTCGCGGGTGCCTTGACTCGGTGGCGCGTGACTCCGACCGAGCCGCGACATCCGCGCGACCTGGGGTGTGGTTGGGTATCGCCAACGTGAGGAGGGTGATGGCAACCTGGCAGTTCGGCCCGTTCGACAACGACGACGCGGTCGAGTGGTGCGACGCCCTAGAGGCCGCCCCGCTCGACCAACGCGTCGAACTTCTGCGCGACACCCTGGAGGTGGCGGCGGCCGGGCGGGCCCTTACGGCGGGGGAAGCCGCTCGAGCCGTAGCGGCGGCCGCCACGGCGCTCCAATTGCTCAGCGGCGTGCCGGTCTCGAACTCGGCATACACTCCACGCCTCCTGTTCGACAGAGAGGTCATGGCAGTCGATTCATCAATTCGAGACTTGGCCGTGGAGGCGCTCGGTGAAGTGCTCGCGGAGGGTTCAGCCTGGCGGCTGCTATGGGCTGACGACATCGAGGAAGAAGAGGCTATCGCCATCATTCAAAGTCTTCGGAGTCACCTGGTCTCGGCAGTGACGCCGTAGTCACTCATCGGTGGGTATGTTCTCACCGGTAATCAATGCGCCGCCCCGCAAACGAACTCGCCGCATTTGATACGCGCTCTCCCGCCAGTCGACGGCTGCGGGCCAGTAGCCGGCTCTCGCTAGGCGCCGCCGACGAGATCGCGATGCCGCCGCCGGGCTCGCAGGGTTCGTCACCCCGCACGTCTTGCGGGAGCCCCGGACCACCTGTAAGTGGTCCGGGGCTCCCGTCGTCACGCGTCCGAAAGCTGGTCGGGGGTGGTGGCCTCGGAGTTGCGGCGCAGCAGCTGCTGCCACTCGGCCTCGCGACGGTCATGCAGTTGGGCGATGGTGAGCATCAGGGACTCGGCGTCCTTCCTGGTGTACCCGTGCAGGTCAACGACCATGCGGTCGCTGACCTCCACCCGGACCCGCCTACCCACGTGTCGACCGATGAACGCCCCCACGGCCCCGCCCACCGCCGCCCAGACCTCCGGGGTGCTCACCGCGACGGAAATTAGTTCCATCGCGGCGCTGCCGGCAGAGAACTCGATCCCCATGCTGTTGTCGACGTCGGCCTCGGTGAGCAGGCCCTGCAACTGCTCACGGTACCCAGGAGAGACGCGGATCTTCGCGTACCCGGTGCCCGCCCACGGCTCGATCCGGACCACGACGTCGGCATCCTGATGGGCAGTTGTCATGCGCTCCAATGTGGCAGGCCGGTGCGACGACATCCGCGCGCTACCTGCCCAGCGACGGCCTGTGGTCGATGTTCAGCCGCAGCGAGAGCCGCCTGGGCGGCTTACCTACCGTGACCAGCCGGGCTGAGCGCAAGAGCGCGCGCACCGATTGAATACGCACTTCTACCAGTCCGGTCGTGGAATAAACTGCAACCCATTCGGCCGCCTCCGCCCTCGTCGCCTGCTTGAGCGCTCTCGTGAGACGTCCCTCTGGCGGCACGATGCTTGAGCGGGACCATCGGTTTGCTCAGTCGCAACTCCCTTGGAGAGGTAACAGAATAGTGGCTCTTATGCATCGACGCCTCGACGCAGGCGTACGGCCAGGTCAGACACGGTGACCCGCCACGCTGGGCATAGACGACTCCGAGATGGAGTTGCCGAACGGTTCCGGTCGGTGGTCGGCTGAGGTGGGATGCCTTCCCGTCAGCCACCGACCCAGGCGAGCCGAGCAGGCCAGGGTCAGGGCGACAAGGTCGTCCGGTAGCCCGCTCCACCTTGTCACCCTGACTCTGGTCCGCTCCACGGTGTATGGGTCGGCGGCAGATGGGATGGCATGAGTTGGTCCGGTGGGAGCCCGGATTGAGCTAGCTCTGCCAGATGACAGCATCGAACATCCGTTCTAGAAGGACACACTCGCTTCCGGGCCGGAATCTATGCCTCTACAATGCACCTCAGAGCACTGCCTGAATAGATCATGGGAGCGCTGGCCTAGTAATGGGGGCCGTCAAGTGCCGAACGAGTCAGGATCGCCTTTGGTCTGGAAACCCGGAATCCCGCTCAGGCGGGACGAGCCGGTCTACCGAGTCAGTGCAACTGATGCGGAAGCTGCCGCGAGTGCCCAATCGTGTCCGTTGGCGCTGGCGCTTAAAGTGCGTCCCCAAACCAGCCCTGACACGGGGGAGTGGGTCCGGCGCCGCGGCCCCTTCGTCCTCGGTGTTTTGGCCGACGCTATCCAGGACGTCGGGCGGCGGGTCAATCACGGTTACGACCTATGGGAGGCAGTTCGGCGACAGGCACGCCGCTTTGAGTCTCAGCATGAGGGCGTCCGCCAGTTCTTTGATCACGCACTTACGCAATTCTTCGAGTACCATGAGGCTCGCGAAGAGGAGATCGGCGCACTCCGATTCTTGGACGGATGGCCCGACATTCAGAAGGGGCCGAGGGCGTCCCTGTTTGCTTGGTCCCTGTTGTACGAGACAGACACGGGCTGCCGAGAGATACGCCGCATACGAGTCGCGACGGCAAACAGTAAGCTGACACCCTGGGCGTATGTCGCAGCCCACTTGGCGGCGAAGTATCAGACCGGCACCGAGCCGCAGCGGATCTGGGTAACCGAAATCGGGCTGAACGATGGGATTGAATTTCACCTTATTTCAGGGGAATCCCCCGATCGAGTGGAGGAGCTATACCAATCAGGCGGCCGAGATTTCGTCCTCGCAGCCACTAAAGGCGAGGAACGTGTTCCCGGACGCGCCTGCGGCAGCTGCGAGTACCTCGGCGGCTGCGACTCCCTGATCCCGCTTAACGGCTTTCTCCAAGCTAACAGCCCTGGTCCGTGGACGAGATCTGTCTCGGCATCCGACCTTGTTCTCTACGAGGCATGTCCATCGCGCTGGTACATGGAGCGCGAAATTCACCTACCGAGAGTGGAGGAGGGCAGCGAACCTCTTCTCCGCGGATTGGCCACGCACCAATGGCTCGCACAAGCGCACGGGCGAGCCAAGGCGTGCTCTGCTGATGAGTTACCAGACCCAGCGGATATCGACCGTCTGGGAAGCGTAGGAGAGGCAGCAGTAGATCCTGGCGACTACGAGTTGGCGTATCCGTTTCTGCGCTCGCATCTTGACTGCTGCCCGTTACATGATGAATCGATTAGATCGTTGACGGCTGAGCGGACGCTCTACGCGTTCGACGCCCAGGCAGACGCGGTAATCGCAACAAAGGCCGATGCCTTCTGGCTTCGCGGTGACACTCTTATTATGCGGGAAATCAAGACGGTGCAGGCACAGCCCGAAGCCGATAAGGACGAAATTTTCAGCGCCTTCCTCGCCGTGGCGTGGGACCTTGTGGCATTGGACACGGGGTTCATTGGGCACTTCGGTGCGGCAAGGGGCGAGGTCCAGCTTGAGATACTTTCGCCCGATGCTGCCGTCGTTCACACGTACTCAACTGACGACGCGGCTCTCATGAAGATGGCGCGCGGACGGATCCGTCGGCTTGGTCGAGACTGGTTGGCCGATGTCCAATGGACGCCAACGCCCAACCCGGGTTGTACGCATTGCAGCGTGCGCCGATGGTGTGGGGTCAGGGACGCATGGGCGCACGCTGTAGCCACTAAAGTAGCCGCAGGGGCTGAAGACATCTCCCTCGCCTCTTGAGGCTCCGAGGAGGACTCGTGACACCTGGTGGGCGGCGCATTTCACCCAATATGATCCCCCATCGCACTAGGTCGGTGCCTCCAGCCAGCGCAATGCCAAACCGTCGGCATGCCTTCAGCGCAGGAGTGCCGCAGCGCGGCTGGCCGAACTCGACCGTCTTCGCCGACACTGGGATCCTTCTGAGCGCAGGGCGAAAGCGGGATTGCGTCCCCAAGTTCACAGGCCACTACGCTGGCCGCTTGTACGTGGCCGAGAACGTCGCCATGGAAATTGCACGGATGGCTGCGCCAGGCGCCGGGAGGTGGGCCGATGGCAGGGCACACACGGCAGCCGCAGTCGCAAAAACCTCCATAGTGGACGCGGGTAGATGCATTGTCGATGCGGAAGAGTATGACAGCAAAGTCTTCGACGAGGTGCTACTCAAGCTTCAGAACCTGCCTAAGAAGGGTGACGGGGAGCACCATGAGTTCGCGCACCTAGGGGAAGCGGCGTCGATCGCCCTATGCGTTTTAAGAATTGCCGAGGGGCGGCGAGTGGTCTTCCTTGTCAATGATGGAGGTGCGAGCCTCGTTGCGTCCCAGCACGGTGTCCCTGCGCGTCATTTCGGACATGTGCTCTCCGAACTGTCGTGCGCAGGCCACTACACCAGCGAGGAAGCGTTTGATGTCTTCGCTTACGCGGCCGCCGTTAGCGGTATCCCTGTTGATTCGGCACCGACGGGGGCGAAGGACTTGGAGTGTCGCGGGAATTCAGGCTCGTGTGGCATCTGCGACAGCCTGGTGGGAGAGGCCTAGCGGAAGTCCGGCGATTGCACGCTCTGCTGGTACCCTGCCGCTTCTAGTTCCTGCTTGACTCCGGTGACGTCGTCTGAACGTCCAAGCACTCTCGCCACCACTTCTGAGGAGACAAGTCCGTCCCGGTAGGCATCAAGGGCCATGGAGAGCGCCCAGTGTGATGCCGACGGCTCGCCTTGGGCAGAACATGCGCGTTCCCATTCGTCCTGAAGCCGCGCCTGCCGCATGAGTTGAGATATTCGAACCTGCGTGTAAGCCTCAAGGTGGCTTCGCGGAACCCCAGCAGCTTCGACAAGGGTCTTGATACTAGCTTGGCGGCTTAGCCCGAAGCGCATCATGAACTTAGCCAGCGGCACGCCATATCCATCTATCGGCTTTTTTGGCCCGTGCTCGGCCCAGAATTGTCGGACTGCGAAGTCGGGAGCTAGGAAATGTCTCGCGAAAACTTCTGCTCGGATTTCTTCCAGATGGCCGTCCGGGTAGTCTTTCCGATTCACGAACAGTGACCGATCGTCCTGGTACAAGAAGTGGCAGAGTTCATGTGCCATTGTGAAGCGCTGTCGACCCCACCAGGTGTGATTGGTGTTAACCATGATGGCGGATCGCCAGGAGCTTTGCGAAGGGTCGCGCAGGGTAATTCCTTGAACCGTCTTGGGCATCGAATCAAAGATTACGGCTGCACCCAACGACTCAATGAACTGGGCGATATCTCCAACGGGCTCTTCGTCGCCCAGCTCTAGGTAGTCACGTAAGCGCTCAGCTGTCCTGGCGGCGGCACGCTTGTGATAAGCGTCGTGCGCTACGGCCCGACGGGCTTCCATTGCAAGAGCGCTCGTGCGGGCACCTTCCTGCGGATACCATGAGAGCAGCAGTTCAAGGTCCCGCAAAGAACTTTCGGCTCGCCGTGCGACTACGTCGATGTCGTCGTCGGTGGCTAGAACCCCTGCACGGAGGGCTACGGCAAGGCTTCGCTGAACTGGTGTATCTCCAACCAAGACGGCTAAGGGCACACCGGAGCAGACCGCCAGCATGGCGAGTTGGGACCGGCGAGGCTGCACTCGCCCCGCTAAAGCGTCGCCCAACCAGCCACCGTCCTCGGGCTCCCCGAGTGCTGCGTAGATATTACTGACCGAGGCATCCGCTCCCGCGAGCGCTTGGTGTAGGCGCTCAGCCCAATCTGGCAGTTGAGGGTACCTCGACATCGCTACCTCTCGTCTCGATGGTTACGTGGGGTAGTCGTCTTGTAGCTCTCTTGCGTCCATAGCATACTCGGCACCCCTGACAAAGACAGTCCGACTGGCGTGTCAGGCAAGGCGTGTGGGCAACGAAAGGCCACAACCAGCACGTTGTTCTTTAGCTCGAAGGATTCAGGGGAGGTGGATCGGCTGCGCGACACTGCCGCCGACCGGCTCGGCCGTCACTGACAGTCGCGCCGCATCCCCCGCCAGACGCTGGCCGAACCTCGGCGGTCGGGATCCTACTCAAAATCGGCCTTTTGAATCCGGTAGAACCAGATTCGCGGACTATGCAGGTACTTGTCACCTTGCTCTATATACGCCTTATCTGTCCAGGCCATGAGCCGAACATGGGGAGTGTTCTCAAGGCCACCGACCTGGTCACTCAGTACTGGAACAGCTGACCCCGCACGGGGAACACCATAGTGACCCTTATGCAGGCTCTGTTCACCGTTCGGAATCCTGTGCTGTCCCACAGCAGCGGCCGCTTGCAGGACGGCTTTCAGTTCGTGCGAGTTAGCCGGCCTGTCTCGTCGCCTCGGGCGTCGAGAAGCACCAGAACTTTACCGTCAAGACCGGCTCGTCTGGCCGTCGTGACCCATTGCCCGATCGGCACGCTACCGGTGCAGAACGCTAGCGTGATCGGCCTCGCGGTGGCGAGCAGGGTGCCGCCAGCAGCGGCGATCCACCGGCCGCTCTCGTCGTTGCAGCCATCGGACCCGCGCCACTCACCGTCTGCCGCGAACTCCAGGTACGCCGCCTTGTGCCCGCGTGCGGGTACCCAACGGCCAACCACCTGGCGCTGGTCTGCGGAAACTAGCGTCGCCGGTAGTGCGACAGCCGGTGCCAGGGCTCGTCGAGCTTCGTCGGTAATCACCGGCGGTTCCAGCACGGAGTCGGCCATGTCGGGCTCGGGGATCGGTGTCGCCCCGGGGATCAGCCGGGCGACAACGTGGTTGTGCCCGTTGAGGAGTACGGGTAGTCCGGCACCGTCAAACTGGTAGGCCGTCACGCGTCGTAGCCACTCCGGTGTTTCCTGGCTAGCCTGCTCGCAGCCAGGGATGCCTTCGACGGCGGCCGTGGAAGCCGTCGAGATGTCGGCGAGGAAGGTGCCATCGCTGTTGGCCTGCCAGGCCCCGCCCAGGGTGCCGCAGTGGCTGCCCATCAGGTGCAGAGTTCCGTGTGCGAGGTGCAGGATCTTGCCCGCGCCGGGGTCGGCAACGTCGACGAGCGTCCAGGAGCCAATCAGCGACTCCGGCGCCAACGGCGTCACCCGTCCTGTCGTGCCCGCGATCGGCCTCGGGTCCGCGGGCTCCGAGTAGCCCTGTCGATCGCATCCGGCGAGCAGTACTCCTGTCACGACCAGGGTTACGAGGCGGCCTTGATATGCCATTCGGCTCCCTATCCGGCGGTCTTCCGGCTCCTCCAGGCACCATCGGGGGCTGGAGACCGGGCGGCATACGGCAAGCAGATGCGCCTGCTCATTCAACGGCTAGTAGGGGTGTTGGATGTGCCCGCAAGTCTGCCGGACTGCCACTCCCCGAAGGTGACGCGAGGACGCTCTTGGCCCGGGTGTGGGCCTGCGCGCGTCCGGTCGTTCGTTGAGGTGGAGCCGCTCGCTACACGGCTGGCTGGTGGCTCCTGGCGACCGAGGACGAGCTGGGCCACACATTGTGTGCGGCCCAGCGGCCCGGCGGCCGGAGGACTCCGGTGCCGGTTTTGTTAGCCAAGAAGGGCTGCTACAGGTTCGTTAAGTACGCATGCCGTGAGGCGGGCACGGCACGCTGGCAGGGCTAGCGGGGCCGATCAGACCTGGCGGGGTTTCGTGTGGACTCCCCGTTTATCCCCCGAAAACCCCGTCCGATCATCGGCGAAAGGTGCCAAGGGCTGATCAGCTCCTGGCAGTGCCTCTACTGGCGGCGTCTGGCTACTTTCGGTCATCTTGATGTCGGACTGACAAGCTGCTGTCCGTTTCCTCCTGGCAACTTGTAACCGCTCTTTACAGCTGATCATCAAGCTTCCTACAGTTCGGCCGTTCATCGGGCGTGATCAACGGGGGCCTTGCGGTGGTTGCTGCACATGTACGTGTCGGGGCGGGGTCCGATGGGCGGGTAGGGCGACGCGCCCGACAGTTCGCGGGGCCTGGGCTTAGCCGACTGATGGCATGTCTGGGTTTGCCGGCAGCCTTGGTGATTGCCGCTGCCGGGGTTGTGCTATCGGTGGCGGCCGCACCTGCTGTGGCGGCGTGTGCGGGCGAGGCGCGGACGGAGTCGGCGGCTGCGGTGATGGCCGCCGCTTGTGACCAGGCGGTGGTGGTCGATGCATCGCGGTCTGAGTACGCGCGGGTTGTTGCGCAGCCGGACGGGCGTATGACGTTCGAGTCGGCTGTGGTGCCGCAATGGACCCGCAAGGCCGGCGAGTGGACCGACATCAACCTCGAGCTGTTTCGTGACACCGACGGTCTGTTGCGGCCACGGGCCTCCGCTGCCGATGTCACCTTTAGCAACGGCGGGTCCGGCCCGCTCGTGATCGTGAAAAACGCGGCCAAGACGATGACGATGTCGTGGTCGGGCGGGAGCCTGCCGGAGCCGGCAGTCGACGGAGACTCAGCTACCTTCCTGAACGTTCTGCCAGACGTCGACCTGGTGCTGAGGGCCACACGCGTCGGCTTCACTCACGTCCTTGTCGTCAAATCCGCCGCGGCGGCGTCCAATCCCGCAGTACGTCAGATCCGCCTCGACCTGGGCGGCGACGCGCAGGTGCGTCACAGCCCAAGTGGAGCCTTGAAAGCGACCGCCGGCGCGGTCGTGGTCGCCTCGGCGGAGCCCGCGGCAATGTGGGACTCGCGGCCCTCGGCGTTACCGGCCAACGCGACCGGTCGGAGCCAGTCGGCCGGTGACGAACCGTCGTCCGACGTATCCGCTGGCGACGCCGCGCAAGTAGCCCCGGTGGCTGCGCAGATCACGGGCAGCGGCGACCTCCTGCTGACTCCGGACCCGACGTTACTGGACTCCCCGGCCGCCCATTTCCCGATCTACATCGATCCCCAGTGGCGCTGGTCAGATCTACGCAACAAGTGGGCGTACTCCACCAACGACGGGTCGTCGAACAGCGACCACAGCGTGGCCCGGGTGGGGTTGAACCCGGACACCGGCGCCATCTACCGGTCGTACTTCGAGTTCCCGACCGTGGCTGACAACGGGGTGTCACTGAAGGGAAAATTCATCGCCGACGCGCGGGTCGAGATGAAGGTGGACCACACCCACTCGTGTGACGACACCCCGACCTGGATGTACCTGTCGCCGGCGATCGACAAGACGATGCGGGCAACCTGGTCGAAGATGGGTTTGTCGACGATGCTCACCGCCGCGGGCAGCCACGCCAACGAGGCGGGTGGATGCGACGCGATCCAGCCGGACATGACGGTGCAGTTCGAGAGTTCGGCGGTGACCACCCAGCTCCGAGCGGTGGCAGGCAACAGCTGGTCAACGATGACGCTCGGGTTCAGTGCCGCCGGAGATAAGAACGGCAGCGGCGAGTCGACGCAGAGCCGCTGGAAGAAGTACTTCCCGGGAAACGCCAAGCTGTTCGTGGACTACGACAGCAAGCCCGGCGCTCCTGCAGGCTTGCAGGTCGCGGGCGTGGCATGCAACAGCGGTGTGCTGATGGTCGGCGCGTTCACGCCGACGTTGCGGGCGACGTTCCCGGACGCCGACTCGTGGGACTCCCTCACGGCCCACTTCGAGTGGATCGAGGTGCCATCCGGTGGCATGGCCACGGTGACTGACACCTCTCCGGCACGCAAATCGGGACCCGGCGACAAGACGGGAATCACCCCGAACACGGTGGCGACCAGCGTCGCGTTGTCCGGATTAGTGAAGGACAAAACCTACGCGTACCGGGTGAAGAACACCGACACCTACTTCCAGTCCGCGTGGTCGCCGTGGTGCCGGTTTGCGGTAGATAACACGAGACCTCCGGTGACGGTGAGCATGGTGACGGCACCTTCTGGCCCTGGGCGGGCGGGCAGGTTCCGGATCGAGTCGTCGGATACGACGGTGGCGACGTTCACCTACGGCTGGGGCAGCGCGGGGGAGTTCTCCAAGCCGGCACAGGGCACCAGTCCGAAGTACGTCGAGGTGGACGCGACCGCTCCGAGGTATGGCCGGAACGTGTTCAAGGCCAAGGCCATCGACGGAACCCTGAACGAGAGCAACGAGTTCGGGTTCTCATTCACGGTGGGCCACCCGTCGCCGGCCATCGCCCAGTGGGGCTTGGAAACCTATCCAGGCATCGACCAGTCGGCGGCGCTGGCGGACAAATCCGGGGTGGGCGCGAGCACGCCGTTGACTGCCAACAGCGTCGGGTGGACTGATGACGTGCGGATGGTCGACGGGAAGACCGCGACGTTCAACGGTTCCAGCAGCCAGGCGGCATCGTCGGGGCCGGTGGTGGACACCACCAAGTCGTTCACCGTGGCGGCGTGGGTCCGACCGTCGTTGATCGATACTTCCAATGACCGCAACGTGGTGGGCCAAGACCCGGCGATGACCACCGATAGCACCATGGCAGGGGGGTTCTATCTGGGCGTCCGCCGCGACTCCCAGGGACCCCACTGGTCATTCCATATGCGGAACTCGGTGGACAAGAACAGCAGCGGCACGACGATCTACGCCCCCCCGACGCTGGGCAGCGCGGACATCGGAAAGTGGGTGCATATCGCCGGCGTTTACGACGCTGCGGCAAAGACGATGCGCCTCTACGTCAATGGCGAGGATGCTGGCGAGACGTCACGTGCGGCCACGCCGTGGGCCGCCACGGGCCGCTTCACGGTCGGGCGCACATTCTGGGGTACCGCAGGCAGTTGGTGGCCCGGCAATATCGCCGACGTTCAGGTGTTCGACCGAACGATCGTCCCGCATGACTTCACCGGAATCCTCAAGGAGGACCCCAACTCGGGCGGGTTCGATGAGCCGGGCATGCTGACGCCGATCCAGGTTGGCGGCTGGGGATTCGAGAGCGATCCTGAAGGCGCGTGCTGGGACCCGACGATCGTGAACTCGTGCGAGGCCAAAGACACCACGACGGCATGGGATCGGTGGCTGGCCTTGTCCAAGGGCGTCGAGATCGGCACCGGGCGCGGTGGGGACGGCAGCGCTGGCCTGCACTTCGACACTGGGTTGGATGACGACGCTGACCCGAACACTCCGCCTGCGCTGACAACCGAGTTCGGGCGCTCGGCCTACAAGCTCAATCCGATAGGTGAGGTGGCGCAGTGGCAGGCAACGCCGGTGCTGCGGACCGACCAGTCATTCACTGTGTCCGTGTGGGTACGGCTGGAGCACACCGATGACTACCAAACTGTGATGATCCAGAACGGGACGGCCGTCAGCGGCTTCTATCTGTACTACGGCAATGACAACGGTGGCGTGTGGAAGCTCAAAATGCTCGACACCGCGGCAACGCCAGACGACGGCAGCGGAGCCACGTTCGCGACGGCGCCAGCACCGAACGTCGGTGACACCTGGCAGCACCTGGTCGGTGTCCTGGACGCCGACCGCCGGCAACTCAAGCTCTTTGTCAACGGCGAACGCAAGGCCACGACCGCGCTCCGGACATCCTGGCGACCCTGGCAGGCAAACGGTCCGTTGGTGGTGGGTAGGAACGGCAACTGGCACCCGCTGCAGGGCACAGTCGACGACCTCAGCCTCTATCAAGGCGCGATGACAGACGCCCAAGTCCTGGCCCTACACGAAGCCCAGGAAGCCAACTAAGCCGGCTGTAGGTGCTGTGGTGGTGGTGACCAGCCTCCAGCACAGCACCCGCACGCATCGACCTTCGGCGGCCACGGTGCGCGCCGTCCTGTTGCACCAGTCCTCTACTCGAGTGGCTTTCGGTTCCTGGGAAGGGAACACATGTTGACGGGGTCCTCTCTTCGCCGGCTGCACCGGCGGATCTTCGGTACGCCAGCCCGCCGCCTGTCAGTGGCGGGGTCTCTAGCCGCCACGGTGGTCGCGTCGCTCCTGGTGGGTGTGCCCGCCGCCCAGGCCCAGCCCAATCGGCGGCCGCATCCGGTGCCGGCCGAGAAGTTGGACAACGACGGCGGGCCGGTCGCGGGTAAGGGCTGGGAGCAGCAGCGGGTGCAGTACGCGCCGGCGCCCGCGCCAGTGTGGCCGGGCGCCGGGACCGCCCACGTGGAGCTTGATACGACTGGTGCCCGTGTGGCCGGTGGCCGTGGGGCGAAGGCGGGTGATTTGCCCGTCTGGGTAGACCGCGCCGCAGGTAAGGCCGGCGAACGCCTCGCCGCGGTCGATGTGCAGGTAATGGACCGGGCGGCAGTGCCGCAGTCGTGGCGTGACGGACTTGTCATGAAGCTGAGCACCCCCCGCGACGAAGCAGCAGGCACGGCCAAGATCTCGGTGGACTACAGCAAATTCCGGTACGCCGCCGGTGGCGAGTGGGCGTCACGGCTGAAGTTGTGGCAGGTACCCGAATGCGCGTTGTCCACCCCGGATGACCCGCGGTGCCGGTCTTTCCCACTGCGCACCGCCAATGACCTCGCCGCCGGTGTCGCGACGGCGGAGGTCGCAGTGACCGCCGCGCGTCCACCGTCGGTATCCAGGACCGGCGAACGACCGTCGGGCGGTGCCGCGATCGAGCAGCAGGCGGCGTCGTTCGTGGTGTTGGCCGCAGGCGCCTCGGGCAAGGACGGTGACTTCACCGCCACCAGTCTGACTGCCTCATCATCGTGGTCCTCCGGCGACTCATCAGGCGACTTTTCCTGGTCGTATCCGGTACGCACCGCGCCGGCGACCGGCCCCGCGCCGTCGGTGACGCTGGCCTACTCGTCGTCGGCCGTGGATGGGCGATCGGAGGTGACCAACAACCAGCCCTCGTGGATCGGTGAGGGCTTCGACTACTCGCCCGGCTTCATCGAGCGCCGCTACGTGCCATGTTCCGAAGACATGAAAAACAGCGCGAACAACACCCAGCGCACCGGCGACCAGTGTTGGCGATCCGACAACGCCACCCTGAACCTAAACGGCGGCGGTGGCGAGCTCGTGTTCCAGGCGGGCAAGGGCTGGCACTCCCGCTTCGAGGACGGTGCGAAGATCGAGAAGCTGACAGGCGCGACCAACGGCGACAGCGGTGACTCGACCTACGGTGACGTGGGGGAGTACTGGAAGGTGACCACCACCGACGGTACGCAGTACTTCTTCGGCATGCATGCCCTACCAGGTCAATCGGCTAAGACGAACTCGACGCTGACCATGCCAGTGTTCGGCAACCACTCAAGCGAGCCCTGCCACCAGAGCACCTTCACCAGCTCCGACTGCGTCCAGGCATGGCGGTGGAACCTCGATTACGTCGTTGACGTACGAGGCAACACCATGTCGCTGTGGTACGGCAAGGAAACCAACAAGTACGCCCGCAACGTCACCGACTCCGACGACGTGTCGTACGACCGGGCCGGCTACCTCACCCGCATCGACTACGGCACCTACGACCGGACCGCGGCGACACACGGCGTCACCCAGCGCAACACCACGCCCTACGCCCAGGTGGTGTTCGACACCGACATGCGCTGCTTCTCCAATTGCGGCACCGAGGCGAGCCCAGTCAAGGACTCCTGGAAAGACACCCCCTGGGACCAGGAATGCAAAGCGTCCGCCACGTCGTGTCCGCAGCAGTACTCACCGACCTTTTGGACCACCAAGCGCCTAAAGACGATCACCACGAAGGTCTACGACACCACCGTGCCAACTCCTGACTGGCAGAACGTCGAGTCGTGGACCCTGAACCACACGTTCACCGCCACCGCAGACTCCACGCACACCGGCTTGTGGCTCGACAAGATCGACCACGCCGGGCACGTCAACGGAACCGTCAACCTGCCGCCGGTCACGTTCACCGCGACCACGCTGGCGAACCGGGTGCTGACCGAGCACGGCACATCGGACAACTGGCTGCGGATCTCCGACATCAAGACCGAAACCGGCGCAATCATCCACGTCGACTACAGCGACACCGAGTGCACCGCGGCCAACACCGAATCGCTGGCAGCCCACACGAACACGAAGCGCTGCTACCCGGTGCTGGTACCGGACCCGGACGACCCCAGCGGCGATCGACTCGTCACGCAGTGGTGGCACAAATACCGGGTCGAGCACATCGCCGAAAACGATGTGCAGCTCAAAGACAGCCGGCAAGCAGACGCCACCCACACCTGGTACGAGTACCCGGGCGCGCCCGCGTGGCACTACGCCGACGACGACGGGCTGTCCAAGCCGGACCGCAAGACCTGGTCGCAGTGGCGAGGCTACGCCCAGGTCAACACCCGCGTCGGGTCTGATCCGGCCACCCAGAGCTTGACCGCCACCAAATTCATGCGGGGTATGCACGGCGACAAGGCCAGCCCGTCCGGCGGAACACGCACCGTGACCGTCCCCGCTTCCGTCGGCTCGGAGACCGTCTACGACGAGGACCAGTTCGCCGGCCAGATCCGCGAACAGGTCGACTACAACGGGGTCGCGACCAAGCCGGTGTCGAGAACCGTGAACGTGCCGTGGCGGTCCCCGCCGACCGCCAGCCGGACGATCAACGGCGACACGGTTGAGGCGCGGTTCGTAAACACGCAAGCCACCTACACGTCCATCGCGCTTGGTGTGGACGGCGGGCGGGGCTGGCGTACCTCAGGGCAGACGACGAGCTTCGACGACACGTACGGCACGCAAAGGTGGTCACAAGATGATGGCGATATCTCGAAGACCGGCGACGAAAAATGTGTCAGCTTCAGCTACAACCGCAATCTGAGCAAGAACCTCACGGAAACGGTTAAACAAACGACTACCACGGCGCTGGCCTGCGGCAAGAACCCGGCCGGCGTCGATGACGTGATCTCCGACGTCAGGCTTTCCTACGACGGCGCGAGCAGCGCCGACACCCCACCAACGTTCGGTGCCGTCTCCAAGAACGAACAGCTCAAGGGCTGGGCATCGGACACGGGCACGGTATGGCAGACGGTCTCCCAGTCCACCTACGACCTCACGGGTCGGGTGCTCACCGCCACCGACATCAAGGGCAACGTCACCACCACCGCATACACCCCCGCGGTCGGAGGCCCAGTCACCAAGTTGGCCACGACAGGCCCTACATCGTTCAACTGGACCTCGTTCGCGGAAATGAACCCCTACTGGGGGTCCACCACCAAAACCACCGACCCCAACGGCAAAGTGACCGCTCAGGTGCAGTACGACGCCTTGGGCCGCACCTCCAAGGTGTGGAACCTAGGCTGGTCGATCGAAAGCAACCCGACCAAACCGTACGCCCAGTACACCTACAACTTCGCCTCCAACCGGGACACCTACCCGTACGTGACCAACCAGGTCCTCAACGCCGACGCCAACTACGTCACCTCCTACCAGATTCTCGACGGCCTGCTTCGGCCCCGACAAACGCAAAGCCTGTCTATGAGCGGTAGCGGTTCCCGGGTCGTCACCGACACCATCTACGACGAGTTCGGCCGGGCCGCCACCACCTACGCGGCCCACGCCGAACCAGGCACCCCGTCCGGAGCCCTTTGGTGGGAGCCGGAATGGTCCGTACCCTCGGTATCCAAGACCCTGTTCGACCGGGCATCCAGAGCCACCACCAGCATCTTCCTGGCAGGCGATGGCGAGATCAACCTGGTGGAGAAGTGGCGCACCGTCACCTCCAATGAGGGTGACCTGAGCACGGTCACCCCGCCGGCCGGTGCCACCCCCACCACCACCCTGACCGACATCGAGGGCCGCACCATCGCACTGCGGCAACACAACACCCCCGCCGGGGTGACAGGCGGCTATCTGGAAACCCGGTACGAGTTCAACCGCAAGGGCCAGGCTGTCAAGAACGTTGACCCTGACGGCAACCAATGGGTGTATGAGTTCGACGCCAAGGGCCGCAAATGGCGGACAACCGACCCCGACAAGGGCGTCACGACTACCACGTACAACGACGCCGACGAGCCGATCAAGACCGTGGATGCACGCGGCGAGGCGCTGTGGTACGTCTACGACGCTCTCGGCCGGAAGAAGGAACTGCGAGACGATTCCTCGACGGGCGCGCTGCGCGCGGAGTGGAAATACGACACCCTGTATACCGGTCAGCCTGGGTACAAGGGCCAGTTAACCCAGGCCATTCGGTACGAGCCGGCGGGTTCGGCGAACGCCTACAAGTGGCAGGTGCGCAGCTTCGACGCCCGGTATCAGCCCAAGGGCTTCCACTATGTGATTCCTGCGGTCGAGGCGGACCTGGACTCCACCTACGTCTACGGCTACGAATACGCCGACGCCACCGGCGCGCCGGTATCGCTCTCTTACCCGGCTGCTGGTGGTCTGGTCACCGAGCAGATCACCACCGACTACAACGCCACCACCGGCATGCCGACGAGCATCAACACCAGCCTGACCGGCTCGGTGGGCACCATGGCCACCGCCACCTACACCACTTTCGGTGAGCGCGACGGTTCGGTCTACAAAATGCCCAACGGTGTCTACACCCAAGACACCGTCTACCGGGATGAGGCGACCCGCAGGATCAAGCGCACCACCATCGAACGGCAAAATGTAGCGGGCACCGTCTCGGATCGCAACTTCGACCACGACGACGCCGGCAACATCACCTCGATCGCAGAAACCCCGCAAGTTGGTAACACGGACATCCAGTGTTTCCGCCAGGACGAAATCGGACGACTCAAGACCGCTTGGACGCCGAAGGTGGGGGTGGGCTGCAAGACCGACCCAAGCGTGGCTAATCTCGGCGGTCCGGCACCCTACTGGCAGGACTGGACGTTCACCACTACCGGCTCCCGGGTGACCGAGACCAGTCACACCGCCTCAGGGGAAACCATCCGCTCGTACGCCACGCCCACGGGAGGCCAGAACGTCGTACGCCCGCACGCCGTGACGGCCATGACGACGCGGGCCTCGGGTCAGAGCGAGGTAATCAACAGGTACGCCTACGACAACACCGGCAACACCACCTGCCGTCCGGCCGGCAACACCGCCAACGACTGCGCCACCGGAACTAACAGCCAAACCCTTGGCTGGAACGCCGAGGACAAACTAGCCACCGTCAGCTCCGGCGGTAAGAGCATCGAAACCAACATCTACGACGCCGACGGCGTACGGCTCATCCGACGCGACACCACCGGCACCACTCTGTACCTACCCGGCCAGGAAGTTCGTCGTCAAGGCGGCGTCAACACCGGCACCCGCTACTACAACCTCGCCGGCACGACGGTCGCTAGCCGCACCGCAGGCTCAGCGATCACCAACCTGACCTGGCTCTACAGTGACCACCAAGGCACCCAACAGATCGCCATCAACGCCGGCACCCAGTCCGTCACCACCCGCCGCCAAACCCCCTACGGCACCCCACGCGGAGCAAACCCCACCTGGCCCAACAACAAAGGCTTCGTCGGCGGCGATAACGACCCCACCAACCTCGTCAACATCGGCGCCCGACAGTACGACCAGGTGCTAGGCCGGTTCGTCTCCGTCGACCCGATCATGGACGTCGCCGACCCGCAACAGTGGAACCCCTACACGTATGCCATCAACTCGCCGGTCACGCTCAGCGACCCGTCGGGCCTGCTTTGGATCAATGACGGAGCCGGCACCTATGTGCCGCCTTCCCCCGCGACACCGCCCTCGAAGCCCAAGAAGAGCTTCTGGGGCAAAATCGGCAGCGGAATGCTAACTGGCGCGAAACGTGCAGTGATCGACCCCATCACCGCGACGGCGGTGCGGATCAAAGATTCGTGGGCCTCCGTCTATAACGACTTCAACGCCGTGATGGACGGCAAGATGTCGATCACGACCGCGCTCGGTAACGCAGGAAAGACCTACGCCTCAAACTGGAAATCCGCAGTAACTTCGCTGCCGATGGCTGTCGTCAACACCTACAAGGGGTTCGGAAATACCTGGAGAAGTGTTGCCAACGGAAACTGGGAAGACGCGGCGGCAAGCTGGACAGAGTCAGGCATCACGGCAGTATCAATCGCGGCGGGCGCGCGGACAGGCTTTAAGGGCAAGGGCGGGTGTTTGCACAGCTTCGCACCCGCCACCCCAGTGCTCCTCGCTGACGGCACCTCCCGTGCGATCGGTAATGTCGGGGTCGGCGACCTCGTCCTCGCCACCGACCCGGAAACAGGCGAAACCACCGAGAAGCCGGTCACCGACCTCCACGAGAACCAAGACAATGACCTCACCGACCTGACCGTACTAGACGAGAACGGTAAGACCGCCACCCTCCACACCACCCAGCACCACCCATTCTGGAGCAAAACCCGCAGAAAATGGACCGACGCGAAGGACCTCCAACCTACCGAGCGGCTACACAGCGCGACCGGCGAGGTGATGACCGTTGCCGCAGTCCGCAGCTTCACTGGCGACCAAACCATGCGGGACCTCACCGTCGCCGACGTTCACACGTACTATGTGGTGGCCGGCAAAACGCCGGTGCTGGTTCATAACTGTGGCGACACTCCTCCGGGTGTCAGCTGTAGTTGTTTCCCGGCGACGGGTGCGGGTCCGAATGTGCCGCCGATTCGGATTGAGGGGCCGTGGACTCGGGGCGATATTGGCCGCGGGGCGCATGGGCTGCGTCCGAGGCATCTAGGTGATCGTCCCGAAATTCACCACGCCGACCAAATGCCTGGATCGCCAATTCATGAACTAGACCAGGTTACGCACAGAGGGCCGGGTTCCCAGCTTCACCCGAATGCAAATAATCAAGGCGTCAGCGGTGCGATGCGGTCTGAAGACACGCAGTTACACTGGTGGTATCGCTCTCAGGAGCAAGGTTGGGGACATTATGGCCCTGACCTTTGGTACGACTAACCTTGCTGGAATAGCGAAGAGGTGAGTGATGGAGTTCGAAGAGCTTGAGGCTCAGGTTGAATCCTTCCGCGCGGGAATAGCAGGTAGGCAGTATCCGCCAGGGTTTCAACTCTTCGACTCCATGATTGCGACAGATGCGGAGCTCGCTGCCGTGGAGGCGGCGTTAGGGACGCAACTGCCGTCGAAATATAAGCGCTTCATGCAGGTGTTCGGTGGTGGCGTTTTCTCGTTCGTTGAACTATTGCCGGTCAGGTCCTCCGATGGTTCTGATGAAGATCTGTTCTCCGTGAATTTGGGCGCATACGCTGTACCGGACTTTGTTGCGGTTGCGCCGGTTGGCACTGGTGACTGGTGGGGATTCGTTTCTGAGAAGGGGGTGTGTCGCGAACAGGTAGATTTCCTCGACCACGAGGATGGCACCGTTCATTTCCAGTTCAGTGACTTTCTTCAATTTGTACTTGTAAAAGGGCTTCGCGTAGCGAGTTGACGCTGGCCGTCGAGATTGTCTCGCCGCCGTCGCCAGGACCTTAGAGGCACTACGACGCTGCGATGTCAGGTCCTGATCGACTGCGGCTGTCAATCCACGTTGCCGTCACGGTTGCTGTCGGTGGTGGTAATCCATTAAGGCTCTTCTGGATTAAATCTCCTTGTTCGCCGCGACGGCTGCCTCGGCAACTACCGCGCCGTGACGCTAGCCGCCGCCGGTGGCGGCGTCGCCGTGAGCGTGACGCCATCCACCAGAAGACGACAGCGCGAGTCGTGGCAGATCAGCGCACCTGATCTTGGCGATCGGCGGTTGGCTAAGGGACGTCTCGTAACTTGGTGAAGGCGTTGCCCGGCATCACGCCGGTGTTCAACCGGCGAGGATGATGTTGTGGAGGTTAGCGATGCCGGAGGCGGCGTCGGCCAATGTGTGGGCGGCGCGGCGGTAGTCACGCAGGATCTCGAAGCACTTCATCCTGGCCAGGGCATGTTCGACTCCTGCCCGGACGGTGCGGTGTTCGACGTTGAGGGCTTGCTTCCAGGCGGGCAGGTCGCTGCCGTCGGCGGGCTTGCGGTACGGCATGATCACAGTGGGGTTGCCCCGGTAGCCGCCGTCGGCCGCGGACGGTGGCAGCTCGGAGGTCGCGCTACGACCGAACCGCTGCCACTGCCTACCGACGAGCACCAGGAGTGGATGAGGCGTGCCTTCGGGTACCTGCTGAAGCAGGTTGCCGCACGTGCCGGGTACAACAACGAGACGACATAGTGGCATGCCGCGCATGCGCGCCCTTGACGGGGCAAGGCGGCCTGGTCGGGCCGGGCCGATTTACAGCAGCTCGCGACCCGCTCGTCATCGGCGCGGCATCGCCAGCTCAGCGGTTCGCGCGTCCAGGGCCAGATAGGTGTCCTCGGTCGCCGCTTCCAGTACATCTTGTCCAGGTTCTGGGGTGAGTCGCGCCGGACGGTCGATCAGCGACCACCAGTTGCGGCTCTGCGCCGATTCGAACGCTTCGCGCGTACGGTTTCGTGCCTCGGACCTGCCCACCTCTTGGTAGAGCAATTGCCTCCGTGCGGCATTGATCTGATCGGCGACGTCGTCAGCCTCGTCGCGGTGCGGGCGCGGGATCTCCTGATCCACCATCACCGCGATCTGATCCTGTTGCCGCGCTAGTTCTTCGCACGCGGCGTACAAGCGCCGGGACATGCCGAGCACGAGGTCGGTGCCGGGTACGGCGCCGGTGAGCATGTCGAGTCGATCTTCGCCAGGCCGCTGCAGATAGCTCGAATCCTGGCGAGCTCGCTGACGCTCCACGTGTGTGGACTCGTCGTCCTCAAGGAGCGTGACAGTGGCAGCGCTGCCGCGTCGGCTGCGCCGATCCTCGACACCCGGTCCGATCGGTAGAATCCGCAGTGATTCCGCCGGCAACGCTCGCAGCGAAAAGTATGTCAACATGCGTGACTGGGCAAGCATGAGAATCCGATCGGTAGCTGCGGCATCGGCCTGCTCCGGCCACGGGGACATCGCCGGATCATGATTCTCGACGTCGATTGTCATGAACAGTCGATCGGTGAGGCTGGTGCCGCACAGAACTTTGACGTGCGGCCCCGTCATCAGGCCGGGCCGGCAGAGCTGCGCCGCACCTTCGCGCAGACGTGGTAGACCGAGCCGGCGTCCTCCTTTGGCCTCGACGATCCAGGCAAGCCCGGTCGCGGGGTGATATCCGATGAGGTCCGGCAGGCCGAGCGACGGGGTCCACGCCGGTCCATGCCCGACTGGGGCCCGAGCCTCCGCGTGTAGCGTCGGCCCTAGGCTCATCAGGCCACGACAGGCCCACTCCGCCATCGTCATCCCGATGCGATATCCGAATGCGGACTGGGCTGTGTCCTCCGTACCGCTTGTGTAGATGACGTTTGGTTCGACGATGTGCCGGGCTACCGCGCCCGCGGACAGAATCTCGCTGCGGCAGAGGTAGGCGACCAGCGGCGATCTGCGGGCCACGATCTCGGACCAGGCAAGTGCCGGTACGGCGGTGAGCCATGCTGTCGGATCCCGGCCGACCGACAGCGCCGCGTCAAGAACATCCCGCCAAGTTGTGGTGGCCAGGTAATCGCCGCCGGCCGGGATCTGCGACCCTTGGCCTGGCCAGGGACGCCATGCCCTGGCAACCCGCGAGGGCATAGGTCGACGTGCCGGTTTAAGATCCGGGCCGGACCAGCGTATGAAGACCGGCACGTCGAACGAATCCTTGGCGGCGATGGGACTTCCCGAGGCTCCCGGCGGCGGCAACATCCCCGCATGATCGCAGGAGTTGACGGTCGTGCGCGAAGTCCCGATCTTTCGGCGGTCTCCGCCTGCCGTCTCGTCAATCTCGACGAGGTCCGCCGGGTCGACTGTTTCTCCGGCCGATTGGTCCAGCGTGTTGGGCGTCAAAGGTGATCAATCATCGTCGCCCGGGGCGGGATACACCTGTGGAGCATTGGTCTCACGCAACCCCAGCACCCAGGCCGCATGACCGGATATGCTGTCCGGCAAGTGTCCACCCCTCCGGGTGGCGTCCGCCCGTCTGGCGATGCTTCACGGCGAACTCCGGATCCGACTACCGGACGAACCACCTATAGATGATGCCAGACGGGAACACGAGCCGAATACATAGCGGTAGCTACACAGAGCGCGTGTGTCAGAGCAGCAAAGGCTTCTGCTAGTCGGAGCAGGACCTCAGTAATTGGCCCATAGGCGGCCGGGCTGAGTCCTGCGCGTCTCCCGCTCGGTCACGAACCGTAGGAGATCGTTGTGGAGAGCCACATTATGCAATCAAACCCGTTCCCCTGGGCCACCCTCATCGTGGTCGGCGTACCAGTGGCCGGTGCCGTAATAGTAGCTACCCTTGCCCTCCGAGGCTCTGACTCGGGAGACCGAGCGGACATCATCAAAGCGGCGGCCGGGTTCGCTGCGTTGACGTAGCCAGCTGGCCCACGGCAGGGCCGGGCGGCCCCCCATCTGCCCACACCGGACCTAGCCGCGCTTGCCATGCCTCGAACAGCGCCGCCCCCACGATCGTTGGGTGCGCTGCCTGCATGCAACAGCTCGAACCGATCGCGGCCGGTCGCCCCCTGACAGCCGCCGGGCACCGACCGCAACCGGGCCGCGCAGTAGCCCAACCGGCTCGTTCTTCTGATTCACCGCGCCCGAAAGGAACGCCGCCGCCTGCGCCCCGCCGAACGCCGCCGGCCCAGCCGCTAGGATCACGCCGCCGAGCAGACTGTCCAGAGGGTCAGCGCCTTCGAGTTGTGCCGGCCGAGCAGACACAGGGCGCCCTGATAAGTGAGAGCGGGGACCATCCCTGAGGCCACAACCTACCCCCACCCTCACCAAGACATGTGTCGACGCCGGCTTCGAAACCGCCTCGTCGGACACGGCGCCCAGCTCGGCATCGACGTCGACGTCGACGTCGTTAACAAGGACCCAGAGGTCAAGGGCTTCAGGATCGGGGCATCGCACCACGGCTGGGTGCTCTTCGGTGTTGAGATTCGGTGTTGAGACCTGCCGGTAGATGGGTTGCGACGGCACATTCCCGTGCCGAACCTGCCCGGCTGCTCCTGCGTGGCCACTTGATCTATTGCCGAGTAGCCGGCGTGGGGCGCAACGACCGGCTGATTGCCAGCCCGGCCAACACCGCCATGACCCGCGCGACGCAGCCCGAGGCTTTTCACCGCCAGTAGGTCGCGTTCATCAGTGGATCAGGTTCAAGATTATCTAGGCCGACCAGCGGTCGCCTGGTCTCGGCGCACCATGATTTCAACCGCCCGGTCGCCGCGTTCAGCGACTCGCATTGCGTTGGCGATAGGTAGAACGCGAGTTCGTGCACGGCGTCCCAGGCTTCGAAGATGTCGGCGAACACTGGCGGGCGCCTATCGGCGAATCGGATGTAGCGCTGGACTGCGCCGGCGACGTGCCGTCGATTCTGTCTGGGTCGCAGGTCGGGGAGAATATCCACGCCACCGTCAGCGCTGTACACAATGACGATCGTGGCTGGCGGATCGCTGTCGAGGTAGCGGACAGGATTGTTGTACCGGCTGCCCCGGGCCGGGTCGCCGTGCCCGGCCGCGACGCCGTCAAGGATCACCCCGATGGCATGGCACCGGCCGTGCGGATCGAGGAGGATCGCCCCGTCCATCGCGGTGAGCCGGGCTAACAGAGCAGTCGGTACCGGGTCCGGACGCACGGCAATGGCCTGTGGGGACAGCCGCGCCGCCTCTCCGGCAGCGTCTTGCGAGATCACTAACATCGCGCCGTGAGAGTGCTGACCAGCGGCCAGCGCGAGCTCGGTCAAAGCGCCGGTGTCGGCGTCGGGAAACAGGCGCTCGGCGAGTTCCCTGAGCCGCCCAAGGTCCAGGGCAGGAGCCGGCAGCCGCGCCTCGCCGTCGCGAATGCTGAGCAGCGCGCGATCGCCATAGCGCAGTTCCCAAGACGCGCGGCCGCGGAACGAGATCAGCAGGCCGGGCTGTTGCGATTCCCCGGTGAGCCGCCCGATGCCGTAGACCCTCGCCTCGTCGTCGAGCAGTAGCGCCGTCTCGGGGGAACTCGCCTCCATCAGCTTGCGGATCGTGCGCTTGTCCCGCAGTCCGACCGGCGTGTGCAGTTGCAGTTCGACGTCGACCATGTCTGGTTCGGGCGCGAGTAGCAGGGTGGCCTTCGCTGGGCGTCCCTCGTAAGGCAGGACCGAGAGGGCATTGAACAGAGCGTCGGGCTGACCTCCGTGCCGACCGACCACGCTGTGCAGTGTCGTCCGGATGAAGCGGGCGGCGGCGGCCCGTACGATGTCGGATTCCAGTGCTCGTAGTGGTAGAAGCAGGTCCCCGTCGATCGGAGCGCGCAGCGCGTTGCGCAACCGCTCCAGGATCTCCTCAGCCAGGGCGTGTATCAGGGACCGGTCGTGGTCACCGGACGGCAGGTGCGGGACCTTCTTGAGCGATGCGGCCTCGGTAGCCAGGACGACCTGCGTGTCGAGGCTGTCGGCGAGCACCGGACATCCGGCGAAGAACGCCCACCCGGCGCTGTCCGGGACTCGCTCGAAGACCTCCGTGATCGCTCGGCCTTGCAGCGAGTCCCGCAGGCTTCGGAGTCGACCCTCGGCGCTGGCCGCGGCCATGTGCACCGGGTGCGGGTCGGCGGCCTGCTCAAGCAGCTCGGTCACCCGATCTGGAACTGCAGCGAACATGGCCGGCTGGTAGGGGCCGTGTGCGGGCACAACTCGCGCTTCGCCGTCCCCGGACGGGAAGCCGACAAGCAGTACCTTCCAGTCGGCGTTGAAACCCACGGAGGCGCAGGCCGCCCGTATCGCTTCGCGAACCGAGGCGCGGTAGTGCTCCGGACGGGCCCATAGCAGACGGCCGGTATCACTCACGGTTGCGACCGGCGCTGGACAAACGGTCGCGGCCGGGCGAAATCGGTGGCCTGCAGTGCCGCCTCAGCGGTGCCGTAGCGGGTGGCGCTCCATTCCTGGAATCTGATCTCGCCCCGGGTGAGACGGTCGGTGTAGTAGCTCCCGACGAGCGCCTCGTCGTTCCGGGCACCGACGGCGGCGCTGGCGGAGCCACGGTGCGGTTCGCTGTGGCCTCGGTGCTCGGTCCGCGGTGTGTTGTCGTACGACCAGGTCAGCTGCCATCGCTTGTCTGGAAGCCGGACGAGACGGGCCTCCGTCGACAGCGACAACGACTCCTCGGTCAGCATCGTGATCGTGATCGTAGATGCGGTCTGGGCCACCTGAATGGCGGCGGCGACCGGAGCCATCCTGTTTCCGCTCGCGTCCGTGAACGACGAGGTGATCTTGCCCCGCCACGTCCCGGCTAGCACCGGCACGGCGGTCAAGCGGCGCACCAGCCGCCACCGCCAAACGTAGTGCTCGTAGGCAACCGCGAGCAGCGCGACAGCCGACGCCGCCACGGAGTACAACCGGAGTGGCGCCGGGGTGAGCTGCTGACCGGTGAAGACCGCCAGGACCAGCCACACGGCCGCCACGACGGCGACGATGAACTGCCGCTCCGCACGACTGGCCACGGCACCCCCTTCAGGACGCGTCCGACGTATTCTCAGTGTCGATGCCGGAAGCAACCATGGCCACCGCTACCACCGAGACTCGGCGGCGATCTCTCTGAGGCGCTCAATCGTCCGAGCCCATACCCGTGGCGTGGCCGTGGATCGGACGTCCTCGATGAGGATCGCCTCGAAGACTGGATGCTGCCGGGGCAGCACCGGTACCAGCAGAGTGACCACCTCGAACATGAGGTCCTCGTCGTCGGGCTCCTGAGCCAACGACCGCATGGCTCGTACGAGCGCCCGGCCCTGCTCAGTGCTCAGCCGCCGCTCGACGTCCGGCCAGTGCTCGGTCAGGGTCAGAATCGCGTCACGCAACGCCATCGACGACGTCACCACCGTCGGGCAGTCGGGCGCCGTACGCGGAGAACCCGCCCCACGCGGCGCAGTCGGCGTACAGACGAACGGCCGGATCGTCAGCGAGGCGGGTGAGACGCAGCGCGGCGAGTTCACGCCGCAGCCCTGATGGCAGTCCGAGCCGGCGGCCCCGTACCGGCTGGTCGTCGCCGAGCGCGAACAGGTCGGCGACCGTCAGATCGCGAAGCCACAGCTGAGCCGTTCGTAGCGCCGCAGCCGGCTGCCTGCCCTGTGACGTCTCCTGAACGAACACCGACAGTATTAGGGCGCTGACCCGGTCGCCGAGCTGCCAGCTGCTTATCACCGCGGCGCGGGCCCCGGCCATCAGCACGCCGGTGCCGAACCCGAGGATCTCGTCCGCCAGCGACTCGACCGTGGCCCCGGTGTCACAGCAGGAAGCGATGACCAAGTCCGGAGCACCTCCCCGGGCGACCAACAGGTCGGCGAGCAGAACCACGTGTTCCCGGTCCAGCTCTATCGGCGACCGTAGCGGATCGTCCTCCAACCAGCGGGCGTGACACGACAACAGCAGCCACGACACCTCGGGCAGGACCGAGAGCAGCCACTCCCGCCGATCGCCGTGTTCCGGCGGAATGTCCACCTGCTCGTACGCTAGGCGCAAAAGATCGGCTTCGTGGCGTGCCAGGGACAGCTCCGGGTCGGCGACCGCCGCGACCCCGGTCCGTCCACCGGGTGGCAGCGAATGGAGCCGCCGCGCGATCGTGGCACTCGGCAGGTAACGCACGCTCGCCTGCTCCAGCCAGCACGCCCCGTCGTCCGAAACTGGCAGAGCGTGCAGCGGCAATGCGCTGAGGAGCCCGGAGGCGACGACACCGATCTCGGTAAACCCATGCCGCACCAGCAGTTCACGGGCAGGTCCGGTGAGCTGCGGCGCCAGCAGGCCAGCGATCGCCGCCAAAGCAGTCGATCGTTGCCGGGTGTCCTGCGCCGCCCGCAGGTCGCGCACCAGCGGCCGCAGTTCACGAGCGGTAAGGCTGGACTCGTGGACCGTGGTGGGGCCATGGGCCGGCACCAGGATCAGCCACGACCCCACAGCACTGACGCCGACGTAGAGCACGGGCTCGCCGTCGCTTTCCACGCCAGGACCGAGTCTCGGGGCTGAGGTACCGAGCCGGTCCGCCAGTAGCTTGCCCCGGAATTCCTCGATGGAAGTCACTGCGGCCTCGAACGCCCCGTCCCGCAATGCTGCGGAGACGGACCAGCCCGCCACCGACGACCAGGACAGCGGCTCGCCGGGCACACCCAGCTCGGCCAGTTGGGCCTCCGGATCGGTCACGGAGCGGTAGAGCACGTCCAAGGCGTCCATCGACTGCCGGAACGCGTCACGGGCCGCCGCGAAGTCACCCGTACTGAACCGGTAGCGTCCGAGATTGGCGGCGATGACGGCGACGTGAGCGGGCAACAGATCGGCGGGGCAGTCGTCGAGAAGACCGGCGAGCAGCCGGCCAGAGCCGTCTCCGTCGCGATAGCGGACGCCGCCTCGGGCAGTCTCGTCGCGGACTGGCATACCCAGCATCGCGGCGTGGTTCAACCCGATCCGTACCACCTCAGGATGGCCCCGGGAATACCCGGCGAGGGCGGCGGTGTGGGCAAGCCCGGTCAGGTCGGCCGCCCGGTCCAGGAGGACAAGGTTGTGGAAACCCTCGTCGTGGTACAGCGAGCCCAGCACACTGCCCGCGTTGGACAAGACCTGTGGGTCTGGTCGGGGCGCCTGTACGGCCGCTATCGCCAACGTCTCGGCGACTGCCGCCACCTCGGCAATAGTCGCCGACGCCGGATCGAGCTGACGCAGCTGATACAACGCGGACAGCCGATTCGACTCGACGATCAACAGATCCGCCTGCCTCAGCAGCCCACGCTGTGCCGGATCCTCCAAAAGTTCCTGGTAGATCGCCAATGCCTTCTCGGTGGCCGCACGACGATTGCCGGGCCGCCGCTCGGCCAATAGCGATGCCAACACGAGCCGGGATCGGAGCAGCGAGTCGGGCCGCTGCGGGGTGAGCGTCCGCGCCAGGTGTAGCGCCCAGGCAAAACACTCCTCAGCATGCTGTTGGTTGACAGCCCTCCCGCCGTGCTGGCGGTGGGCATAGGCGACGCCTAGGTTGTGCACGAGGTCGGCCAGGACCGGATCCGCAGTGCCCGCGGCGCTGACAGCTGCCGCGGTCAGCAGCGTGATCGCTTGTTCCCGGGCTGCGACCGAATTACCCTCCTCAAGATCGAGCAACGCGGCGCCAAGATCGTTAGCGACCAGCAGAGTCAGCGGGTGCGCTGCCCCGAATGTCGCGGGCAAGAGTTGCATGGCCGTCAGCCCGGCGGGGATCGCGACGCTGAGATCTCCCGGACGTCGGCCTGGCGACTCGTAGAGAGACATGAAGAAGAACGCCAGCTTCTCGGTGAGGAACGCGAGCCGATCGGGCTGGTCGGAGATCATCTGCAGGAGCTGCTCGAAGGTGGTGCGGCGTTCCGCATCCGGCAGATCCGCACCCCTGTCAGCGGCGGACAACACCGCGCGGCCGGACTCGTCAAGGTGCTCCCAGGCATCCGGAGCGACCGGATCGTGCGGCCATCTCCGCCGACCGGTCTCCACCAGTCGATATTGGGCTAGCCGAACCGCCTCTGGCATCTCCAGGAGGCCGACTAACCGGCGGCCGACCACGCGGCACACCGGCGCCCAGGCCGGATCGACCAGTGCCGGGTGACGCCGGTACACCTCCAGGACGGCCGGTTCGTCCTCGGCACTGAACAGCTCGAGCACCGCCTCTGTCACGTCCGGCACCGTGGTCCGCGCCCGGACCACCTCGAAGTCCTGGCCGGTCGCCGCGGTCGCCGTACCGTCGTGGCCGACGCGGGCCAACTCGAAACCGCTGTACCTGTCGGCAATCGCCGTGATCTGATCGTGACCGACTCGCACCGGTGAATACAGCGGAAGATCGACCTGCGCATCGCGTACACGGCGCACGAGGCCAGTCACCACAGCATCGGGCACTGCGCCGCCCGGCACACTCAGCAGCCATCGGACCGGATCGCCGGGGCGCAGGACCAGGACCGGTGTGTCCAATGAGATCCCCGCGCCGCAGACCGGGCACGCCACCACCGGACATTGCCGATTGAGCAGGGCGACAGCCTCATGATCACGCCAGTCACACGCCGCCACAACCGGGTAAACCTCGTCGTGGCGGCAGCTTTTGCAGAGCAAGCGCCGCTGGTCGACCAGCCGAGGAAGCACGTCAGCCGGTTCCAGAGACATAAACACCAGTCTGTCAGGCGTACCTGATCTCATGCGTGCGGCGGTCGCCCCTCGGCCCGGTCTCAATCCGCCACCTTGTTGGGTGCGATTTCTCGAAGCGGTGACGGCATCTACGATCGACGGCTTCGCCGGCCGCGAATACGACGGCGGCCTATCCGCCGCCAACGGCCGCCGCACCGTATTCCGCTGACCCCGTGCTTGCGAATGATCGCCTTCATCGGCATCCCTCCGCCCAACGGCCACACTCACCACCAAGCCCTCCGCGCCTTGGCCAACCGCCTCGTCGGCATCCTGCACGGCTGCCTACGCCACCACAGCACCTACGGGGAAGCCACGCCTGGCCAGCCATCGAGAAACAACCACTGGTCAACGCAGCTTGACTTCTTACGCACGGAGGATGTCTATGGCGGCGGGTGGCCCGGTCCGGCCCTGCCCCCGTTTACCCCCCGAAAACTCATGCCAACGGGTGACGACTGGCGGCAGACGTTGATCAGTGGGCAGCTGCGTGGATATCCGCAGGCAAACTCCCTACGGCAGCCCGCGCGGATCGAACCCAACCTGGGCCAACGCCAAGGGCTTCGTCGGTGGCGACAACGATCCCACCAACCTCGTCAACATCGGTGCCCGACAATACGATCAGACGCTGGGCCGCTTCATATCCGTCGACCCAGTCATGGATCTGTCCAGCCCACAACAATGGAACGCCTACTCCTACGCCAGTAACTCACCCATCACGCGGAGCGACCCCAGCGGACTCATTGACACCGACTGCCTGGAAATGTCGAGCTGCCCCGACTATCGAATGGGTGACGAAAAGGGCAACGCCAGGAACAAGGCCAGTTCGAACAAGGCAAATAGCAAACCATGCTGGCCGCGGTGCTCCGGCTCCAAGCCGATATCCAAAAAGGGATCAGGCCCGAAGATCAAGTTTTCTGGTGCTTTTGCTCCCTGCGCTAATCCCTTCGTCTGTGTGGGCCCAGCCCCCGCACCTGTGGCGGTGGCAGACACCCTCCCGACCGGGCAGTGGATGTGCCTGGCAAAAAATGCGTCAACGGATCACCGTCGATGCAATGCGCCACCGAGTCCGTCTGCAGCAATGTTTACCCATACCTCGAAGGCGGAGACTACAACTGTAGTTCATCTGCCCTCTGCATCCTTTTGGGTACTGCAGAAGTTATCAATATAGGCCTGGCCATTTCCGCCCCAGCGCTCGCCGGGTCCGTCGCTGGCCTGGGCTCTCTCCGAGCTGCGGCAGGCGGTTCACGTGGCGTGAGTAGATGGGGCGGCGTGATCTCTGAGGAGGGCGTCAATGCGGCGGGTGGGCGGCTATTTACGTCCGCCGGAGAAATCAATCAGAGTGACTTCGCGGGCATCGTCAACAGTGCCCTGATGCAAGGTGACGACGTTCATATCATCTCTGGCGCGCACGGCCTCCCTGACGGCTCGTGGATTTCGGACGCTTCCATGTATGCCGATGACGTAGCGAGATTTGGTAACATTCCGGGAGTGAGAGTCCACAATTTGCCAGTGATGACGCCCGGCTCAGTCAGGCAGGTGCTGGAAGGGCAGGGAACGATCATCGGCGGCTTCTGCAATAGTGGTGTTTGTCTTGCCCCCTTCAAGTGACCGCATGGAAGGTGCTGTGAACATCGACAAGGATCCACCGCCGCGGGAATATATAGGCATGATCTGGATCGAAGACAAGCCGGGCGTTCGCCTGCGCATTCTTGCCAGCTCCCTCGACGAGGCGGAGTCTCGCGTTATCGAGGAGTACGGAGAGGGGCACGTCATCTCGATCTGGAACGAGGAGGA
The DNA here is from genome assembly GCF_040704315.1 of Micromonospora sp. NPDC047644. Taxonomy (NCBI): domain Bacteria; kingdom Bacillati; phylum Actinomycetota; class Actinomycetes; order Micromonosporales; family Micromonosporaceae; genus Micromonospora; species Micromonospora sp. NPDC047644. Next base: position 251,099 of record NZ_JBEYSY010000003.1, read on the forward strand.
TGCATCGAGACCGCGATAGTGTCGCGCGTTGACCCCGGAGGTGATGCCCCTCTGGGTTTCGTCAAGGAATTGGGTCGGCGTCGGGACTGTGGGGAGGGCAGGATGGCGTGGTGCGCGTTCTGCTGCGGGATGACGTCAGGTGGTTCTTCGATCCCGGGTTGATGGGGTCGTTGCCGGAGGTCTGCGTGCCTGGCGCCGTCGCTGGAGGACTGGCAGTCGGCGCGTCGCCTCATCCAGGTCCGGGTTTCCCTGGTGGCCGGGCTGAGCCCCTTTGACCTGCGCATAGGTCAGCGTTCGTCGATCGGCACCACCGAGGCTGTTCGAGCCGGCGGTTCCGCAGCGTTGGGCATTCAGTACGCATGCTTTGAAGCGGGCGCGGCATGCTTGGGGCTCAGCGGGGCGGTCAGACCTGGCGGGGGTCTGTGCGGGACCGTTTACCCCCCGAAAACCCCGCCTAATCGTTGACGAAAGGTGACAAGGGGCGATGAGCGCCTGACGGTGTCTCTGCAGCTCAGCGACCATTTTCGGTAAGCAATGACAAGCTTAGTTCGGTTACTGTTGGTAACAAGGGGTCGTAGGTTCGGATCCGCCCGTCCCGACCGATTGACCTAAGAAGATCTCCGCAAGCGGCGGTGGAGACATCCGGTAACGGATGATCTTTTGGCGGTAACCGCATGGACCGGTACAGCGGCCTGATCGCCGCTGATCGTTCTGGCCTGCCGCGTCGATGGCAGACAGGATGCCGGATGGCGTCAGGAAAGAAGTGCCTCGCCGTGTGGTCAGCGGCGTGCAGCGCTGCATGGTGTGGCGGGCATGGTTCCGCCGCGCCGACTAGGGTCGATGGCGTAACGCCCTCTGGGTCGCGCCACGGGTGAGGTGACAGGTATCGCACGGTCGGTGCAAATCCGTATCTACACAGTCCGCGCTGGGCTGCTGGATGAGTGGGTGGACAGGTGGCAGCGCTTGGTCGTCCCGCTGCGCCGTGATCTCGGTTTCGAGATTCATGGGTCGTGGAAGGACCGGGCGCGGAATCAGCACGTCTGGGTGATCTCGCACGAGGGCCCTGAGTCATTCGATGAGGCCAACGCGGCCTACTGGGCCTCGGAGCGTCGTAAGACGCTCGGCTTGGACCCGGATGACTACCTGGTGGGCGAGGAAACCCGCGAGGTCGAGCAGACCCTATGAGCCCGCGTCGCCGGGCAGTAGGTGCGCCTGCCTCTCGTCGTCGGTGAGCGCGCGGAACACCCGTGAGCGCGCTACGGCGGTCAGGTCGTCCAGGTCGACGGAGTCCGTCCAGGCGCGGGCAGTGCCGTCCGCTGAACCAGTGACGACCTGCCGCCCATCCGGCAGCCACGCGAGGCTGGTGACGCCGTCGCGGTGGACGCCGATTACTTCGCCCTGGTCGTCGTTCGCGCAGTCCCAAATTCGTACGGTGCGATCGTCGGAGCAGGATGCCAGACGCTGGCCATTGGGAGCCCAGGCCACTGCGCGAACGCGCTTGTCGTGGCCGGTCAGTACCTGCGGCTGGTTGGTGCCAGTGGGGTCCCAGACGCGGATGGTCCAGTCGGCGGAGCAGGTGGCGAGCCGACGCTCGTCGGGTGCCCAACTGATTGCGTCGACGTAGTTCTGGTGGCCGGAGTGGACCGTGCTGTCGCCGGGGTGTTCGATGTCCCAGACGCGGACGGTTCGGTCGTCGGAGCCGGAGGCGAGGTAGCGGCCGCTCGGAGACCATGCAAGCGCCCCTACCCAGTCGGCGTGCCCGCGTAGGACGCCAGCGGAACTGTCGGTGCGGACGTCCCACACCCGTACCGAATTGTCCTTGCAGCCTGCGGCCAACCGGGACCCGTCCGGTGACCAGGCCAGCGATTCGACCTCCGCGTCGAAGCGCAGGTCGCCGCCGTCGGCGCCGATCAGGTGAGCCGAGCCGTCGCGCAGGGCCACGGCGAGTACGTCGCCTGTTGGTGAGCAGGCAAGGGCCACGACCGGTTCTGGCCACGCAGTGACGGCGGCTGTGCCGTCCGGCTGCCAGGTTCGTACGGTGCCATCGGCGCCACCGGTGACGATCCTCGCCGTCCAATCCAGCGCGAGCGCAGTCACCGGTCCGTCGTGGCCAGCGAGTAGCCGTTGCTCAGCTCCATGCGGCTGGATCGTCCACACCCGGGCGGTGCCGTCACCGGAACCGCTGACCACCCGTCGCCCGTCCGGGGACAGTGCGACGGACCAGGCGACCTGGGAGTGCCCGCGTAGCTCGGCTACCTCGCGCAACCGGTTGACGTCCCAGGCGCGGATGCTGCCGTCGCCGCTGGCGAATACGACGGTACGGCCGTCGGGGGACCAGGCGACCGACCAGACCGGTGAACCCTGACCGCCGATGACGTGTCGGGTCTCGCCGATCGCCAGATCCCAGATTCGTACGGTGTGGTCACCGGAGCCGGTGACGAGTTGGCTGCCGTCGGGGGACCAGTCGACGGCCTCGACGAAGTCGCCGTGCCCCGTCAGTCTTTGCTCCGCTGTAGAGGTGGAGAGGTCCCAGACGATGACGGACCGGTCGTGGGAGGCGGAGGCCAGCCGGCGGGAGTCGGGGGAGAACCGCAGGCCCCACACGTCCCCTTCGTGACCAACCAGATGAGCGCCAAGCTCCCAGGTGGCGGTGTCCCAGACTTGGACCGTCCGGTCTCGGCTCGACCCGGCGAGGCGGGAGCCGTCTGGTGACCAGGTGACACCGCGTGCCACATCTCCGCAGGGCAGCACCGCGGCCATTTCCGCCGTTGCCGCGTCCCACACCCGGACCGTGCCGTCCCGAGAGGCGGTAGCGAGCCGGGTGGAGTCAGGGGACCAATCAACGGCGTCCACCATGCCGGTGTGCCCGCGCAGCACCCGGATGACCGTGCCGGTGTCGGCGTGCCAGATCCGCGCCGTGCCGTCTCTGGACGCGGTTGCCAGATGCGCGCCGTCGGGTGCCCAGGCGACTCCGCGGACGGCGTCAGTGTGCCCGGTGAGCACTGCCTCGCTGTGGCTGAACGCCAAGGCCGCCATCAGGGCCCGGCGGGCGACGGGCGTTGGCGGGCACTCCTGCAGGGCGGCCGCGGTCAGCAGTACCGCGAGTTCCGGGTATCGGTCGACATTGCCGAGCGCGAACTGGCCGATCGTCTCCGACACCCGGTGCAGGAACGCGGTGTCTCGGCTGCGGGAGGCGCTCACCAGGGCACGCGCGGTAGGGCTGTCCTGGCCGGCCGACTCCATCGCTTCCAGCCACTGCCCGGCCAGCGCAAGCCGTTCCCCGGTGAGCAGGTAGTCGACGCTGCGCCCGGCGTGCACCCAGTCCGCCGCCCACCGTTCCAGCTCGGTACGCCGACGCAGTTGCTCCGCCCGCGCTTCGACCTGCTGGCGCAGCGGCGCCCACCGGCGGAACAACGCCTCGTGAGCGACCTGCGCGCACGGCTGACCGTCGATCACGTCGGTGGTCAGAAGCCGAGCATCGGTGAAGACGGCAATCACCCGACGCTGATCATCGGACAGGTCCCGCAACGGCACCCGGCGTCGAGTCGGTTCGGTGCCCTCCATCGCTACCAGACGGAGCAGGGTGTCCAGGACGTCCTCGGTGCTGCTCTCGCGCCGCACTTCAGCCATGACGCTGTCGGCCTGACGACCCAGCGCCCCCGCGACGCCGCCGAGTGCCTGGTACGCCTGGCGGGTCGCCGTCTGCCCCGGGCCCGCCGCTCGGTGCAGTTCCTGAAGCAGGTACGCCAGCAGCGGCAACGCGTCCGGTGTAGCGGTGTCGGCGACGATTTGGTCGACGAGTCCGTCTTCGAAGGGCATTTCGGCGAGCTGGGCGGGCTGCTCCACAACCGTGACGAGGTCCGCCGGCCGCATGGTCCCGAGCGCGACCGGGCTAGCGAACAGCTCCGGGCGCGGCCCGGCAAGGAGATCGGCGAGGAACTCGACGCGGAGCGTCGCGACAACCCACAGCCTCCGGTCGGCGTCCAGGGCCACCGCGATCTGTTCCAGGAACGTCGCCTGTTCAGCAGGGCTGGACAGGGTTACCAGTTCCTCGAGCTGGTCGAGAATCAGCAGGACGCGCCCGCGCCGGTGGCCCTCGCGAGCCCGCCAGGCGGTCAGATGACGGGCGACGCTGTCAGGGCGGGACCGCACCTCCCGCAGCGCGGAGGCCCGGTCGACGGCACCCAGGGTGACCGCCAGGTCCGCGAGCACACCAAGCGGCTCACCCGCCGGCGTGACCGCTGGCAACACCTGCCACCGTCCCACTCGCAGCCGGGGAACCACGCCAGCATGCACCAGCGAGGACTTGCCGCTGCCGGAGGCGCCGGTGACACAGACGAACCGTTCGGACACGTCCAGACCCAGCTCATGCAGGCGTCGCACCAGCTCAGCGACCTGCTCCTCCCGACCGAAGAACACCGACGCGTCCTGCTCGGTAAAGGCAGACAGCCCGGGATAAGGGCTGCGATCCGCCCGCCACACGGGCCGCGGACTACGGGGCGCCTGCCACCACAGCACCAGGCCGTTCCCGACGATCAGCACCACCAGCAGCACGATCAACGCCGGACCGGCAACCTGACGGATCCCGGCGCTCAGTGGTGACGTGTCGGCATTGGCGAAGAAGTTCGCCGCGATCTCCAGCAGAACGGCGATGATGAGCAGCGACAGCTGAAGGGCAATGGGTGGACGTCGACTCGGCCGCACCAACCCTCCCAGCGATGATCCCCGATGGGTTTACGGTAGCGGGTCGGCGCCCGCCCCGCGCATCACGGCTGGGTGGCGCGGGCCGTAACACGCGACGACAGCCACGGCGTCAACCAGGGCTTCTGGGTAGCGCGTCACTTGACGAGCACCGCAGCTGCGCCAACTTTGGGAGAACATCGCGGCAACGCGGGCCAAGCAGGCCCCGATCGACCTGCGCTGCCGGGAGATGGGCGCGCAGTCGTTCGACAGCAGACGCCGTACTTCGCGTACCCGGAACAGACAGCCGGCGCGGCTGCGTTGCGCCGACCCGGCTCGTGCTCGCACGCCAGCCCCAGAGCGCTTCAAAGTTTCCTGGCTGCTTCCTCACCCCTTCACAAACACGCCCTTCGATGGCAACGATCGTCAGAGACGGTTGCCGTCCAGCCAGTGCCGAGGAGGCCTCCATGCGGGTAACCCCAGTCTCTGCCCGTTCCCCACGCATCACGCGCCACGCCGCCACAGTCGTTCTCGCCGCCGTCGCCGTCCTGGTCGGCGTCAGCGCGCAGCCCGCATCCGCCGCACCGCCCGGGATCCCCTCGAAGGCGACGGCCCAGTCGCAGCTCAACGCCTTGACCGTGGCGACGCAGGGCTCAACAAGCGGCTACTCGCGGGACCTGTTCCCGCACTGGATCACGATCAGCGGTAGCTGCAACACCCGCGAGCAGGTCCTCAAGCGCGACGGCACCTCCGTCGTCGTCGACAGCGCCTGCGCCGCCACCTCCGGCCGCTGGTACAGCCCCTACGACGGCGCCACCTGGACCGCGGCCTCCGACGTCGACATCGACCACGTCGTCCCTCTCGCCGAGGCCTGGCGCTCCGGCGCCAACTCGTGGACGACCAGCCGGCGGCAGAGCTTCGCCAACGACCTCACCCGCCCGCAACTGATCGCGGTGACGGACAACGTCAACCAGTCCAAGGGCGACCAGGACCCGTCCACCTGGCAGCCGCCCCTGTCGTCGTACCGGTGCACCTACAGCAAGATGTGGATCACTGTGAAGTACAACTGGGGCCTGACCCTGCAGTCGTCGGAGAAGTCCGCCCTGCAAAGCATGCTCAACACCTGTAGCTCCTGACCACGATCCGGCTAACGGTCTGCGCCTCGAGGTGCAGACCGTCAGCCGGGTGCTATGCCTGCTGTGGTGGCTGGCTGTCGCCGGACTGCTTGCGCCACTGGCCGCCCGCGTCGGCGGCGAGCAGACGCTTGACCATGGCGAACGCCTCGCCTTCGGTGTCGAACTCCCACCGGAGCACCCGGCCGGTCTCGCTGTCGCCGGCTCGGGCGGTGACCTTCCACCGGACCTCGCGGACGAGCCACACATCTCGGCGGCCCAGGCGACCCCAGATCCCGTTCCACCAGCGCGCCGCCACATCCTCCACCAGCTAATCGTACAAGTGTTCGATCAGGGAATGATGTTGGGTGCCGATGCGGCCGGGCTCGGGTGGTGTCGTTCTCTGGTCGGGACGCGGGCCGCTCCGGGTTAGGTCGGTTGGCAGCCCATGCTGACGTCACTGGTCCTGGGGGACAGGGCCGTCGTACCGGAAGGTTGGCGGGTCGACCTCGCCAGCGCAGCGGAGGTAGCGGTGCTGCACCGGCTGGCTGGGATGCTCGCGGGCACCGAGGTAGGCGCCGCTCTGCGACAGGACGATGGCCTGCGGAAGGGACCCGTCGTCATCAACCTCAATGTGGGTGAAGCGGCCGTCGGCAGGGCCGCCGAGCAGCCATGCCTCGACGGCGGGCATCAGCGACTCACCGTCAGTGTGGCGGCGGCTGTCAGCAGCCCGGCGACGGCGCCGATGAGGGCGGCCGTCGCGCCGATGAGGCCGGTCACACCGGCGAGGTGCTCGAGTGGTGTCGGCCTGTCGGTGCGCCGTGATCGGCTGCGTCCACCCCGGGTCATGGCTGCGCTCCTTCGTCGCTGGATGGGACGTGGCGTCGTCCCTGCGGAGGTACTTCAGCAGTGGTGGTCCAGCCGATCAATGCTTGATCGTGTTAGCTGTGGACATTTCAGGTGCCTGTGGATAACCAGATGATCACTGCGGACTTCTGGGATCATGCACCGCTCGTTGCCGACCCCGAGCGAGGTGGATTGATGAGAACACCGTCATGGGCCCACACGTGGTGACCGTCGCGCCATTGGATAGCTGGCCCGTCGCCGGCATGGAGACGGTCCTGCTCGTTGAGTGTGAGCAGGGTGGGTCGCTCGCTCATGACCACGGTTTCCGGGAAGGGCCACCAGGGTCCGCTGGTGAGCGCGACGTCGCGGCAGCCCTGCCAGGCAGCGCCGGGGTCCGTATCGAAAACTCTGCGGTAGGTGTCGATGGCCGCCAGGACCATGAGGTCGGGGTAGAAGCACCAGGCCGGGTCGAAGAATCGGTCGTTGAGGTCAGGTGTGCTGTAGCGGACGACGGCACGGGCCTCGTCGCTCTGGTCGACTAGCCCGTGCTCCTCGGACCAGTACCAGGCCGGTTGGAGCGTGTAATCGGCGCTGATCGCGCGGTCAATCGCCGACCACGCAGGGCTCAGGACGTGCCGGTAGGTCTGATGCACGGCGTGAAGCACGGGCCGCAGCACCGATCGCTCGGACGGCAGGACAGGCGGGCACCGGTAGGGGCGCTCCATCAGGTCGTACCGCTCGTCCATGCCGTCGTAGCGTTGCTCGCCGTAGAACCCCTTGCGTTCGAAGTAGGAGTGGAACTCGCCGAAGGCGCTCAACCGCTCGGTGTCGCTGGCCCGATCCACCAGTGGGCTGCGGGCCGCAGACAGCGCCTTGTTCAACACCGCGCGACGCACGGAATTGACGAATGGAACCTGCCCATCCTGGATCAAACTCCTGACGAGGTCGAGAGCCGTCCACGGGGACGGGCACCAGATGAACTCGGAGGGCTCGGGCCTGCCAGCGGCGCGATAGGCGGCGCGGGCTGCGGCTTCGGCGTGGCTATGGTCGGCCGGTTCGGACGTCAGGACCGCGCGGCTCCATGTGCGGCCTATGTCGTCGGCAATGGGGTGGGCGGGTGTGTTCGAGGGGTCCACGGTTCCATCCAATACGTGTTGGTGTCGTTGGCAAGAGACACGGGCTGGACGTCGGCAACGGATGTGCGGGGAGCCGCGACGGCCGGGCTTAGGGAGGACCCTGTTGCGGTCCTTCCCCGCTGCTTCACTTCGGGCCAGGCGAGCGCCGCCAGCCGAGTCGGGGCTTCCTCAAGGGGTGCCCGGTGCTCCTGGCGCCGACGGCACTGTCGTAGCTCATAGGTCATCCATGACGCGCCCTAACAGGTAATCGCGAGCGGAATAGCGGGACATGCTCGACCTATCGCCAATTCCGCAGCGGATGAATGTCGTTTGCCTGATAATGGTGAACACCGTTTGTCTCCCACGGAAACTGCACCTTTCGGCTGCATGAATATTGGGCATCCTGACCCTTGCTGGCGATTCTCGCCTGGTGCCAGCTAATTCCGTGACGGCGTCGCTAATTGTGATCTGCCGGCCCGCCTGCTGCCCGGATGACCGTTTTGTGGAATCAATTTGTAACCACGCTTTACACGGGAAGACAATGACCTCACCGATTTGACGGTTGTGAGCGAGGGTGGCGAGGGCGGGGCATTTGCCGTTCTCAACACCACGCAGCACCACCCCTTTTGGAGCGAGACCCGAAGTCAATGGGTTGACGCAGGGCAACTACAGCCTGTCGAGCGGCTCCTGACTTCTAGCGGGAGACAGCGACGGTCGTTCAGGTCCACAACTTCACGCGCTACCAGACGATGCGCGACCTCACCGTTGCCAATATCCACACGTACTACGTGCTAGCTGGCAATGCTCCAGTGCTGGTGCATAATTGCGGTAAAGACACCTACGTGGCGAATCCAAAACATGGGCCGACGGTCCGGAGTTCGGTGCGAGGACCCAACAGTGCCGAGCCGAGGAATGGTCAGGGCGCATTCGAAAATTCCATCGAATGGACCCCGGAAGCCCCTGGGCAGGCACCAAGGCGAATTGGCATGCCGACGGCGAGATTGTGATATTGGATCGGACGGGCAAGAATGCCTGTGGATGTAGTGCCCCAGGCGGAATGAATAACGAATGGCACGGCCATGTCCGAGCGTGGGATGAGTTGTCGCAGGGCATGCAAAGTGCTGTTCGGAAGGCTGGTTTGGTTGATCGTAAAGGTCGACCACTGTCGTGAATCGCGCTGGTGCTAGCATGTTTTGAAAAATGTGGAAACTCTCGCAGAAGGTGAGCTTCGATGAATCTGGATGACCCCGATGTCGTCTGGCGTGCGAAGATGATCGCTGACGTGGAGAGTGGTGTCGTGGCTCGCGCTACTGAGGCCCTACTTTCGTTGACAAACCATGAGTCCGACCGTGCCTGGATCGAGGGGGTCTTGCTTGAAGTTGTTAATGGCCCCTTCGATCTGCAGGTGCGGCAGCTTGCCGTGATCTGCCTCGGTCACGTCGCGCGAATTCATCGCGCGACATCGGAAGCGGTGATCCGAGAGCTGAAAGTGTTGGAAGAAATTCCTGAGTTCAGATCACGCGCAAAGAACGCCCTTGAGGATATCGAGGTTTTTGTGAAGTAGGTTGAGCTGCTGTCCATGCGTTGAATCTATTCGGATGGTTCGGGCCCGATTCAACGCCGGGCGACACAGCGTCCTAACGAGTGGAAGCTATCTGTCCTCGACGAGACCGTTGAGGCGTTCGACGGTGGCCTGATGGGCGGGCGTCAGGTGAACTGCGTGAGCTCGGGCAAACCGGCTTAACGGTCGGCAGTGCTAGCTGCAATCTCCCTTCGGCGCGCGGCGAGGCAGCACGCCCACCACGTGGCCGAGCGGGTCCGTGGCGATACCCAGGGTGCTGCGGTAGGTGTCGAAGGCGGCCAAGACCGTGAGGCCGGTGCAGTAGCACCAGGCCGGGTCGAAGATCGGTCGGATTTCCTCGACGAGGCCCGGCGGCGCCTCGGCGGCCGGTGATACTGGTTCGGAGCTGGCTGACCTCTGTTGGCCGTGAGTGATTGACGGGTGACGTGAATGTGATCCTCATGTTTGACTATGGACATGGGGTCGGGGGAAGCACGGTTGTCGATCGACTGCGGCAGCGCCGGCACCCAAGCCGTCCTGGCGTGGGCCGACGGCAGCGCGCACGTGCTGTCATTCGACGGGAACCCAGCCCTACACAGCGCGTCGTCGATGCCAGCGAACGGACAGGCGGCGAGGCAGCCCTCAGCGTTCATTCCGGGGCCGCGCCATCCGGTGGAGGACGCGACGGCAGGTGACGCTGGCGGCGACGCGCTGGAGGTGGCGGCGTCGCCGCTGCGCAGGGTCGCCGCCGAAGCCGAGCGGGTAGTCGGTCAGCCGGTGCGGGATGTGCGGGTGGTAGTCCCGGCGGAATGGGGGCCCCGACGGCGGACCTGGATGCGGCAGGTCGCGCACCGGGCGGGGTTGCCGCAACCGCGTCTGGTGGAGGCCCCGGTGGCGGTCGGCGAGTATCTGCTCACCACTGGTGTGCAGGTGCCGGTCGGTGCGTTCCTTGTCATCTGTGACGTCGGCGCTGGCGCGGAGGTGACGGTGCTGCGCCGAGGGCCGGCCGGATTCGAGGTCCTCGCGACCCTCGCTGACGCCGCGGCGGGCGGCACGGCAGTCGATCACGCGCTCGCCGACGCCCTCATCGGCGCGTCGACCGGGGAGGGTCAGGGCGCGTTGCGCGCGTCGGTGGCGCACAGCGTTCGGGTGGCCAAGGAAGCGTTGGTGAGCCATCCGGCTGTCACGGTTCCGCTCCCGGACCGGCCACCGGTAGTCGCGAACAGCGCGATGCTCGACGAGGCCGTCCGGCCGGTGGCGTGGCGCGTGGCGCAGTTGACGCAGGAGACAGTCGCCGCCGCCGAGCTCACGGTCGGCGACCTCGCCGGTATCTACTGTGTGGGCGGCAGCGCCCAGCTACCGCACCTAGCGGCGGCGATCGCCGAGCAAACAGGCGCCGCACCCGTCGTCGTGCCCGAGCCGGCGCTGGTCGCGGCTCGGGGCGCCGCTGACGTCGGCGCCGTCGATACCGCGACGGTCGAGCGGGTGGAGGTGCCGGTGCCGCCCGTGCGGCGGGCGGCGGCGATCGCGGTACCCGGCTTCGCGTCGCTCGCCCTGATCTGGCAGTGCCTCCTAACCGCCGAGGAGCACGGGGTGCTCGGCGTGTACTACTCGGTGAGTGTGAACTGGGGCGAATTCACGATGGCGGCGGTGATGGCCCTGCTGGCATGCCTGGCCGCGGGCACAGTCCTCGGCTCGCTGATCGCCGCCCGCAGTCCCACCCCCGGCACCCGAACCGAAGGGGGACGGGTCAGCGTCGGGATCCTCGCCGCGGTATCCCTCGGCGCGGCGATCGCAGGCCTGTACGCAGTGGTCACCAGCCAATACTTCGGTATGCCCGTCGGCCCGTACCTGAAGTGGGCGCTGTGGCCAATCGCACCGGTGTCGGTGATGGCCGTGGCGATGGCAGTCGTCGCCGCCCGGCAGTGGCGTTCCCCGCACGGCGGCTGGTCGGCGTTGCTGGCCGCACCGACCGGATCCATCGTCGCCGCCACGCTCGGCATGGGGTTGATCCAGTACTCCCTGACCGCCGACCGGTGGCCGGACCGGATCCTGTGGATCGACATAGCCGGCCGCGTCGGCGGTCTCCTCCTCGGCGTCGCCGTGGTCATGGCCGTGGTGACACCCTTGATGTTCCGCCTCATCCTCGCCGCCCCGCTGGCGGTGATCTTCGCGGCGATCGTCAATAGACGGGCCGCCGGCATGCTCGGCGTCATCTACGCCATCGCCGTCGCGACCTGGTGGGCCACTCGGCTCTGGAGCCGTGTCCTGCGCCCCGCCCCGCCCACCCCCACCGCACCGCCCACGGGACCGGTTCGGGCGGACGTGTCACCGGGTGGAGGCGGGTGACATGCGGTGGCCGCGGCAGCTGATGTCGCTGCTGTTCGTCCTCACCCTTCTGGCCGGCCCTCCGATAGTGCTGATGTCACTGATCGGAGCACCCATACAAGGGTGGCCGACCGCCGCGCAGGCACGCGAGTGGGTGCAGAACCCGCTGACCGAACAGACCCTCACCGCCGCGCTGACCATCGCGGCCTGGCTGGTGTGGCTCCTGCTCGCCTACACGGCCACAATCCGGGTGCTGACCCGCCTGAGCGCCACCGTGTCCTGGTTGCGGCGCATGCCGCTGCCGACACCCTTGCAAGCCACCGCCGGCGGCATCGCCGGCGCAGCCGTCCTCGGCGTCAGCTCCCACGCGATCACCGCACCGCCACCGCCGCCCACGCAGCCGGTAGCGGCAGGAACCCTGGATGAGGCCGGCAACCTGACGCCATCAGACGGCGACGTCCTAGTCGACGCGGGGATCAGCGTCGCCGGTGGCTGGCTGCCGCGCGACGTGGCGGAGCAGGTCAGCGCGGCGGCGGCGCTGGTGTGGCTCCGTCGCCGCCGCTCCTACCGGCCCCGCCCGCCCGGTCCACCGAGCCGCGAGGACACGGACCTGGCGCCGCTGCCCCCGACAGTGGCGGCCGTACAAGCCGCCCTCGCCGACTCGACGCCACCGCCTACCGAACCCGGCGTCGCCTCGGCGGGCTCGTCGCTGCTCGACCGGCCAACCGTTGGTGGGGCTTTCCCCCGAGGTGGGGTCGGTCTAACCGGGCTGGGGGCGCAGGACGCGGCGCGAGGCCTGCTCGTCACCAGCCTCCTAGCTGGGCGTCATCACCCGGCGGCGTCCGTGGTCGTCACCCGACCTGTCCTGGCCGGGTTGCTCGGCCCCACCGCCGAAACGCTGGGCCGGCGCCTGCCGGGGCTGGCCGTCATCGACAACCTCGGGCAGGCAGCGGAGTTCTTCTCCGGAGCTCACCCTGGTCGTGGCCTGGGCGGACGAGACCAGGCACAACGAGACACGCAGAAGGGCGCCGGCTCACCCGGACCAACCCTCATCGTCGATGTCGGGTCCGCGACGGACAACGCCGAGACCCTGGCGAGTCTGGCCACCGCCTCCGCCCCGGTGGCCGTGCTTGGACGGTGGCCGGCCGGCCAGACATGGCAGGTCGACCCGTCGGGGCGCACCCACCACCAGGACGGCAGCGGGTCAGCCGGGCCACGGATGTGCGTCCTTACCCAGGTAACGGCCACCGACCTGCTCACCGTCATCGGCTACCCCGACCCGGCACCGCCACAGCCTGGCATCTCCGGCCCGTCGCGCAACCCCACCCTGGCAGGCCGGTCCCCGCAGTGGGAGGCCACCGCCCAGGACCACCCCGGCGGCACAAGCAACGACAAGCGACGCCTTCACCTGCGCGTGCTGGGCGAACCGACAATGCTGCTGGACGGCCACCCTGTGGAGATCCGGCGTACCGCCGCGCTCCAAGTCTTGGTGTTCCTCGCCGCCCAGCCCGACGGAGCCGACACCCGACAGCTGACCGACGCTATCTGGCCGGGCCTGCCCCGCCGCTCTCTCACCGGCCGCCTGTACACCACCCTCAGCGACCTCCGCGCCACCATCCGGTCCACGGCAGGAGTGACCCTCATCGAGCACACTGACGACCGGTACCGCCTCGACCCCACCAACGTCACCGTCGACCTGTGGCACTTCCGCCACGCGGTCCGTAACGCCACCACCGCCGTCACCACCGACGCGACGACCTGGAAGGCCGTCATCGACGCCTACCCCGCTGACCTCGCCGCCCGACGGACCTGGCCCTGGCTCGACCCGATCCGCGAGGCCACCCGCCGCCACGTCATCGACGCACACGCGGCTCTCGCCAGCGCCAGCCCTGACGCCCGTCAGGCCCTGGCATGGCTGCAGGCCGGCATCCGCATCGACCCGTACAACGCCGACCTGCACACCCGCGCAGTCAGCGCACTCATCACCCTCGGCGACCACGACGCGGCCGACCACCTGCGGAAGGATTACGCCCGTCGTCTCGCCGCAGCGGGCATCCTCCCCACCGACACGGCGCTCACGAAAGCCACTCTCATGGACCATCCCGCCATCCCCACCCGGTAACGCCGCCCGCTCCGAGCGCACGGGCAACCCAGTTAGGGAAAGCCCGAACTGTGCTACCCCTGCACTTCCGGCTCCGTTTCCACTTCCGGCTTCCCCTACTCGGTCCCAGACAACCAGCTCGTCCTGCTGACGAGGTCGCGTCGTGGCCTCAGCAGATCCCGCCGGTCGCACCGTCTCGACTCCGATCGACTGTCTGTGAGCTGGGGTTGTGAGGTCGTGTCAGGTCGTGTGAGGTCCTGTCAGCCAGCGGAACCGCATCGTCTTCTGCCGCTCGCCCTACGGTCGATTCGTGGCCAACGTTTCACGGCGCCGCCAAGCCGGCTCGGTGCCGGGCGGCGTCCGGGTCCCGTCACACGGCAGCAAGGGAGGGGCGATGAGGTCCAGGGTCGCTTCGGCCGCTCACACGTCGGCGGCCACCCTGCTGGTCGTCGCTGTGCCGATCACGCTCGTCCGCCTCGGCAGATGGCCACGCCCGCAGGGCTCATGGACGACCCTGCTCCGCAGCTGGGTCGAGGAGCCCCTCAGCGGCGGCTTCCTCGCCGCCATCGCCTACCTCGCGGCGTGGCTGCTGTGGGCAATGCTCGCCGCCGCCATCACGGCCCGCCTGTACGCCCAGGCCGCCCGGATGTCACGGCGACTACCGCGGCTGCACATGCCCGGGCCGCTGCAGGGCATCACGGCGGCTGTCCTCGGAGCAACCGCCGTCAGCACAGCGGCCACCGCGACGCCCGCCGACGCCAACGCGACCACCACCCCGGCCGCGGAGACGACCCACGCACCGCAGGGCCCAGCAGCCACCGCGCGCGCCCACGCCGACGACCAGACCACCTCACCAACTAACGGCAAGGACCAGGCCAGGCACACCTACACGGTGCGGCGCGGCGACACGTTGTCCCGCATCGCCCAGGACCGCCTCGGCGACGCGGACCGCTGGCCCGAGATCTTCACCGCCAACCGTGGCACCCGCTTCCCCCACACCGGTGGGACACTGCGCGACCCTGACCTCATCTACCCGGGCTGGACACTGCGACTACCTCCCACGGTCGAAGCACCACGCCCCTCGCCCCGACCGGCGCCTGCCCCAACGCCGACGACATCAACTCCGTCAGGACCGTCCAGCAGCCCGACCGGAACGGACACCGACGATGGCCTTGTGGAGTCCGCCCCAGCGCCCACGTCTGCGCCAGCCGACCATGCTTCGGCGTCGGGACCGGCTGCCACGCCCACCACTCGCACCGCCGACGACCGAACCGCCCCGACGCCGCGACCTCAGCCGGGTGTGTCGCTCGGTACGGGTAGCTGGCTCGACATGGGACTCGCCGCCGCAGTCCTCGCCGCGGTGGCCCTCGTTTGGGCACACCGCCGTCGCCGCTACATCCCCCAGCAACCCACCGCGCGCCCACGCCTCGACGACCCGAGCGTCGAACCGATGCCGGCAGTGGTCACCCGGATCCGTCGCGGCCTACGGGCCCTGACACCGAGCACCAAGACGATCCCTGACCCCAACCCCGACCTCGACCCTCCGCCCGACGAACCCGTCGCGGATGCCGACTCGGAACCGGCAGACGCGGCGGACGACGAGACCTCCACGCTCACGGCGCACGAGTCGCAGCCGCCTATACCCGCGCCGACCCGCCCGCTGATCGAGGTATGGCCGTCGGCGGGACTCGGTCTGATCGGGCCCGGAGCCGAGGCAGCGGCCCGAGGCGCGCTGGTGTCCGCCCTCGCCGCCGGCGGACCGGACGACCCTAATAGCCGCCACCACGTCGTCATCGCCTCGGACACCCTCACCATGCTCCTAGGCACCACCACAATCACACTGGCGGACACCCCGCGGATGACCATCACCAGCGGACTCAGCGACGCGCTGACGCTGATAGAGGAGCGGACGCTGCACCGCGCACGCCTGTGCGGCGACTATGAGGTCGACACGATCGCCGACCTGCGGGACCGGGACCCGATAGCCGAGCCCGTGCCGCCGACGGTGCTGATCGCCGCCCCCACCGCTGCTCACGTGCGCGCCCGCATCGCCGCGCTGCTCACGCAAGGGCACCGGCTCGACATCCACGGCGTCCTGCTCGGCGCCTGGCCCGATGGAGACACCATCCTCGTCGCCGAAGACGGCTCCACCAGCATCATTAAGCACGACGCGAAACAGCACAGCTGTCCTTCCGCCGTCGGCCGCCTGAGCGTCATCAACCGCAGCGAGACCGCCGAACTGCTGCGGCTCCTCGCCGAGTCCCATACCGGCGAGCCTCAACCGCCAGCACCCGCGCAGCGCGTACCACTACCCGCAACCGTCAGGCACCTCGCCGAAAACAGCAACGCGGCACCCCAAAGCGATGACGAGGCTGCCCCGCAGCTCGGCCCGCGCCCCGCCAATGCCGGTCGCCGCAACGTACTTACCCCGCCCCAGAGCGTCGACATTCCTGCCGAAGTGCAGCCCAGCGAGCGCCGCGCACCGGTATCGACCGCACCGCCGCGCCCTGTCATCGGTCAGGGACCACGACGGGCCGCAGCCAGCGGTGTCATCGCCGGCTTGCCCGATCACACTGACATCGGCGACCCCGACAGGCTGGTCGTCGCCGCCGACGATCCGAACCCGACACCCGAGCATTCCGCCACCGCGCAACCGCACGAGCGCCGCGATCACGCAAGCAATGAACCGCACCCGGCGGGCGACGACCAGTCTTCCCGTACCGGCGCACTCGTCGACGTTCGAGTGTTCGGCGGGGCCCGCATCGTGGATATGGACACGACCACGCCGCTGCGGGCGAAAGCCCTCGAGCTGCTGGTCTACCTCGTCGTTCAGGACGGCGACGCCGCACAGGACAGCATCCTCGACGACCTGCTGCCCGACGCACCCGCGTCGAAGGCACCGCACCGTCTGCACACCTACGTATCGGCCCTACGCAAAACCCTCGTCCTCACCGGAGGACCCGCCACCTACCTCACTCACCCGTCGCGCCGCTACGCCCTCAACCGCGACGCCCTCGACACCGACCTGTGGCGCATGCGCGCCGCGCTGCGCGACGCTGCGCGCGCTACCACCGACGCCGACCGCACCGCCGCACTGCAGCGCGCCGTCGACGCCTACGACGGCACACTCGCCGACGGATTCGACTACGAATGGATCGAGGCATACCGCGAGGGCATCCGCCGCCAAGCCCTCGACGCCCACCTCGCCCTCGCCGCCGCTACCCCTGACCCGACACAAGCCCTGACCGTCCTGAAGGCCGCGATACGCCACGACCCGTACGCCGAAGCCATCTACCAGCAAGCGATGCGCGCCCACGCCGCACTCGGACACCTCGAGCAGGTTCGCTCCCTACGCCGGGCCCTCACCCGCCGGCTCGACGAGATCGACGCCGAACCCAGCGAGGACACCCTCAGACTCGCCGACCGGCTCATCGCCGACCTGCGCCGGCAGAAGCCGACCGGGAAGACCGACTCTCACAACAGCGGACTGCACCCATGACGCCGGACCCTTCGGCGGCACCCGACGCTCGTCGTGGCAGCCTCCACGATCAGCCCAACAGCGGCGGCCCGCAGACGACGAACTGGGACCGCAACGGCACCGAATCGCCCCTGCGAGCAGCCGTACTCACCGGCCATCCTGGGCCCGCCCGCAGTCCTCAGGGCGGATCGGCGCATCGACAAGCTACGTCCCCGGCGACCCTGGACACGGTGGACGCCGAGCTGGCCACGGCAGTCCGGCAGGCCGCCTGGCTGCGCCAGGTGTTCTACGTCCTGGTGCTGTTGGTCGCCCTCGTTGGACAAGTCACCGGCGCCGTCCACACACTGGGCGTCGCGCTGGTCGTCGCGGTCCCGGCCGTCGCGGCGCTCGAACTGGGCGGCGTGGTCGTGATGGCCAACGCCGACGTGCGACGCCGCCTCGGCGAGCGGGCAATCGGATCACGCCTGCTGTCCGCCGCGATCGCCGCCGGAGCCGTCACCTTTAACGGGGCCGCCCATCCCGACCACCTAGTTGGCGGCTTCTACGCGGGCATGTCCGCCCTCGGATACCTCGTCTGGCTGATGCACGCCGGCAACCAGCGCCGCGACCGGCTGCGCGTCACCGGGGGCCTGCCGCCCACACCACCGGCCTACGAGGTGTTCGGGCATTGGATTTGCCACCCCGTCGTCACCTCCCGGGCGCGGTCCATTGCCAAGGCTAACGGTCTCGACCTGTACGAGTCCCTCACCGCGGCCCGCACCGCGATCGACCGCCGACGCCGCGATGCCGCGATCGCCAAGGTGCTCCACCACAAGATCAGAACCGCCGTAGACCCCACCACCGCCGACATCGCCGTACACGTGTACGACCTGGACGAGATCGCCGCACGCCTCGCGGCCACCGCCGACTACAACGGGCTGACCACACTCCTGGCCGCTGACCTCGCCCCGCAGCGGATCATGACGGCCCACAGTTCCCGTTACCGCCGTCGCTGGTTCAGGCCAGAGCGCATCGCCGACGCACCACCGGCACCCGAGCCCGCCCGCTCCGCGCCGCAAGCGCCCACCGCGCCGGCGGCGGACACGCCTCGCGATGACCGGCAGGAGCCAAGACCAGAGCCAGAGGAGAACCCCGCGCCGGCCCCGAGGAGCCACCAGCAGAGTGCCGAGAGCTGCAACGCTGACCCGCCTGAAGCTCTGTCGCCGGACGATCCGGCCGACGCGGACCCGGCAGACAGGTCCGTGGACGACAAGGACGTCCTTGGCGCGAACGCCGACGAGGAGACGGACGGCGGCGGTCAGAATGCTGCCGCCGACGACGCCAACGACGACGAGGACTCGGAAGTGCCCCGGGGAACCGCGCAGGCAGTGGCCTACTGGCTGCGCAAGGAGCCGAACCTGGACCCTGAACTGCTCGCCGAAAGAATCGGCAAGTCACTGCGATCGGTCTACCGATACCTGCCGGCGGACTACCCCCGGCGACCGGGGATCGCCAGGCGACGGACCGGACGCCAGCCCGGCCCCACCCGGCGCACGAGCCGCAGCGAGTGATGTCAAACAAAAACGACCGCCTACCGGCCGTCGGCGTACAGGTCTGAGTGCGTCAGTAAACGCCGCCTCTCACAGAGATCCACATGACGTCGAGGGCCTGGCGGCCGGCGTGGAGGCTCCTATCGTGACTGGAGACGGCCTTCGTCCGGCTACATCTGTCACTGCATCGCGGGCCGGGAGCGTGGGTCGCGGCATGAGAGTAAGCGAGATCAGGGCAGTAGCCTACGACTCGCGCTCACGTCCGAGATCACGCCACAATGAAGAAGCTTCAGTTGTTGCCGGTCCTCAGCCCGTCACGACTCGAACGTGAAGCGCAGCGCCTTGGCGTCGCGGATGCCTCCCAGATTGACGGAGCCCTGCGGAAGCACGCTGAGGTGGTTGAGCGGATCCGTGATGATCCGGACCTCCGGATCCTTGACGCCTTGCTCGACGTTTCCGACCACGACGAGGAAGAACTGCTCGGTCTCCTGGGCACGGCGGAACTCGGCGCTAGTTAGCGAGACGCTCTCGGGGATCGGCCCGGCGTGGACCTTGAGTTCGAAGAAGTTGTTCAGATCGTCGATCGCGTCAGCGCCGACGTTGCGTTGATGTCGGATGTCGACAATCTGTTCCTCGTCGCCTCCAAGTACGCGCCGTACCAGCGCCAGCCCGTCAGTTTCCCGCTCTGCCTCGGTGTAGTTCTTGGTACGTCCGCCACCCACCGATGGTTTCTTGGGGTTCGAGGCGTCGGGGTTGCGAGGCTTACCAGACGATGGCGTCGACTTCCTGCCAGCGGGTTCACCGTCGCCGACAGGCGCCCCACCGACGATCTCGCCGTCCTCGTTCTTCAGCTTAAGGCTGTCGGGGTCCACCAACTGTCTGGTCGTCTTCGGCTTGGCCTCGGTAGCCTTGGTCGCGGTAGCCGCCTTGCTGCGCCTAATGTCTGAAGTGCCCTTGCTGTTCGAGCGCCGGCTCTTGCCCTGCTCGGCCAACTCCCGCAGGAGTTCCTCGCTGCGCTCGTCGCGCTCCTTCTTGCGTTCGGCGTCTAAGCTCGCTGCCGTTGTGATCTCTTCCTCGCGGTGCCCTTCGAGGGCGACCGACCAGGCGGCCACCCAGTCGTGAGCGATCCGACGGGCGTCGCCGTCGAAGACGGATGCGATGGCGTGGGCACCCGAACTCGGGGAGCCAATCGCCCGATCGTCAGCGACGTAAAATACGCCGGCGGTTAGGTCGAACCAGGTGTCAAGCTCGACGGTTTCATCGAGGTCGTAGCTTGGCTCGACCAACCGGACCCGGAGCCGAGGCGACTGCTTGATGCTGACCGCCTCCAGTTCGCCCCACGAGACGCGCAGGCTCTGCTCAGCCTTGGGGTCGCTCAACGCAAGGTCGGCCCGGAGATTAGCGACAGCGCGGTAGAAGACTTGCGTGAGTTCCGCCTGGTAGGTCGCATCGTCCGGGTCGAGCACCTGCCCGTGGGGAGCGTCGAGCCGCGTCAGCCTGTATGCCTCAACCAGCGGATCGAGCTGGGTCAGCGACCCACCGGGGCTCCAGATCGGCACTCGAGGCTTGAGCACCTGAGCGATCAGCGCATTGCGCGTCGCGTAGACAGGTCGCTTTCGCTCCCACCGATCACCGACCCAGACAGATGCCTTCCTGAGCTTGGCGAGTTCGGCCTCAGGCGCTCCGACTAGCAGCCGGAGCGCTTCGAGCATGATCAGCTTTTCGTTTGGCTTCAGCGACTTCTTGCGCGCGAGTTCGCCGAGCACGCCGCGCGCGTCCTGGGGGGTTGGTCGGTGGATGGCAAGCAGCGTCCAGAGCGCGTCGGTGGCCGAGACTGATGGCACGAAGTCGCGCATGTCGCCGAAGATCGGCGGGCCAGCAAGCACCACGCTCGGTCGACGCCAACCGCCCCGGGTTGCGATCAGGCCGTCGCCGCGACCGAAGGCGTTCCGGGCTGCAGTTGCCGGCTGCCCGCCTAGTCGCTGGCTGCGGACCTGGGCAGCGAGTGCCTGGTAGAGCGGTGCCGCGAGATCCTCTGCCGCGTTGGGTGCCGAATTGGTCTTGGCACGTACTTCTCCAAGCTTCTGGATGAGTTCGGTCACCGTTGGGTCGCCGGCGACGCCGATGCGAGCGAGAACTTCGCGATAGGCCTCGTTGTCGAGGGCCGGGTTCAGGTACCGCTCCGGGTCGTCGCCGTAGAGCGCTACGGTCGCCGAGCTCTTGATTCGGAGCTGGTCGGGCGCCGTTGCCTTGTCCTCCTCGGACGGCAGCCACGCGATTGAGGCCGCGCTGCTGATCCACCAGGCATCGACGGTGCCCTTGTCCACCCAACCGTAGTGAGGGGTGGCCGCTATGACGCGCGAACGTTCGCGCAGACGATCCCAGGCCCGTGCGAGGGCGCCGAGCACAGCGCCCGCTCGCCGGCGCCGTTGGCCTGGGTCCTTCTCCTTCGCAATGCTTGCCAGGACCGCATCGAGGTCCGGCGCAATCCAGTCCCCAAGGGTGTAGGTCGCCTGCAGGTGCTGCAGTATCTCGCGACGGCGCGCCGGTGACCTGGCAGCCAATGCAGGTACGCCGGGGCGATGGTTCGAATACCGCGCTTGGTTGGCCGGGTGGCGGTTGATGCGAGGCGCTACATCGGCACCGAGCAGGCGGAACAAGCGCTGGGCGCCGATGCCGTCACGGCCGCCGTCGGTCCGGATCTTGTCCGAGTAGCGCCGGTCGATCCAGATCAGGCCCGGCGTCTTCCCGGCGGCCACGAACCAGGTGTTGACCTCGCGCTCAATGACGTAGGCATCGCACGGACGGGCATGGGTACTGTTCCGCTGACCGCTCGCGTCGTACATGACGGCATCGACCTTGACCGCCCGGCCAACGCCAGCGCCGATTGCTGGACGCTCGGCCTCTGGGATCGCTTCGAGTGCCCGACGAAGTCCGTCGACCTGGGCATCGGTCAAGGGACGTTCCAGAGGGGTTCCCGCCTTGCCAGCGTCCGCCAGAACGAACAGTGCGCCCGCGCTCGTCGCCGACGGCCGCAGCAACTTCCTCTCCTGGAGCCAGTCGCGGATCACGGTCCAGTGCGGCCGACCCATGAACGCGGGGTGTAGCCGTGCCCCGATTCCCAGCAGCTCCCAAACCGCGTCGGGATTCGCCGGGAGCAGGACCGCCAAGCCCTTTCGGCTCGATGGTGGCACGCGGACGCCGCTGTCAAGCACCAGACAGGCTCGTGAATCGAGTGCGGTGCCAAGGCCCGCTTCGACCGCGACTGCTATTAGATCGGCGACGAACTGTGGCGATCGCTGGTCGTCATCCAGCAGGGCGGTGGCGTCGGCAACGCTCACCCGGGTCGGCGTGGCGGCTCCTACGGCACGAAGGTCGTCAAGTACATCGCGCCAGCGGCCGTCGCTCGATCGCGCTGACTGGGCCAGCACGCCTGGCTGTCCCGACACCAAGCAAAGGTCCTCGGGGGAGAGGACTGGACTGAGCTCGGCCGCCTCGTAGACTAGATCGTCGAGCTGGTACGTGGTCCCTGTGTGGTGCAGGGTCAGGGCTGCGGCGAACTCGACGCGAGCCCTACGTAGTAGATGCTCTTCGAGGCGGGCTCGGAGCCGACCGGTTGTGCGTTGGTCTGCCTCGAACTCGGCCGTCGTCGGGACGGTCGCCCAGCCCTGCGCGGGCGCTAGGCGGAAGACGTCGAGCGCCGCGTCGCGCCAGAGATCGCTGAGTAGTGGGACGAGAGCCAGGTTCCAGTCGGTATCGGCGATATCGCGACGAGAAGGTTGGGGATCGAACTGCGCGAGAAGGCGGAAGGGCAGGCCGACTGGCCGAACTGGTAAGCCAACGTGGATGTGTCCGGTATCGCCTTCGAACATCGCGAACGCGAAGGCCATCGGTGTACGAGTGCCTTGCGCCTTCCCCACCCGCTCCACCTCGGCAGGTGAAGCGGCAATGCGGCTGTAGACCAGCCACTGACGGCCGTCGGCAGCCGTGACTTGGCGCCGAGACGTGCGGCCACCGGGAAGCTCCAGTGCGTCTTCAGGGCCGGACTCGAGCTGCAGTCGGACGACCTCGCGCTCCGACTCGTCGACCAGCCGGACCGTCGAGAGGTGGCGGAGGAAGACCAAGCCCGCGTCATCCCAGTGCCTGAGCCACTTCGCGGCGTCGTCGCTGTCGACAACGCCAGGGGGGAAGGGGATAGCGAACGTCGTCGTCGAACCGTCGGCCTGCGGCCAGGCGATGTGCTCGTTCAATGGCCGGATCGTGTCGGAACTGAACCGCACGCGGAAGTGGCCTTGATAAACCTCGAGGACGTCTGAGAGCGAGTGGAGCGTCTTCAGCCCGATGCCGAAGCGGCCGAGCTTCTCCTCGTCGGCGGCCTTGAGGCTGAGCCACGGGATAGCCAGCGCCCAGACGTCATGCAGGGTGAGCGCGGCCCCGTTGTGCGAGAACAGCAGCCGTGACCCTCGGCTATCGACCGCGATAGTGGTCTCGGTTGCGCCGAGGTCATCCGCGTTCTGAATGAGCTCAGCCAGCCCCTGAAGGCGGTCATCGCTGAGGTAGGCGGCACTGTCGCCCGCCCGCTTCAGGGCGGACCGGATCGACTTCGGCAGGCTGTGTAGCCGCTCGACCAGCGCGATGACGCCGGCGTCGGCCGCCGTCTCGTCCTCGGGTAGGAGGGCGACCGTGCGCGGCGTCTCAGGGTCATGATCGGCAACGAGGTGGGCTACCTCCGATGCTTCGTGGGCAGTGAAGAAGCGCGGCGTCAGCTCACTCGCCAAATCCACTCCCATTCACGTTGATCCAGCGTTGCCTGCTCATCCTCCCGCGCCGCACCGACAAGAGAATCGGCCTTACGGGCACGGATGACTGAACCCATGATCCACATCGACGCGATCAAGAACCAGAACCTGACCAAGCGCATAGCGGGCAATACCACACCGGCCTCGCGAGGAAGGCCTCTCTCGCTAAGGGTGTTTTCGGCGATCTTGGTTAGTAGGTTTCAGCGGCTGGGAAGCGGTCGCTGAAGGTGATGGCGAAGGCGTTCAACGCGGGTTTCCAGCGCATCTGGTGCTGCCACCTTTGTGGGCCAGCGGTTCGGTCGTGCCCGGGATCCGGCGTCTGGGGCGTCCGGATCCCGGGCGGCGCCGATTGGTCGCGCTACGGCTGGGCGATCAGGGGTTGTGCCTGCGGGTCGAGGTTGTACTCGCTGTCCCAGGGGAATCGGCCCTGCTGGTCGGGCCAGACGAGCTGCTGGAGGCGGATCTGGTGGCGGCCGTAGCGGGCGATCGCCATCCCGGGCAGCAGGTCGTCGGTGGGTGGCCCGTCGATGATGATCGCGTCGTAGCCGGCGATGAGGTCGCTGACGCGCTGGCCGTGGCTGAACCGTTCGGCCCTGTCGTAGACCCGGCGGGCGAGGTCGTTGAGCAGGCTGTGGGCGACCTCGGCCGGTAGCCCGGCGGTGATCAGTTCGGGGTGGTGGTGGGCGGTGAGTCCGACGGTGTAGGCGAACGGGGTGGTGGTGTCGGGGTCGTCGTCGGTGGGCAGGACGTGCGTGACGGCCCAGCCGATGGTGTCGATGATCTGTTCTTGGCGTCGGAGGACGTCGTCGATGTTCGGCATGGTGGGTGTCTCCTGGTTACTCGGGAGTAGGGGTGGGGTCCGGGTTGGGTGGTTCGATTTCGACGAAGCCCCAGAGTCGTTCCATGACTTGGAGTTGCCAGGTGCGGTAGCGGTCGGCGAATCCGCGGCAGACCGCGGGCGGGACTGGGCTTCCGGCGTACGGCAGGGTCGAGTGGCAGATGATGTAGCCCGCGTCGCCGCGCGCCTCGCTCACCATCTGCTTGAGCCGGCCGGGGTCGAGGTGCATCGGGTTGCCGGGCTTGAAGATGCAGGTGGCGCACTCGCGGGCGAGCAGGCGGGTTTTGCGCAGGTCCGGGTCGCCGACGTTGAGCTGGGCTGGACGACCGGTGGCCGGTTCGTCAGCGGACTGGGACGTGCTGTCCATCGTCAACTCCTTGTCGTTAGGGCGCGGGGCCCGCATCCGTGGATACGGGCCCCGCGAGTCGGGTGAACGGGATGGCCGGGCGCCGGGTGGGCGCCGGTGCGGTTGTCAGAGCTGCCTCAGCCAGGTCAGCACCGCGTCGATGTCGGCGCGGCGTAGCCCGTGGAACGGGTTGACCGGACGGGGCAGGGTGGGCGTCCCGCCGGCGGTGCGCTGGTCGGCGGTGAAGGGGGCCTTGCCGCCGAACTCGTCGTCGAGGACGCCGAGTGGCCGCCGCGCGACCCAGGCGTAGAGAGGGCCGAGTTTGCTCTGGTGGCCGATGCGGATCCGCCCGCGTGGACGGGGATGTGCGGCCAGGTGGCTGGTAATCCCAGTCGTGGCGCGATATTCGGCGGCGAGGTGGTTCCAGCTGGTGCACCACACCGGCTGGGAGTGGTTGGCCAGTTCCCGCAGCCACGGCCCGTGGTTGGGTGGGAGCCAGACAGTGCCGGTGACGTGCCGGCCGTCGGGGCTGGGCCCGTCGTAGCGGTGCGGCTGGTAGCCCAGCGCCATGGCGTGGGTGGGGTCTTCGGGGTTGAGCACGCTGTCGGCGTCGACGGCCACGATCGGTGCCAGCGCGGGGCGGGCCAGCGGTGGGGTGCTGGTCACGGCCGGGTCTCCTGGATGGTGACCGGGTGCAGGGGCACGGTGAGCCGGTCGGCGGTGCGGCCGGGGCCGTCGTCGGCTTGCCAGGTGTCGGCGGCGGTGTGGGTGGGGAACGGGCCGACGGCGGCGAGCCGGCCACCAGCGCGGTCGAGCAGTATGAGGACGGCGGTGCGGGCGTCGTCGAGTGCGGGCCGTAGGGCCGCGGCGAGGTCGGTGGGCAGGTCGACCCAGCAGGTGGCGGGCAGGGCCGTGGCGGCGGGATTGTGCAGCGGTGTGGGCCTGGTCGCGGCGAGGGTGGGGCTGTCGAGCGCGAGCGACGCCGCGTGGGAGTCGGCCGCGGTGGCGCCGCTGGTGGGGCCGTGCGCGGCAAGTTCGCCGCCGGTGTGGACGGCGAGCAGCGTGTATGGGTCGCGGATCTCGAGTGAGTCGAGGATCGCGAGGGTGATCGTGTCCCCGGTGTGCAGGTCAGCCAGGGTGAGCATCACCGGACGGCCGTCCGGGTCCCGGTTCCAGGTGATGACGTCGAAGTGTTCGCTGGCGACGTCGCCGAGGCGTCGCCAGGCGCGGTTGTCGGTGTCGAAGGGGTATTCGTTGTCGGTGTCGTAGCGCATGAGGTGAACTCCTTGTGATGGGCAACGCCGTCTCGCGTCCTCGCCCGGTCGGTCAGGGCCCGTCGGGGACGCGACGCATCCACGCTTCGATGACGGCGAATGGTCAAGTCGCGGACCGTCGGCGGAGAGCCGGCGGCGGGCCGCGCGATCCCGTGGCCGGGGTACTTCATGAGACGCCGCGCGCGGCGCTGCCCGGCCGCAGCTCGTTGCAGTGCCACACGCGGGGGTGCGACTAGTTGGCCGCCCGGACAGGGCGGGTCTGGCCGGGTTCAGGCCTGGGCGAGCGCCGTGACGGCGGCGTCGGCGATCGCGGCGATGGCGTCGACCGGGTCGGTGACGGTCAGGGTAGTGGTGTGCGTGAACGTGTTTCCCCAGATCTGGTCCGGGTCGGTTGGCTCGCCCGCCGTGGGCGCGTCGGCGGGGTGAAGCCACAGCACGGCGCAGCCGGCGCGATGCAGGGTGGTGACGAGGCGTTGGCCGGCGGGGATGTCGTCGAGGTAGCCGTCGGAGACGACGGCGAGCATCCGTAGGGTGCGGCCGTGGCGCAGGTCGAGAAGGTGATCGGCGACCTTGACCGCTTCGGGGAAAGTGGCGGTGGCGAAGTCGGTGCGCATGTGCAGCACCTGCTTCGGGTAGGTCCGTGGAGGTACCAGGATGGTGGTGCGGTCGCCGAAGCCGATGGTGGTGGTCGTCGCGTCGGCGCGGCGGGCGGCGTGGGCGAAGATCCACGCCGCGGAGGACATCGCCGCGGTGTAGCGGTCCATCGACCCGGACAGGTCGACCAGGATCGCCAGGTGTAGACGGGGTTTCTCGGGAGGTAGGTGGGCGCGTTGCTGCCACGGGGCGGCCGTTGGCAGTTGCCCGGCGGCGGTTTGCGCGTCGGCGGTGATGGCGTGGCGGGTGCGCAGCCGCCCGGGTGGGATCGCGGAGGGCCGCCGGCCGGGTTCGGGGTGGCGGGTGCGGGCCTGCCGCAGCCGGTTGGCGAGGTCGCGGGCCGCGCGGTGTTCCTGCTCGGTCGGGTCCCGGCGGTCCCACTCCGAGGGTGGGCTGTGCCGGCGGTCCAGCATCGCCGCGGCGTACTCGGCCGGGGTGACGCCAGCGGCGACGGCGAGGTAGTCGACGAGGGCCGCGGCGAGGCGGCCGGGGAACAGGCCGGCGTCCGATACGGGGGTGTCGTCCTGCTGGTCGGGGTCGATGCCGAGGACGTGGCACCACCGTCGGGCTAGGGCGATCATGGTGTCGGCGTCGGTGTCGTCGCAGGTGTGGGCCTCGCGCCAGATGTCGCGCAGGTGCCGTAGGCGTTTGCGTCCGAGGACGCCGGTGACCGCGGCCCGGATGGGGCGGACGTCCTTGCTGGTGACGATGCGGGCATCGACGCGGGCCAGCAGCAAGGCGGCGAGTTGCCCGGCGTGCCAGGCGTCGTCGACGGCCGCGTCGTCGGGGTGCAGGAGGGTATGTACGACGTGGCGCAGCCAGCGGCGGTCGCCGCGGCGGCGCGTGCGTTGGCGTCCTTCGGCCCGGGATTCCTCCAGTAGGTGGGCGACGTGGGCGAGGATCGGCGGGGTGCCGGGCGGGGTGCTCCAGCGGCTGTGCGCGGCGTGCGCGGCGCCGTGCACGAGAAGCCCGTAGCCGGTGGGCACGAGGCGCTTGTGCCGGGCCTTGGACGGGTCGGTGATGTCGGGGCTGTCGGCAATGTAGGTGGCGTCGACCTCGATGCGGTTAAGGCCGGGATAGAAGCGTTCGGGAGCGGTCCCGGCGGCGCCGGGGGCGACGAGGACGGTGAGGTCGGTGCGGCCGGTCAGCAGCGGGACGTGCTGGGTCCACGCCTGCGACCAGGCCTGCCATTCGGCGGCACCGTCCGGTGCCGGCGGTGTGCCGGCGCCCAGGTGGGTGTGCGGGTGTGACACGGGTTGGCTCCTTGCCAGCGGGTCGGATGGGGTCAGCGCTTGCCGAGGGCGAGCGCGGTGATGGGCGTGCCGGTGTGTCGGGACAGGGCGGCGGTGACGTCGTCGCGGGCGTCCTCGGGGGCGATGCCGGCGAGGTTGGCCAGGGCGGCGGCCATGCCCAGGTGGTCGCGGACGGTGACGAAGCCGAGCAGTTCGCGTAGCTGCGGCGCCCACACGGTCTTGCCGGCGGCGAGGTCGGCGTTGAGGTCGATCGCCGCGGCCACGACCTGCTTGGGGACGCCGAGGTGGCGGGCGAGGTCCCAGTCGGTGGTGACGTTCAGGTGGACGGTGAACCGGGAGGCCAGGGCCTCGGTCAGGACCGCCCCGTGCACGCCCGGGTTGTGGCCGGCGACGATGTAGAACCCGTCGACGGCTTCCACGGTCTCGTTGCCGTTGGCGGGGATGGTGATGACCCCGCGGCCGTCCATGGCTGGGTACAGCACGGCCAGGACGCGGGGTGGGATGAGGGTGGCGTCGTCGACCAGCAGCACCCGCCCGTCGCGCATGGCGGTGACGAGGGGCCCGTGGATGAACTCGTATCCGCCGCCGGGGATGGGGTTGTAGGAGCCGAGGAAGTCGTCGACGACGGTGTCGCCGGTGCCGGCGACGGTGAGCAGGTCGGGGAACGCGGCCTCGACCATGGCGGTCTTGCCGGTGCCGGGCGGCCCGTACAGCAGCACCGGTACCTGCTGGGCGCGCAGCCGCCGCAGTTCCTCGACGTCCCAGCCCCGCCCGAGCCGCCGCGGGTGGTACAGCGTCCCGTTCGGGCGCGGTACCGGGGCGGGACGGGACTGACGGCCACCACCAGTACCGCCGCCGGGGCGGGTACGGGGTGCGGCGGGTGGGAGGGTGCCGGCGGCGTCGACGCCGGCCTGGGTGATCTGGAATCGGTGGTGCGGGTCGCGGTGGTGGATGGCGTACCCGGCACCGGCCATCTTCTTCAGCGCCTCGAACACCGCCCCGGACGACGGTGCGCCGATCGCCCGGGTGATCTCGCCGACCTTGAAGATCTGGTCGGGGTGGTCGGCTAGGTGCAGGGCGACCTTGCGGTAGAGGTAGCCGGATCGGCCGGAGGCGGGCTCGGCGGTGCCGGCCGGGGATGGGTCGTTCTGTGGTGGACCGGGCGGCGGGACCGACGTGTGTGGTGTGGTCATGGGGTTGCCTCGATTCCAAGGGTTGGGCCCGCGCATCCGTCTCCGGTGGCGCGGGCGGGGGATACCGCACAGCGGAGACGGGTGGGACCAACCCCTGCCAGCCCGTCGGGTCGAGCAGCTAGGCGGTCACCCCCGGTGGGGTGGTGCTCAATGGCTTACGGCGACGTGTCGGGTCGCCGCTGGTGCGTGCCGTGGGGTCGTCGATGTAGGGCCGGCGGTGTCGGCGCCGACGATGGAACCCCTCAGAACGCAATCGATCAAGTCGAATTGGTGGGCGGACGCGGGAGTGCGAAGGGCCGGCTGACCGGGCGGGCACCCGAAGGCCACGGCGACGCCGACGGACTGGTCGCGGTCAATCGGCGCGACCCCAGTCGCCTCCGGGCGCGTCGCACTGGTGCTGTCAGCCGTCCGAGCCGCGGCCCGCCGAACCGTGGCTGTTCGGGCTGGCGAGGAGGCGGCCAGGCCGCGGCTGGTGCGCGGGCGGGGTGGCTGTGCTATTCGGGGAGATACACCGTGTGTTCGTCCGTATGGCCGGATCGGATGATCCGCTCCGGTGTCACGGAAATGATGTGTCGGCGATCGACGTTAGGCCACTGGTATCCGTCGCCGCCGAGGCAAGCAAGGGTGTACAGCGGCTCGTTGAAGCCGTCGATGACGACGTACAGGTGTGCCCCCATCTCTTGGATCAGGGTGGGCCCGACGCGGACGATCTCGCCCGGCTCCAAAGGCCTCTGCTGCTCACGCTCATCAAACATCGGCTGCCTCCTGCGAGTTGCTGCCTGAGACGGTGGAATTGGTGGCTGGCGGCGGTTCGGGGATCGAGCCGGCGATACGGTCGCAGGCGTACGGGTCGACGGCCTCCCAGCACCAGGTGCGGCCCATCACCACGTACCTGCCGTCGCCGTCCGGGGCGATGCGGTCGATGGCGTCCGGGTCGTCGGACATGGTGCGCTGGTCGGCGACGATGACGTCGCCGTCGAAGGACAGGTCGGCCAGTTCGGCGTTGACCCGACGGTCCAGTTCGTCTTCGGGCACGCCTTCGTTCCGCAGGCTGTGGCGGTACTGGTCGCGGTGTCGCTGCTGGTCGGCGACGATCGCCTCGGCCACTGCACGGGTGCAGGAGAACACCGCCCACCCGTTCCAGTGGTTGATCAGGGTGCCGACGAACCCGACCGCGATGCGGTCGCCGCCGTCCGGGCTGGTGGTCAGCGCCCAGTCGCCGGAGAACACGCCGACGTCGCCGACACGGACCCTCTCGGGGCGCAGGTGGGATACGTCGCGGCCGGTGGGGCTGGTCGCGAGGTGACACAGGTCGGCGATCCGGTCGGTGGCGGCGGTGTCGAAGGCGTCGCGGTAGACGGCCATCGCCTCGTCGCGCTGCTGGATGCGCAGCCCGAACCAGCCCGTGGTGTCGCCGGTGGCGTCGGCGAACAGTTCCCATCCGGCGGTGTCGACCGCCTCTCCAGCCGGGGTGTAGCGGGGTAGGGCGTCGAGGACGGCGGGATCTCCTTCGTCGAGGCCGGCGAGGACCCGGCGCGCGGTCAGGCGGGTGTCGCCGTTGGCCTGGGCGCCGATGGTGTCTTGAGCCCACCATTCGGCGGCGGTGCGGCCGGCGTCGGTGCCGGCGGCGCGCATCCGCTGTAGTGCGGCGGCCCATCCGGTGGCCTCGTCGACTGGCCCACCGGCGGGCGGCGGGGTGGTGGTGACCGGTTGGATGCGGTCGCCGGCGTCGAGGCACATGGACAGGGCCGACCCGCTGTCCCAGGTGATCTCGACGATGTTCTGCTGTTGGTCGTAACGGCGGACGGTGCCGGTGTCGCCGGGTCGCAGCTGGGTGTGCGTGTCGCTGGTGTGGACTAGTGCGACTCGCTGGCCGGGCTGGTAGGTCATGGTGCTCTCCGATCGGTGGTTTGATGGGACGCGGCTGATGGGCGGCGGTGGTATTGGGTCGGGCGTGCTCATTGGGTGCCGCTTTCCGCGTCATCCGGCGTGGGGGAGTGGGGTGACCAGGGCTTGCGGGTGATGCGGGTGCCGAACATCGGGTCGGTGGCGACCGAGGAGCCGCAGCGGGTGCAGCTGGTGGCGGTGTCGTGGCCGTAGCCGGCCATGGACGGCACCTCGACGTGGTCGATCTCGTCGACGGCGCCGCAGACGGTGCACACGGTCATCTCCGGGCCGCCCTCGTCGAGGGCGGGTGCGGTGACGAACAGGTCCTCGACCGGGTCGAGGTGGTGGACGCTGTGCCGCAGCCAGCGACCGTGGGCCGTCGCCTCGTGCACCACCAGTAGCCGCTGGTCGGGGCGCAGCAGGTACATCCACTCGTCGAACCCGTCGAGGTCCTCCCGCAGCGACCCCTGCCGGATGGTGTTGTTCTCGGTGACGGCCGGGTAGCCCAGCCCCGCTACGGGCGGCTGCCGGTGCCATCGCCGAGGTCTGGGGTTGACCGCGAGGCTCCACCAGTTGCGGGCCAGCAGCGCGGCGGCCATCGCGGCGGTGTCGCGGCCGAACGTGTCGGCCCAGATCCGGCGCAGCAGCGGCACCAGGACCTCCGGGGCCTCGCCGAGCTGGATGGACCGTGCGATGTACCTGCCGCGAAACGCGGCCACACCGATCAGTACGGGTGTACTCACGTGCATCTCCTCAAAGGACGTGGGGGTGCGCGGCCTCCCGGGTGGGACGACCGCCGATGCTTGGACGACATGGACCCGCCGGTACTGCTCGCGGCCGTCGCGGGAGACCGCAGCACTCGAACCGCGCGATGTGCCTTCCAGCGGCCACCGGTGACAGAAGTGGCGGCTCAGGCGGGCATGTCGGTGGAGGGAACTACCGTGCTCGTATGGCTGCACGGATGGACGACGCCGGCGACATCGCGACTGCCCTGCGGGGGACTGCTCTTGAGGGCCACCGCGTGGGCGAAGGCCTCGGCGGCACCTTCCTGGTGGAGCAGGTCGATCCCGTTCGGCTACTCGACGCCTGGCGGGCTGCTCATGCGGCCATGCCGGCTACCGGTCGCTGGCCCGTCTTCACGCTGCCGGGCGACCTCGACCACGAACCAGATGCTGATGAGCTCGCCGACCTGGACCGGATGGCACGGACGCTAGATCCGTGGTCGGTGTATCAGCGATACGGCCGCGAGGACGCCCAGGACCACGCAGACGTGGAACGCTATGTTCGGGCGTTTCTGGGTGACGACATGGTCGCCTCGGCACTCGAGCAGCTGGCCCTACCCACGACCTCGACAGCGCTGCAGCGGTGGACCTATGACACCCTCCTCGCCGACCCGAAGCTCGCCTCCCGAGCCTTCAATGGGCACGAATACCTCGTCGGCACGAGCAGATGGCATACCTGGCTCGAGGTGCAGCTGGTGCTGCTGCCCACGACGTCGCAATGGCTGGCCCCCGCCTGGGTGCCCTACTTCGGAGCCGCCCTCGACAACGGCATTCCAGCGTTGGCAGCGGCCATGTGGCAATGGGATCAGCGGTGGGGCGGTGCCCTCATCGCCGCCTGGGGAACCATGCTGCAGCTCACCGCGCAACGCCGGCCGCAGCCCGGCCCGCAGGCGTGGGAGCTCGCCGGGCAACAGATGGCCGTCGGTGGCAGCGTGCAATGCGAACAGTGGCAACTCGCGATCGCCCTTACCCGAGGCGACGCATGGTTCCTGCACGACCGCCCCTGATCAGTGCCTCATCACCGTCTGCCCGCCTGAGCGGGGCGTTCTGCGCGGCCATGAAGGGCACCGGGTCGATCGCGCCGTTCGGACTCGCATCGCCGTGGTGGTGCACCTCGTAGTGCAGGTGCGGGCCGGAGCTGTGGCCGGTGGAGCCGACGACGCCGATGGGCTGCCCGGCGGCGACCGGCTGCCCGACCGTCACCAGCGGGGGTTGGTCCATGTGGCAGTAGCGGGTGAGCAGGCCGGCGGGGTGGTCGATGTCGACGTACCAGCCGCACCCGCGCGTGAGGTTGGGGTGGCCGTCGCGGTCGCAGCCCCAATCGGCGCCGGTGTCGGCGTGGACGGCGTTGCAGCGGACGGTGCGGACGGTCCCGGCGGACGCGGCGCGGATGGTGGTGCCGCGCGAGGCGCTGAGGTCGACGCCGTCGTGACCGGGCCGGTCCGCGCTACGGAAGCCCGACCCGACAGGGGCGAGGACCGGCTGCGTCCACGGACCGGTGGCCCCGCACCCGGCCAAACCGTCGGTGGGTAAGCCCGTGGTGTCGGCGATCGCGGTGACCAGCTGCGTGGCCGGTTCCTCCCATGTCGCGTAGGCGTCGGGGAAGGCGCTGACCTGCACGCCCTGGGCGGCCTCGGTGAGCGGCATCGCCTGCCAGCCGCGGATCGTGGTCAGCTTGTCGAAGAACTTCTCCGACGCGTAGTCGGGGTCCTGGAGCTGGGCGGGGGTGCCCCACCCTTGGCTGGGGCGCTGCTGGAACAACCCGACCGAGTCGCGGTCGCCGCCGGGCAGGTTCCGCAGGCTGCTCTCCTGCATGGCGGTGGCGACCGCGATCACCCAGCCGCGCGCTGGCAGCCCGTGGCGAGCGCCGGTGGTGACGATCGCGGCGGCGTTGCCGACCTGGTCGCTGTCCCAGTCACCGATCGCCGGCCACAGGACCGGCGGCCCGGTTGGTGGCGCCGTGCTGTCTGACGTGGACGCGGGAGTGGTGACCATGGGGGCGCATCCGGTGGTGGCCGAGCCGCCGGCGAGGAATCCGCTGAGCCCGCCGGCGCAGAGGATGAACACGGCGACGAGCGCCACCGCGACTGACACCAGAGATCGAAGCGTCACGTCGGCCCCCAGCAGCCGAGGGAATAGGTGAGGTCGGGCTCGCGGTAGGGCGTGCAGTGGCGCCGGACGAGGGGAGAGGCGTGAGCGGGCATGACTGGTCCTCCTCGTTGCCGGCTAGCCAAGGCGGTGGACACCGACCGGATCGCCGTCGCCGGTGTGCACGGTGACGGTGTCGTCGGCCGGGCTGATCACGTAGATCCACGAGGCGTCGAGGTCGGCCGCGCGGCTGAGTGGGAAGACGGTGGCGGGCTCCGGCTCTGTGTCGTCGAACGTCACGCCCACACCGCCGACGGGGTGCTGGTGGGGGAACGACCGGGTGTCTGGGGTGACGTCGGATCCGAGGTAGTACCAGTCGTGGCCGAGGACCGCCTCGATGAGGGCGTGAGTGTCGCGGCGGGCGGTGGTGGCCCAGATGCGACGTAGCTGCGCGATGAGCGCCAGGGGGTAGCCGTCGAAGTGGACGTAGCGGGCGTGGACGATGCTCGGCTGGGCGGGATCGATGGCGCTGACGTAGCAGATGGTGCCCACGGGTCATGTCTCCTCGTCGTCGTGGTGTGTTCGGGTACGGCGACGACCGCGCGGCCGTGGTGGGCCACGCGGTCGAAGGTCGTGGGCCCCCAGTCGGGGGTTGGGCGGAGTTGGTCGTTGCGTCAGGGCTGCCGCTACGCGGCGTAGGCGGTGGTCAGGGCCGCGCCGGGGACGCGGCGGGGCAACCGATGCGGGACCCGCGGCAGTAGGTGCGTGGCAGCGGCGGCGAGACCGTTGGCGAACCAGCCGACGAATCCGAGGGACTCGGGGGCCGGCCGTTGTGGTGTGGGTTCACGGACGGGTGATGGCTGTGGCGGTGGTGTGGCTCGCGCGGCGCGCATCGCCCGTTGTGCCTGCCTGGCGGCCGAACACGGCCCGCTCTGGTCGGCGCACTGCAGGTTGACGCACCGGTTGCCGGGCCTGGGTTGGTGGGCGGTGAGGACGTCCACGGCCAGCCGCCACAGCAGGGGGTCGGTGACGTCACGGGGGAGGACGGCGCGGTGAGACGGTCGGGTTCGGCTGCGGTCAGACATGGCGGGTGACCTTCCGTCGGGGAGTGGGGCAGGGGCCACCGTCCGGGTGAGGGTCGGTCGTGTTGTGCCTGATGGCAGCCCCGGACAATGACCTGACTGATCGACGCGTCCCTATCGATTAAGGTCAAGTCGTCTGCCTGGGGTGGTGCCGTAGGGCTTCGGGGTGAGGCGCGCGGGTGAGGTCAGGACCCGTGCTGCCGGCGTGGCGTCTGCGGCCGCCAAGGGGCTGTCGGCGTGATTAGGCCGGGCCTGCTGGTGGTCTGGACGAGACGCGTCAGTGCGCGGCGAGTTGCCGGTGCGTCGTGCTCGACGTGGTCGTCGACGCGGACCACGGGGTGCGCTTCGCCCCGCAGCCTCGTTACCCGGTAGTCGCGGCGGTCGGCGTCGACCGCGTCAACGCGGCGGATCTCGTGCAGGTTGTTGGAGTCGACGAGGACGTCCTCGTAGCAGACGGCCCAGGCCAGCAGGCGGAGTCCGGGGGTGGGATCGGTGAGAAGGTCCGTGATCAGGCCGACGTCGACGCAGGCCGCGAGGGTGGGCCGGGCGACCGGCTGGTTGATGTCGAGTGCGGTGGTGAGGTCCGGTAGGAGGTCGGCGAGTCCGGCGCGGTAGCGGCCCATGCGGGTGTCGTTGAGCGGTAGGTGCACGGCGCGCATCTGGCGTTTCGTGCCGTGCGGTGCGGTTGGGGCCGGCCGGTCCTGGACGAGTAGCAGGAGCGGCGGGCGGCCCCAGCCGAGCAGGTCGGCGTTGGCCTCAATGTGCAGCAGGCACTCGGTCAGGGTGTGAACGGCGTGGAAGGACATCACGAGGATTCGGCTCCTGACGTACGCGAAGCCCCGCAGGCCGAATGGCCTGCGGGGCTTCTGGGGTGCGGGGACGTGGTGTGGTTGGTGCCAGGGGCCGGTTACCGCAGGTCGCGGTAGCGGCGGACGATTCCCGGCGGTGTGGCGTGGTCCGGGTCGTGGGCGCGGACGCCGCTGCGCTGGCGTTTAGCCAGGTACATGGCCTGGTCGGCGGCGTGCAGGAGGTCGCGGGGTAGCATGTCCGGCTCGGTTAGGGCGTAGCCGACGCTGGCGGTGACGATCACCTCCTGCCCGGCGATCTCGTACGGGAGCTCCGAGATGCGCCGGTGGGCGGCCTCCGCGACGGTCTCGACCTCGCCGTCGTCGCCGTGCACGACGACGGCGAACTCGTCGCCGGCGAGATGCGCGGCCAGGGCCACCGACGGCCCGAGGGCCCTCAGGCGGCGTCCGACCTCGCGCAGCAGGTCGTTGCCGTGCTCGTGGCCGTAGGTGTCGTTGACCTGCTTGAACCGGTCCAGGTCGATGAGGACGAGCCCGAGCGGTTCCCCTAGCGAGAACGTGGCCTCGAGGTGGGTCCACAGGGACCGCCGGTTCGGCAGGTCGGTGGTGTCGTTGTGTGTGGCCAGCCGGTGCCAGTAAGACCGGTCACGGTCGCGGGCAGCCAACGCCCGCTGCTGATGGTGAATGATGTGCCGCTGCCGGGCGAGCAGTGCGGCGGCGACGGCGAGACCAGCGAGGACTCCGCCGGCCGCCGTGAGGTAAGAGCTCAGGTGACACACTTGACGTCGCTCCTTCGTGGTTAAGGAGCACCGGGGCGGGCGTGGTTCCGCCAAGTTCGACGCCCGCCCCGGGCTACCAGCGGTAACGGGTCTGCTAGGTGGTTGCCGGGGCGAGTTGAAACGTCGCCGGCTTCTCGACGACCTGAACGGCGACACCGTCGGTGACGAGCTTGTGCACGGCGTTGACGACCGCGCCCGCGCTGGCCTTGGCCGAGTCGGTGCCCTCGTTCGCCAGGTCGACGGCCTTACACAGCTCGCTGGTCTTGAACGGCTGCCCGGGATGGGCTTCGAGCACGTCCAGGATGGCCCCGCGCAGGCTGCCCTTGGACCGGCGCGGCTTCCCGCCACCTGACGCGCTCGGAGCCTCGAATGGGCTGCTGGACGCACCGGTTCCGTCGCTGCTCGCGGGGGCCAGACGGGGCCCGGAGTCTGCCTGACCAGCCCCGTCGGCTGCGCCCGGATTCTCGGCGTCGGCCGGGGAAGCCTCGCCGGCCTCCGCGTGCGTGGTGGTCGGTGCGTCAGGGACGTTGTTCGGGTTGGCGGGTGGGTCCTGTCGGGCTGGCCGACCCGCGACGCCGTCGGGCGTTGGCCGGCGGTCGTCGTCCGGCTGGAGACTGGTCGACTCGTCGCCCGGTCCCGCCACCATGGCGGTGTCCGCCTCCTCTGCCGGCCCGGGGGCGTCGCCCGTACCGTGAGCCTCGTCGGCGTCGTCGTCCGCCACCGCGGGGAGCGGGTCGCGCCTGGCCTCGTTCGTGGTCGCCGGCGGGTCGCCGCTGTCGGTGCTGGTCGCTGTGTTCGGCAGGTGCCGCCAGAGCGTGGGGCCGTCGTCGGCGCGCAACGATTCGGCCTGGCCTGCCGCTGCCAGGGCGCGAAGTCGTTTGGTGGCCGTCGAGTAGCCGACGCCAGCGCGCTGCGCGATCACGGCGGCCGTGTCCTGGCCAAGTTCTGCCAGAGCTGCGGCGACCTTGTCGAGGGCGCTGGCCGTCGCGGTCTGGGTCGTGTTGTCCATGGGTCCTCCCTGTGAGGGCTGTTGCGTCTGCCGGTGTGTCGTGCACTGATCCACGCTTCGACAGCGCCTCGTGATCAAGTGCGGTGACCGCATCTCGGGATGCCATCGACGCTGGGCGCCTGCCAGGCCCGAGCTGATGGAACGGTGCGGCTATGGCTGGCCGAAGACGTGGTCGCAGCGGCTCGGGTCGACCGGTAGCCACGGCAGGCCCCAGCCGATCCGGTACCGCCCGCCGGTGGGCTCTGCGAGGTGGACGCCGCCGCCGAGGGAGACTGGACGGGCGATGGTGAGGGTGTGCCCGTCGAAGCCGACAGTGCGCCAATCGCTGCCGACGTAGGTGGCCATCGCGGTGAACGTCTGGGTAAGGGCGGTCACGGCCTCGTGGTCGAGGGCGAGTTCGAAGCTGCCGTTCCACCAACCGGTCACCGTCGCGAGGTATCCCTTGTGGTAGCGGTGGAAGCTAGGGACCGGTTCGTAGCGCAGCCACCGGCCGGAGAAAACGGCGGTGCTGCCCTGAGGCGGCGTGTAGTAAGGCGTCGTCACCGCTGGCCCTCCTGGTGGTCGGTGCCGTGGGCGGTGGAGGAGGCGCCGAGGTGTCTGGCGGCCGCGACCTTGCGGGCGTTGGACCAAGCGACCCCTGACGCCTGCGCCGACTGGGCGAGCCAGTCGGCCGCGTCCTGCAACCATGCGGGGGCGTCGTCGGCGCCGTCGATGACCTCGCTGTCATCGAGGCTGGCGAGGTGTGCCTGGCGGGCCTGGTCGAGGAGATAGGACCCGATCTGTGCGTGCACCCGGGCGAGCAGCCGAGTGCTTCGATGCAGGTGCCCGATCAGGGACGCGACGTCGGAGGGTGCCGGCAGGGTGAGCAGCGCGCTCAACGGTCCGGTGGCCGTGTGCAACCAGCGGCTGAGGTGCTCGGCGGCGGTGATGGCGCTGCCCAGTCGGGCGGGGTCGTAGGGACCGTCGACGGCGAACAGGCGGCTCATCTCGTCGAGCCAGGTGTTGGTCTCACTGTCGACCGGAAGCGGGTCGACGACCAGGGCAGGCTGGGAGCGTTGCCCGTCGACAGCCGCGCAGATGGGGCTGTTGTCCGCCAGATGCCACCACGGCATGCCCCCGCGGTAGGCGTTGGTCCAGTGCGTCGCGGGTTGGTCTGCCACCGGCTCGTCGCAGACGGGGCAGACCGGAAGTTGAATCATGGAGGGTGTCCCTTCAGGCAGGGTGATGACGGCGACCAGGGCTTGGTCGCCGACGGCTCGGTGAGGTGCGAGGGGTTGGTGCCGGCGCTCGCCGGCTCACGCGCAAGAGGGAAAGGGCGGCCGTCTCGCCGGCCGACAGCGCATCACCGCCCCTGCCAGGGGGCGGCTGGCATGCCGGGGGCGAGATGCGGCGGCTCGCGGGGTTTCTGCCGACGCCGTGAGCCGGTCGCCGGGATGGTGAGCGGGGCGGTGGGTCAGTGCGTGCGGGGAACCCGAAGCTGCGCGATGAGGTACGCGTGAACGGCTAGCGGCGGCACTGCGGCGCGGGACGCAGGCGCTGACCTTGTGGAGCAGGACCGATGACGGGCCCGTCGGGTGTGTCTCCTTCTTGGCCGGCTCCGTCAGAGCGTGACCGCGAGCAGTCGCTGGTCGGGATCGATGGCGTCGAGCAGCCGGTTGGCCTGTTCGAGGTAGGTCACCCGGTCGGCCATGGCGTCGCTGGCCGGAGCCAGCTTCGCCCCTTCGGCGGTGATCAGCGCGTCGCCCGCCAGGGCGGTCAGGGCACTGTGGTGCTGGTAGGCCATACAGCCGGCCTGGTACATCTCCAGTTCGCTGAGACGGATCTGCCCGGCGCCGTAGCTGGCGGCGTTGTGCATCCGGATGGCGTTGACACGGGGCTGATGGGTGAAGTCCGCCACGGCCGTGTCCCACGGGTACTGCTGCGGGTCCGCCAGGTGGCGGGCCTCATAGACATGCCACGCAGTGGCATTGCGGGTGCCGTGCACGGCGCGGCTGAACACCTGATGGCGGATGCCCGCCCCGACACCGGCGGCGTGGCGCATGCCGGTCAGGTCGAGCAGCCGCGCTGGTCCGCCTGCGCAGTAGGCCGGGCGACCCTTGCGCAGTGCGAACATCTGGCTGCGCTGCCACAGGTGCAGGGCGGGGCTGGCCCAGAAGCGGGGCGACAGCGTGCCCTGCACGCCGAAGTTGCGGTCAAGGTGGTGTGCGGTCAGGGACTCGCGGGGCAGGTCGCCCGGCACGCAGACGATCATGGTGCGGATCGTCGCCGTCGGTGTTACAGCAGGCTCGGTGGCCTTCCGGGTCGAGTTCTTGGGCATGAGTGGTCCTCCTTGTGAATGGGCGCATCAGGGCGCGCGGAGATGACCGGCCCACTGGGTGCGTGGGTCGGTTGCGGGAGAGGTTTGGTGCGGGTTGGTGCGGTGCGACCTGGGGTCGCCGCGCGGCGCGGCGCCGACCGGCCCCGGCGGGGGCGGGTGGGCGAGGCGCACCGGTAGGTGCGGCGGTGGTTCCGAGGTGGGACCGGACCGGGGTGGAGATATATGAGGGGGCGTTAGTGCCGTGAACGGTAGCGGCCTGTTCTGTCAGACCGATCCGACGAGTTGATCGCCGCAGAGTGGGATTGACCTGCGCTGTGAGCCATTCCGTCTCGTGGCGGAGCCCTCATCGGCGCAGACGCTGTGAGCCTTCACGACTCTCACAGGCGATCTTGTTCGCTGACAGACGTCGGCGACGGTAGTCGGCCTGCCGGAGGTGCTCACTCTGGCAGGGTGTCGGCGCGCTGGCCTGCGGTGTGACTTCTACAGGTCGAAGCGCCGCGGGTTGGTGATCGTGTCGGGCCCGTGGTCGCAGGGCAGCTCGTGCAGGTACCGCCGGTGGGTGGGGTCCGAGACGAGGGTCCAGACTCTGCCGGCGGGGTCGGGGCCGTGGACGGCGGTGGCGATCGGGCTGGCGGTGCGCAGCCCGGCGAGCACTGCGAGGAGGCTGGCCTCGCGGCGCCCGCTGGGGACCCAGAACAGCACGGGGTAGCGGGGGCCGAAGGTGGTGAGGCGTTCGTAGCCGCGCAGCTTGGCCACGACCCGGGCGAGGTTCTCAGTGTCGTTGTCGTGCTCGAGGAAGAAGCCGGTCGAGGTAGCGCCGACAGTCCACACGCCGTGCCCGTCAGGGCGGATGCCGGCCTGGGCGTAGACGGTGGTGGCGTGCTGCTCGGACCACCAGCGCGACAGCCGGGCGTCGGGCGTCTGGCGGGCGGTGGCGATGAGGTCGGTGAAGAACTGGTTGACGCCGAGCAGGTGATTGACCTGGCCGCTGGCGGCGATCCGCTTGGCCCGCTCCAGGGAGCTGCGTGGTGCCTTGCCGCCGGTGCCGGTGGGATCGTGGAAAGCGGTGGGGTGTAGCTGCAGTCCGACGGGGCCGAGGGTGTAGAGCAGCGACCCGTACCGGCCGTGGGCGCCGCTGCGGCCGAATCGGTG
Organism: Micromonospora sp. NPDC047644; assembly: GCF_040704315.1. Taxonomy (NCBI): domain Bacteria; kingdom Bacillati; phylum Actinomycetota; class Actinomycetes; order Micromonosporales; family Micromonosporaceae; genus Micromonospora; species Micromonospora sp. NPDC047644. Next base: position 292,108 of record NZ_JBEYSY010000003.1, read on the forward strand.
CAGCACGTCGAGGCGGTGCAGGATCGTCAGCCGCCGTTGGGCGGTGCGCCGGGTGTCGAAGAAGGCGCTGGTGATCTGGTCGGTGGACAGCAGGTAGTGCTCGGCGAGCAGGGTCAGGAGGGCGTGGTCGCGGGGAACGATGCGACTGAAGACGGCGAGGGGATCGGGGTTGCGGGAGGCGGGGGGTACACGGGAGTACACGACGGTCGCTCCTGGGCAGGATGGGTTCCCCTCTCGATCGGGAGGGGTGTCTGGAATGAGGGGGGTCGGTGCGGAGGGCCTGTCAGGGCCGTGTGCGGCACTGACGGCACAGGTCAGAGCTGTGCTGCGGATGCTCGGCGGTCACCGGCGGCGAGCCCGGTGATGAGCCGGTGCGGGACCCGGGTGACGCCACCGTCTGACAGAGACAGTTAGCTCCGATCAATCTTCGGACGGGAGCGACGCTGTTCGGGTCTGCGGCTGAGTCGTTCGACGAGGTCGTCGACAGCGCTGGTGTCCTGGCTCGGTACCGCCGCGGCGGCGGCCCGGCGAATGGCGGTCGCTTCGCCGACGATCGGTTTCGGCGGGCGGGTCTTCATCGTGAATGCCGGGGTCTGGCGGCCGTTGACGACCAGCCGCGCGGCGGCGGTGTACGCGTCGAGGTGGGCGAGGTCGTGCTCACCCAGTTCCGGCAGGGTGTGCCGGGACAGCACCTTCGCGTCTTCCGGCGCCACGGTGAAATAGATCTTGTTGCGGGCGTTGGCCGACGCGGCGGCGAGTAGGTCGCGGGGGAACTGGGCCAGGTCCTGGTGGGCGAGCACGAGCGACAGCCGGTACTTGCGGGCTTCGGCGAGCATCGTGTCGAGGGAGTTGGCCAGGGTCAGGAAGTTCTGGGCTTCGTCGATGATCAGGGTCGCGTCGCGGCGCCGGTCAGGGTCGACGCCGGCGCGGGCGGTGGTGGCCTGCCACACCTGCGCGAGGATCAGGGAGCCGAGCAGCCGGCTGGTGTCCTCGCCGAGCACGCCCTTGGGGATGCGGACGAGCAGCACCCCGCCGTCGAGGATCCGGCCCATGTCGAAGCTCGATTTGGGGTAGCGCATGGTGCGTTTGACGAAGTCGCGCAGCAGGAACGCGCGCAGCCGGGCGAGGACCGGTCCGATGACCTGTGAGCGGAGGCTGTCGTTGAGGCTGTCGTACCACTGCCAGAAGCCGCTGAGCCCGGCCGGGTCGTCCAGGTCCACCGTCATCGCCGAGCGGAACTGGGGGCTGTTGAGCAGCGGGGGGATGTGTTGCAGGGTGACGTTGTTGTGGCGCAGCAGGGTCAGGCAGGCCACCCGCATGACGTCGTCCATCCGCGGTCCCCACGCCTTGGCGAAGATGTTCCCGAAGATCGACACGAGGTTGTCGACGACCAGGTCGGGGTCGTCGCCTTCGAGGGGGTTGAGCGTCGGCGGGTTGTCCTGGTCGGGGTCGAAGAGCACGACGCGGTCGGCGACGGTAGCGGGGAGCCGGTCGAGGATGTCCAGGACGAGGTCGCCGTGCGGGTCGATGACGACGGTGCCGCGGCCGGCTTTGATGTCGTCGAGGGCCATGTTGACCAGCAGGGTGGTCTTGCCGGAGCCCGTGGAACCGATCACATGCAGGTGATACCTCGCGTCCGCCACCGACAGCCCGACACTGTGGCCGCCGATTTCGGCGTCGCCGAGCATCTTCACCCCACGCCCGCCGCCGGGGACGGCGACCGGTGCGGGCATGGACGCGGCCCGCGCCCGGCCGAGGCCGGGCACGGCGAGGTCTTGCGGCAGGGCGGCGAGAGCGGCGAGTTCCGGGGCGGAGGTGAGGAATCCGGGTCCGAGGCGGCGGGCGGCGAGGACGGCCACCGGTGCTCGCATCCGGGCGCGGTGGCTGAGCCGGTTGCGACCGGTGTGGATGGCGAACGCCGAGGCGAGGGTGTCCGCGATGCCCCGCAGCCGGGCGGTCGGGTCGGCGCCGGGGCGCTGGTTGGTGGTGGCGACGGCGTAGCGGATGCCGGTCTGCCACAGCGGGTGTGCTGTCTTGTCGAGGATCGCCCGGACGTCGCGCTCGACGGTGGGATCCCGACGGGACGCGGGCGCCGTAGTACGGGCGGTGCTACCGCTGCCGGGCAGGAACGCGTCCAGTAGCCAGAGCAGCGGCGCGGCCGGGTTGATCGCCGGTACGGCGGTGGTGCCGGCCCGGAGCCGCCCGGCCGCGCGGCGGGCCCGCATTACCCGTCGGGGTGTGGCCGGGCGGGCGAGGATCTGCACGCAGGCGTACTCGCGGGGTGTGAGCTGAGCGCCGGCGGCCATCAGCGGGCGCAGCGGGTCAGTGTCGTGGTCGGTGGCCAGCGGCAGCCACTCCGCGTACACGGGCAGCAGGTGTCCACCAGCCGCGGGGTGCGCGTCCAGGGGGATCGGCGGCGGGGGGTTGTCGTCGGTGGTGGTGGCCGAGCTGGGCCACGCCGCCCGCACCGCGGCCTCGACCGCCCCCGGTGGAACGGTGCCGGGAACCCAGATCGAGATGAGCAGTTGCCGGCCGGACCACGTGTACTGCCACACGACGTGCGGGGCGCCGTGCAGCAGGCGCCGCCGCCGGGACGGGGTCAGCACGCCGGCCAGGTTCGCCCACAACGCTGGTGCGCTGTGCGGGTCGACTTCCGGCGGCGGTGCGATCGTCACGAGGCGCGCGCCGCGGGCGTGGTGGCGGTGCCGCCCGATCTCGACCAGGTTGCGGACCGCGATCCACCCGATCAGCCCGCCAGCGGCGACAGCCGCCAGCCACGGCCGCTGTGTGGCCCACACGGCCGCGTCAACCAGCGCAGCCGCTGCTCCAGTGGGGGGCGGAATGGGGCCGGCGCCCGGCCCGATGGTGGGGCCGGGCGCCGATGTCGGTGACAGGAGCGCGGAGCTGAGGGCTTCGGTCGGTGGTGTCATAGATCGCCCTCCTCCTCGTCGAGGTCGGCCAGCTCGACCGGATCAGTAGTGCACAAGGCGTGCTCCGCGTCGGAGGCGATCGACTCGAAGCTGGTCCTGCTCGCCCCGGAGATCAGCAGCCCTTGGCCACGGCGGGCCGCCAGCAGCAGCCGCCGTTCACCGTCGGTGAGCCCGAACGCCTCGCCGACGGCGTCAATGGCCTGCGGCGCCTGCCGCAGCAACACCTGGGTGGAGGCGTTGGACACCACCGCCTGGCCGAGGTCGGTGCTCAGCACGTCGGCGGCGTCCTGGGTGATGACCGTCAGCCCGGCGTTGCGCTTGCGTGCTGCCTTCGACATGCGGAACAGGAAGCGGGCGCCTTCGCCGTCGCGCATCAGCAGCCACGCCTCGTCGACCACCACGAGCCGCCGCCGCGACGGGCGTTGCGGGGCGTCGACGGTGCGCCAGATCGAGTCCAGCGCGAGCAGGGTGCCGACGGTGCGCAGTTCGTCGGGCAGATGCCGCAGCGACCACACGACCAGGTGTCCGACCGGTGCCTGGGTGGTGGGTGCGTCGAACAGGTCGGCGAAGCTGCCCTGCACCCACGGCGCGAGCCGGGCGGCCAGCGTCGCGGCGGCCGGGTCGTCGTCGGCGCGCAGCGTGGCGGCCAGGTCGCGTAACAGCGGCGCGGGCCGGTGGTGCGTGGCCGGGTCGGCGGTGATCCCGGCGGCCCGGTAGACGGCGAGGATGGCCCGGTCCAGCGCGGCGCGCTCCGCCGGTGGCGGCTGGTGCCCGAGGAGCACGCTGACCAGGGTGTGCAGGAACAGGGCGCGGCGGGTCAGCGTGTCGGGACGCCGGTCGCCGACTGGCAGGTCCAGGGGGTTGATCTTCACGCCGGGCAGGCCCAACCGGACGATGCTGCCGCCGACCGCGTCGGCCAGTCGCAGGTACTCGTCCTCGGGGTCCACCACCGCGACCTGCACACCCTGGTAGAGGTTGCGCAGGATCTCCAGCTTCACGAAGTACGACTTCCCAGCCCCGGAGCGGGCCAGGACGATCGAGTTGTGGTTCTCCTGCGTCCAGCGGTCCCACCAGACAATCCCCGAACTGGCGGGGTTGATCCCGTAGAGGACACCGCCGGTGGCCGGCGGGTCGCCGGGCAGCGGCGCGGGCAGGTCCGGGCTCGACAGCGGAAACGCGGCCGCGAGCGCCTGGGTGTCCATCGTGCGCGGCATCCGCAGCCCATCCGTCGCGAGGGGCAGGGTGGTGGTCCAGCCGGAAAGCTGCCGCCACGTCGCGGGCTGCACTTCGAGAAGGGTGGACGCGGCGGCGGCCCGGACCTGCGCGCACGCCTGCAGTAGTTCGTCTTCGGTGCGGGCGTGCACGGTCAGGTACAGGCCGACGCGGAACAGCTTCGCCGCGCCTCGGGCCAGCCGCTCGGCTAGGTCACCGGCGTCGTGGGCGGCGGCATCGACGTAGGGGTCGGCGAGCTTGCCGCGTTCGGAGTCGGCGCGTCGGGAGGACTCCAGCCGTGCTCGTTGTTTGCGGAGCCGGTCGGCGGCGATCGGGGCCGGCAGCGGCTCGATGTGCAATGCGAGGTCGAGCCGGCCCGGCCAGGACAGCAGCGGCTCCAGCCACGCCGGGCCCACCTCGGCCGGGTATCCGGTCACCACGAGGGTGGCGGCGAAGCCGTCGCCCACGCGCAGCCACCGGGGTGTGACCTCAACGGTGGCCGGCGTGACCGCCGATGCCAGTGAGCCCGGCCGCGGCGGTGCGCCGTCGTCGCCGGGTCGTCTGTTCCTGATCATGGTTGGCTCCTTGTTTTGCGGGTGGGGGCGGCGGCGGTGATGACGGCGTCGGGTGCGGCCAGGCCGCCGGGACACGGCGGGCGGTACGGGTCGGCGGCGCCGGCCAGGGCGGCGGTGACCGCCGAGCCGTCCAGCACCCGCGGACTGACGCCGAGGCCGGCCAACGCCCGCACCGTGTCCTCGGCTCGCCGCCGCGCGGCATGCGCCCGCTCGCCGGCCGGCGAGCGGGTGACGACCAGGACCTGCCGGCGCAGCGGGTCCCGGCGGGCGGCGAGGTCGCCGAGAAACTCGGCGTGGTCGGCGCACGCCGCGCGCAGCCGTGGATGCGGCTGGGCGTCCGCGCCGGTGGCGAGGGCCCGGCTGTGGGAGGCCAGGTCAACCGGTTGCGCGGACACGACGATCTGCGTCGGTGTCGACAGGCTGTTGAGCCACCGCCCCCACCCCTCGATCAGGGCCGTCTGCTCTGCGGGCGTGCGCAGCGCGAGGTTCACCGTGGTGGTGCCGACGATCGCCGCCCGCGTGCCACCGAGACTGATCTCCCCGTCGTCGTCGATGGCGTCGGCGGGCAGCCGCAACGGCGCCGGCAGCGGCATCCGGCCGCTGGTGGGGGTCTCGACCCAATCCGGCGTCCCGGTGTGCGCCGCGACGGTGGCGGTGGACAGTGACCGGGGGGTGCGGGTGTGGCGGATCGCGTGCAGCAGCCACACGTCCATGGACAGGCCGTCACGTCGGCCGAGCGCCAGGCCGATAAGCAGCCCGCCGAGGACCACACCAGCACCGATGAACACCGGCGCCGGCACGACGCCGTGCAGTGTGCGCCATGCGGCGTAGAACACAAGCGCGCCGGTGGCGATGATTGCCAGCTGGTGGAACGTCAGCCCGTAGGCGACCTTGTCGGGGGCGTCGACGTCGGAGGGCATCCGTGCCCTCAACGGCGCTTCGGGATCAGGCCGGGTCATCTGATGGTCCTCCGAAGGGTGTTCAGGCCGGGGACGGTGCGGGCGAGCTGTTGCACCACGACGACGCGGACGACCGCGCCGAGCATGGTGCTTGTGCCGCGTCCGGTCTGGCCCGCCCAGCGGGCCAACAGTGTGGGGATCTTGACGGTGGTCCACAGCAGCACCACCACGACCAGGAGGTTCAGCGTGCCGCCCGGGTCGACGGGCAGTCCGAACACGGGCAGCATGGTCGCCGGGTCGAGCAGTGTCTGCTGCCCCGCGGTGAGGAAGAACGCCTGCGCCACGGGGATCGCCAGGCATCCGGCGTAGGCGCGCCACCACAGCCGGGCGAGACCGTCGGTCTGCGGCAGCGCGTGGCAGGCCAGCGCCAGCGGCGCGATGCTCGTCATCACCAGCAGCGCCACGAACCGGCCGATCAGCTGAAACGCAGCCGTCACGACCAGAACGGTGATGAGCAGGATCAGGATGAGGAACAACAGCGGGACGGCGCGGTCCTGTGCCGCCGCGAGGTGGGTGCGGATCGCGGTGAACGCGCCGTCGCCGTCGTAGCCGCCCTCGCTGATCGCCGCGGTCAGGGCGTTGGCCACATCGATGAGCTGGTCGCAGGCCAACTGGGAGAAGTGCGCGGCGGTGAACCCGACGACCAGCCGCGGGAGGAGGTCCTTGACCGTGTACCGGGACTGTTCGTCGCCGCCGGCGACCATGACGAGCACGCCGGCGGCGACGAACGCCAACACGAAGACGGAGTCCACGATCCAGACCGACCGGCCGGTGAGCGCCTGCACCTGCGGCAGCACGGTGACCTTCGGGGCGGTGAGCAGAATGCCGGTGATCAGGTCGAAGATCGCGTTGAGGCAGGCCAGGATCGCCGCGGTGAGCCAATCAAGAACCTGGTCGAGGACCCATCCCATGAGGTCAGCCCCCCACGATGCCCCGGACGACCTGCAGCAAGATCGGTGCGAGGACGGCCAGGCCGTAGCCGAGCAACGCGTTGCGCAGGGCGAGCTTGGCCTTCTCGACCTGCGACGGGTCACCACCGGCGGTGGCCCAGTAAACGCCGGCCAGAACGAGGAAGAGGGTCGCGACGGCGGCAAGGATGCCCATGACCCAGGCCTGCAGGTTGGCGATCACCACCGGCAGGGAGTTCGCCGTCAGGTAGACGGCGGCGCTCGGATCGGCATACGCGGCGGCCGGGACGGCCAGTGACAGGCCGACGCCGACCAGCGGGACGGCCGCACGGAGGGTGAGACGAACGACTCGCGGTGTTCGGAGAGTGTGCTGTGGAGTGCGGGACATGGCGGTTTCTCCTCCCGCCGCCGCCGATCACGAAGACGCGTGACCGGGGCGGCGATTGCTCGAAGCGGTCAGGTGGGACCGCCGCCGGGCGCACGAGAGCAATGCGGGAACCGCGTGAGCCCCGAGAGGAGCTGGTCCTCCCTCATGGGTGGTTTGCGGTCATCAATGTGGTGTCAGCGCATCAACTGGCGCGGCACCCGAGGCGCGCGGATCGCGGCTACTCGTGTCGCCCGGCGGCGGGCGGGACCGGCGAGCGGTACAGCTCGCTGAAAGTCCCGCACCCCCAAACCGGGATTCGTGAGCCCTGGCGAACACTTGCCGCGCTCACCCCGGTCCGGGCACGGCTCACAGCACAGGTCAGGATCTTTCACCGCCGACAGCGCGGCCCACGGGCGAAGACTCACAGCCGGACCAAGACGGGCTTTCTGTCGGCGCTGCGAGTGCCGCTGGCGCTCACAGCTCTTGACACGGCAGCGTCGGTTCGCCCGCTCCGGTGCTACAGACGCTGGCGGACAGGTTGTGATCGTCGGAGCGGAGGACACGGCCGAGCGGCGCCCGGGCGGCAGGACGTAACGGCGGGGCAGGTCGGACTGGCAGTCCCGCACCGGTTCTCTCGTCGCTCTGCTGCCAGCGCAGCGCGGTGCCTTAGGAGCAAGCTCCCTACTGGATACGGGTGCTCGGCACGCGGGCACGGCTGTGGCCCGACGTGCACCGTCGGGCCACAGCCGTGCCGGGGTGGCCGTCAGGCGGCCGCCGCGGAGTGCTGCCGGGTGGCTTCGCGATGGGCGGCCGCGGCGCGTCCCGCGCGGCGACGGCCGCGCTGCTCGGCCTGCTGCCGCAGTCGCGCCGTAGTCTCCGGCGACGCGACCCCGGTCAGCAGCCCGTCCGCGAGAGCCTCGACGATGCGGCTGTCGATGCGGGACAGCCGCATGCGCAGGGCGTCGACGCTGACGCCATTGCTCGCGGCTATGGGCTCGATCGCCCGGCGACCGAGCCGCACGTCGATGTAGGGCTGCTCGTCCTCGGGGTCGAGGATCCCGAGGGTCACCGCGCGGCGGACCAGGAGGTCCGGATGCCCGTACGGCACCGGCGGGGTGCGGGAGCCGGCAACGAGGTGCTCGATGTCCTGCACCGGCAGGTACTCACGCTGCTGCAGCCGCTGGTCCCGTCCGGCTCGCCACGCCGCCTTGCACAGGCTCGCGTACGGCGCGGGTTTGGTCAGGTCCGCCCGGTCGCGAAGCGCGGTCAGGAACCCGGTCAGGATCTCGGCGTCGATATCCGCGGGGTCGCCGGTGTAGCCCTCGCACAGCTGCGCCGCGTATTGCTGTAGCGCCGGCATCGCCATGCCGACCGCGGCGATGACCCAGTGTGGCCCGTCGAGGCGGGCGCGTCGGATCAGCTCCCGCCATACCTCGTCACGCGCCGTGTAAGCGCGGGGGTGGCGCAACAGCCAGTCCCGCAGCGCGGGCAGCGGCATCACCGGCTGCGGCAGACGCGCGTCGGAGAAGAATGCCGTGCAATTGAGGGCCAGCGGCGCGGGCTCGCAGGTCAGCGCGGCGTAGGTGGTCGCCGCCGCGTCGAGGGCCGATGCTGGCCAGATCGTCGGGTCGGACGCGCTCATGTCAACACTCCTGTGACACCGAAGGGATGCGAATGCCGTCGCCGGCGTGGTCACGGCGATCGGTGGCATCGATTGCGCCACAGAGGGCTCACACCGAACTGACAGAGCTGCCCAGGGCGCTGTCCGTCGCCCTCGACCCCGGGGCTCTGTCAGTGGCCCGCCCGCCCGCGCGCCATCACCGCTGATCGTTGGCCGAGGGTCTGACAAAGGTCGGTTGACCTGCCCTGTGACACCCTGACAGTGCCTGTGGCCGCGCGGCTCGAGGGTGTTGGCACGGGCTCAGTCCGCGACCCGCGAGACGGCGCGGACGACCGCACAGGGGACCCACCTGTTCTCCTGTGACAACCGGGGTCGGCTCACAGCGCCCCTGTCACCCGCTCGCCGGGGACGGGCCCCGCGCGGGCTGCGGACGTACCTGTGACAAGTCCCGGGCAGGTTGTCACCGCTCGACATCCCGACCCGGTGACAAGCGGCGCCGCGCCCATGACAACGGCATCGCACACAGAACGCTCGGCGACCTCTCACAGTGCCGGTCGACGTCGACGCCAGGGGCGTTCTCGCCGGCCGGCGTCGGCACGGTCAGTGCCTTTCTGTCAGTAAGCCAGCGTCACTGACAGAAGTGAGTAGGGACGAAGTCGGTCCCGTCGAGGTAGCGCTTCTGCCGATGGCTGCCGCCACGTCCCACGCATCAGACAGGACCACGAAAAGCGGAACAAGTCGATGCCGGGTCGCGCGCGGTGAGCGGCTGTGGGTTCGGCGAGTGTTCGCTGAGGCTCACAAAACCCGATTTGGGGATGTCAGCGCTTCACGGCGCGGCGCGGAGCCGACAGCACATGAGCGAGCACACGCCGTACCCGCACCAACCGGCCGAGCACAGCGAGCCGGCCGACTCCACCCTCATCGACATGATCGCCGGCGACCCGCCGGTACCGATCACGGTCTGGCGCACCGCCCGTACCGGCGCCGACCCGCACTCCAGCCTGCCTACCCGTCTGGCCTACCGCCTCGTCGCGGCCTACAGCCGGCCCGGGGAGGCGGTGGTCGACCTCACCACCGACCACGTCCTCGCACCGATCTGCGCCCAGGGTCGTCGCCAGCACCACCGCGCCTGGTTCACCGACAGCTCCAGTCTGATCATCGGGCCCGCCACCGCCGGCTCGCCGGCGCCCACGACCGCAACCAACCCACTTACCGCGCCCGGCGAGCCGGAGGCCGGCGACGTGCAGGACCCGCCCGAGTTGGTCGACTGGTTCGGCGACGACCTCACCGACCCCGACCTGCCCGGTGCCGACGCCGCAGTCGTCAGGCCGCCCGACGGCGGCGCGCTGGACGCGGCCACCAGCCTGCTGGTCGCCTGCTGGCCGCTGCACGAGGCGGGCACGACGGCCCGGGTCCGCCTCGCCTGGCTCCTCGCCGCCGGCGGGCGGTTGCTGCGCCCCGGCGGCTGCCTCGTCCTCGTCGTCGGCGTCCCCGCCGGCAGGCAGCCCACGCCGGAGGACTTCGGGCCGCTTGTGGCCGCCGCCTCCGCGGCGGGACTGGGCTACCTGCAGCACATCGTCGCCGTCGAGGCCGATACCGGCGGTGACCAGTTCGTCTACTACCACGGCACCGACGAGGAACTGCTCACCCTGGCCCACGCCAACCCCGAGCAGTGGTCGGTCGCCCACGTGCGGGTGCACGCCGACCTGATGGTCTTCATCCCACACCCGGCTTCTGCCGCCGGAGCGGGACGGCGCCGTGGTCGCGACGGCGGTGAGCGCCGTGCCTGAGCACACCACCGGACAGTTCGACCCCCAAAGGCCGGACACCAACGGCCCCGCCGGCAACGAGGACTACCCGGGCCTGGCTGGCGAGTACGAAGACTGCCGCCACGTCGCCGCCGACGGCCTGTCCGTCTGGGCTACCGCCCAGTCGACCGGCCCCGTCCAGCGCCGCGGCCGGTACGTGCCGGAATCGGTCAAGCATCCCGCCCGGATGTTGCCCGCGATCGCCGCCCACGCGATCGCCGCCTACACCGAGCCCGGCGATCTGGTCCTGGACCCGATGTGCGGCATCGGCACCACCCTGGTCGAGGCCGTCCACGCCGGCCGCGACGCCTTCGGCATCGAATACGAGCCGCAGTGGTCAAACATCGCCGACGCCAACATCCGCCACGCCCACGACCAGGGCGCCACCGGATGCGCATCGGTCATCCGCGGCGACGCGACCCGGCTGATGTCCCTGGTGCCGAAGGCCCTCACCGGGCAGGTGGCGCTCGTGGTCACCTCACCGCCGTACGGGCCGACCGTCCATGGCCTCGTCCGCCCCGGCGCGGACGGGGTCGTCAAGTACGACGACCGGTACAACGACGGCGAGGACAAGGGCAATCTCGCCTACCGCGACCTGACCGGTCTCACCGACGGCTTCGCGGAGATCCTGCGCGGCTGCGCCACCCTGCTACGACCCGGCGGCGCCGTTGTGGTCACCGCCCGCCCGTGGCGCAAGCGCGGCGAGCTGGTCGACCTGCCCAGCGCCGTCATCGCCGCTGGCCTACGTGCCGGACTCGTGCCGACCGAGCGGTGCGTCGCCCTCCTCGCCGCCGTCCGTGACGGGCACCTCGTCGCCCGGCCGTCGTTCTTCCAACTCCAACAGGTCCGCAAGGCCCGCTCGTCCGGGGTGCCGATGCACCTTATCGCTCACGAAGACGTTCTGATCTTCGCCAAGACGCGCACGCCTGAGGGCGGATCCGGGGTGGTCGCATGAGCCCACCCACTTACCGCTACCTGTCCCTGGGCGCCGGCGTGCAGAGCTCCACACTCCTGCTGCTCGCCGCCCAAGGCGCGATCCCCGGGTTCGAGGCGGCGATCTTCGCCGACACCGGCTGGGAGCCGACTGTGGTCTACCGGCACCTGGACCGCCTGACCGGCATCGCCGAGCGGGCCGGAATCGCAGTGGTGCGCGTCAGCGCCGGTGACATCCGAGCTGACGCGCTCGACCCACGCCACCGGTTCGCCTCCATGCCCCTGTTCACTCTCGGCCCGAACGGTGAGCGGGGGATGGCCCGCCGGCAGTGCACCTCCGAATACAAGATCAAACCCATCAAGGCTGAGGTGCGGCGCCGGCTGGGCTACCCCCACCCGAGGCGCGTCCCGGCAGGGGTCCGGGCGGAGGTCGCGATCGGGATCAGCCTCGACGAGATCGGTCGGGCCCGCGACTCCGACGTCGCCTACATGCACAACGTGCACCCGCTGCTCGACGTCGGTTGGCGGCGCACCGACTGCCTGCGCTTCCTGGCCGAGCACGGCCTCGCGGACACCCCGAAGTCGTCGTGCGTGGGCTGCCCGTTCCACGACGACGGCTTCTGGTTCGCCCTGCGTGAGCACAGCCCGCAGGAGTGGGCCGACGCCGTCGCCTTCGACCGGTCCATCCGCAACGGCTCCGCCCGGGCCACCGCCGACGGACACCCCTTGCGCGGCCAGTTCTTCCTGCACCGGCAGCGAGTACCGCTTGACGAGGTACAGCTGCGCCCCCGTTCCCAACCCGAAGACGCGCCTGGCTGTGGCCCCTGGTCCTGCCCGAACGGTGAGCCGGTGACAGGCGACGCCGGGCGCGGGGAGGTGACGTGAGCAGTGCCCACACCACCGCCCCCCGCATCGGATCGCTGTGCACCGGCTACGGCGGCCTCGACCTGGCCGTCGAGCTGGTGCTCGGCGGCCAGCTCACCTGGTACGCCGAGACCGATCGGCACGCCCGCACCGTCTGCGAGCATCACTGGCCCGGCGTGCCCAACCTCGGCGACATCCGCACCGTCGACTGGACCCGCGTCGAGCCCGTCGACGTCCTTACCGCCGGGTTCCCGTGCCAGGACATTTCCAACGCCGGCAAACGCGCCGGCATCACCGGGACGCACTCCAGCCTGTGGAGTTCGATCGCCGACGCCGTTCGCGTCCTTCGACCGCCGCTCGTGTTCGTGGAGAACGTCGCCGCCCTCCTGCGGCGAGGATTCGACGTCGTCGAAGCTGACCTGGCCGCGATCGGGTACGACACGAGCTGGCTATGCCTACGCGCGTCCGACGTCGGCGCCGCCCACCGCCGCGACCGGCTGTTTCTGCTGGCCACACCCAGCGCACAGCGGGGCGGAGGTGCGGACGCTGCCGACACCGTGCGCCCGTGACGGCAAAGGCCCCGGCCACCAGCACGGCCTGCCCGACCTCATCGAACCGTCGGGATCCACGCACGGCTTCCTACCCACCACCGCGGAGCGCACCGTTCAGCACGCGCACACCGACGCCGAACGGTTGCTGCCCACACCGAGAGCGAGTGACACCGGCACGCCCGGACGACGCGCGGGCGCCGGGTTCCGGCCCCCGCTGTCTCAGGTGCTGCTGCCCACCCCCAGGGCCACCGACGGCGAGAAGGGCTGCCCAGGGCAGCGCGGCTCGCACGGAGACCTCACCCTCCCCTCCGCGGCGGTGCGGGTCCCGGCCCGGATCCTGCCAACCCCGCGCGCGTCCGATGGGCGCGGCCCCGGGCGCCACGGCGACGGCGGCCCGGACCTGCGCACCACCATCGCCGCCCTCGGGCAGCCCGACGAGCAGCGGTGGGGCGGCTATGCCCCGGCCGTCGCCCGCTGGGAGTTGCTGCTCGGCCGCCCCGCGCCCGAACCCACGCAAACCGGCCGGCACGGCAAGCCGGTCCTCGCGCCGCCGTTCGTGGAGTGGCTCATGGGCCTGCCCGAGCACTGGGTTACCGACCGCACCCTCGGGTTGCCCCGCACCGCCGCACTGCGGGTCCTCGGCAACGGCGTCGTCCCCGCCCAAGCGGCGACTGCCCTGCGACTTTTGCTCTGCCAGCACACCTAGCCCCTGCCAGCCGGCGGTGGCTCGTCGCGGCGCACCCACACCGTCCGCGACGAGCCACCACCCCGATCTCCAACCGCCAGAACCTCCGACGTTCGGGAGTCGACCGATGCCTGCCAACCAGTCCCGCGCCCGACGCCGACCACCACCGGCCGCCCCCACCCCCCACGACACAACCGTGGGCCACGGCGAGCAGGAACCGAGGCTTTACACGCCGGCCGAAGCTGCCGCCCGACTCCGCGTGCCGGAGTCATGGCTGCGCCGCCGCGCCGGCCGCCGCCAGATCCCTTGCACCTTCCTCGGCAAGCACCTGCGCTTCTCAGCCGCCGACCTCGCCGCCATCATTGCCGCCGCCGCGCAAGTCCCCACCGGCCGGCGTACTACCCGACGCCACCGACGCCACACCGGCGACTTGCCCCGCCCCGGCAGTCACGCGTCAATCACCACCCCTGACACCAACCGGACGGAGACCACACCATGGCCTGGGTAGAAAAGCGCGGCACCCGATTCCGCGTGCGCCTGCGCATGCCCGACGGAGCCGTCACCACTGACTCATCCCACGACCTGCGCGCCGACGCCGTCATCCGCGCCAAGGAGATCGACGTCGAAGCGGCCCGTGACACCTACATCGACCCCCGCGCCGGACGCATCCCCCTCGCCGACTGGGTTCCGATCTGGGAAACGACCCACCAAGCGGGCCCCGCGACCTGGGCCGCTTACCGCAGTCACCTCCGGCTGCACATCCTGCCCGCCCTCGGCCCGCTGCCGCTGGTCGACATCCGCCGCCAACACGTCAAAACCCTCGCCGTCGCCCTCGGCAAGCGCCTCTCGCCACGATCCGTCGCCGACGTGATGATGGTTCTGTCGATGGTCCTGCAAGAAGCCGTCGAAGACCGACGCCTACCCTTCAACCCCTGCCGGGGAATCCGCATCCCCAAAGGCATCCGCGGTGAGCGACCGCATGCCACCGCCGAGCAGGTCGCCGCGATCGTCGCCCGCCAAGCCCGCCCCAGCGACGGGCTGCTCATCCTCACCGCCGCCTACACCGGCATGCGGTGGGGAGAACTCACCGGACTCACCCGCGACAACGTCGACCTCACCACCGGCAGCATCCACGTGCACCCCGACGTCGGCGCCCTGCACGAGGTCGAAGGCAAGCTGTTCCTCGGCCCACCCAAGACCAACGACTCGGTGCGCCACATCCGGGTGCCCCGCTTCCTGACCACCCTCCTCGCCGTCCACCTCGCCGAACAACCCCACGACATCGTCTTCCCCGGAGCCCGCGGCCACCACCAGCGGCGCTCCAACTTCAACCGCCGGGCCTGGACACCCGCCGTCGCCGGCAACCCTCAACGGGGTATCCCACCGGTCCTGCCCGGCATGCACTTCCACGACCTGCGCCACACTCACAAGACGTGGCTCATCGAGGACGGCATACCCGAGATCGCCCAAGCCCGTCGCCTCGGTCATCGCCTGCCCGGTGTGCGCGGTATCTACAGCCACGTCACCGAGCCCATGATCGCCGCCGTCGTCGACGCGCTGCAACGTCGGTGGGAAACCACCCAGGCCGACGGTGCCAGCGACACCGTCCGACGACTGCGCGTGGTCGCCTAACGGGGGAGGATGAGAGTCATGCTTCAGGCCTTCGTCGCGGAACCACCGTGCGCGGTGTGCGGGCGCCCGGCAGCCCACGTCGAACTCGTCGCACCAGCCTCCCAGCCGGTGGACTGGCAGCGCTGGTCACCGCCGCAGCGCGACGCCTACACCGCCGCCCGACAGCGCCACAGCGGCCAGCAATGGTGGCTGCTGTTCTCCGGGATCGTGGCGGGCAACGGATCCGGCCGACCGGTGGACCCGGCAGAGGCACAACGGATCACTGACGCCTTCACCCAGCCGTACCGGTACGCCGCCGTGACCTCCGCGGGCTTTTACGACGACGCCGGATTCTGCGGCCAGTGCGACGCCCCGTACTGCTACCACCATTGGAACGTCTCCAGCACCGGCTACGGACGATGCCCGCGAGGCCACGGCAAAAGCCTCGACCCACACTGGTGGCCCGATGATTTATGAAGCCGAGGAACCGTCCTCCGGCTGCGGCAGCGCTGACCCAGGAAGACAATCCGCGATGACAGCCCGATCAGTCGTGGATCCGCACTGGGCGCCGGGCTGCTCGCGACAACCGAACAGCCGAGCCCTCTGTCCTTGCCCCGCTGGCTCACCGGCGTCGCATGATCGCGAGCAGCGTCCGGCCGCCCCCCACCTCCGTTAGAGTGACGAGTTCCCATCCTGTGTGGCTGAGGTAGTCGGCGGCCGCGAGAGCCTGGCTGATGTTGTCGCCGCCAGCGGCGTAGGCGACCACGGCAAGGTGCCGGTGAGGGTAGGCGCGTAGATCGACCAGTTGTTGCAAAACCGCCGCCGCGGTGATCGCACGGGAACGAGCGACAGACTCGACGGTCTCGTGGGGCATGCCTCGACGATAAGGGCAACCCACACGGGCGAGAACCTAACGAAGCTGACGGTATGGTCAACGGCGTGGAAGCGCGGTCCCGCAATCGGG
This sequence comes from Micromonospora sp. NPDC047644, assembly GCF_040704315.1. Classification (NCBI taxonomy): domain Bacteria; kingdom Bacillati; phylum Actinomycetota; class Actinomycetes; order Micromonosporales; family Micromonosporaceae; genus Micromonospora; species Micromonospora sp. NPDC047644. Next base: position 308,096 of record NZ_JBEYSY010000003.1, read on the forward strand.
CGTTAGTTGTCGGCCTTCTGGTAACGCTCGCGGTTACCGCAGGGTGCGACGACGGCGGATCAGCGAGGCCCCGTGCCGTCACCACCTCGCCGAGCGTTGGTGTTCCCGCCACCAGTAGCCCGGCACCCGCTGTTGACTCCTTGTACGACGCCACCAACCTTGACCTGTGCCGGCGCACCGACCTGGCACCCCTGGCGGACCTATCGGTGAAGGTCGCTCGGACCGACCCGAAGCCCCCGCTGGCGCGGCAGGGCTCGTCGTGCCTGTTCGAGATGCGCACCGCCGACGACCACCAGGCCAACCTGCTGGTGGAAACCTCCTCGTTGACGAGCGCCGAGGAGGCCGGACGCCTCTACACCGCGACCCAGCAGGTGACAGGCATGACGGCCGATGGCCCCGTCTCCGGCGTCGGCGAGGAGGCCGAGGGGTTCGTCAAGCGATCAGACCCTGGCTTCAAGTACACCGAGTACATGCTCCACGCCCGCCGCGCCAACCTGGTGGTGAAGGTCTGGCTCGCGGTCGGCGGCGACGCCTACCTGCCTACAAAGACACTCGCCGCGAAAGCGCTGGCGATCCTCAAGGCGACCTACACCGCCGTCCCGCACGCCTGACGACAGGCCCTACCCGCGGACGGCTTCGGGCCAACGGCCGCCGGGAAGCTTCGAGTAGTCACCGACCTGCGTCGCGATATGCCGGACGTTACCCAACGCGTCAACGAAACGCTCACCGATCCGCAGGAGGGTGTCCAGTCCCGCCGTGACAATATCGCCGACAGACTTGGCTAACGTGTCGATGGCCCAGGGAATGTTGACGACCGTCGTCGCGTCGACGGCGGCCTGGGCGAACTGACCCGCCAGCTTGGTGACGATCGTCGCCAGCTCCACCGCGTAGTCGACGTTGGCCCTAGCGATCTTGAACAGCCACTGACTGATGAACTCCGCCTTGAGAACGGACTCGTCAACCGCCGCCCGCTGCTTGACAGCCTTGTCGGCGTAGGCCCGTGCCGCGTCCCCGGTCCACTTGACCAGGTTCTGGTCGACTGGCTCGCTGATCGTGAACGACAGCTGGGAGACGGGCGTCTTCACCCCGGTGACCCACCGGAAGCTCATCGAAATGAGCGACAGCACCGGCATCCGATGCTCCAACGCGTGATCGACCCGGTCCATGACCTCCCGCAGGCCGCGGCGCGCGGCGTCAAGGTTGTGTTTGATCCACAGCAGCGCCGCAGGGCCAAGGAGCCACGCCCACTCGTTGACCTGCGAGACGACGTCGTTGAACCCCTCGACGGCAAGGTCCACACCGACGCGGATCTGGTCGAAGGCCTTGTTGAACGGCTCGCCGTATTCCAGGTCCGGCGGTGCGGGCTGCATCAGCTTCCGTGTCCTTCCAGGTCGTAACGTCCGTGCTTAGGCCTTGTAGATCGTGTTGAGGTCCAGCGAGATCACCTCGTCGGCCCGGTCGTAGGCGTCGGCGACGCGACGAAGGGCCTCACCGACCTGCTCAAACTCCGTCGCCGCCCCGGCGAGGATCCCGACCATGAAGGCGTGAAAGTCGCGGTACGCGGCTGAGTGGACGCCCGCGTTGACGTCGCCGATGTAGAAGGCGGAGACGTCCAAGCTCAGCCCCTCCGCGGCGGCCTTGACGGCGGTAGCGCTGTCGGACAGCTGCAACCACTTGCCGCCCTCGGTACGCAACACGTCCGTGATGACATTCAGCTCATCCACCTGGCCACCCCTCAACGTCGTGTTGATCTGCCCATGCCAGGTCGAAGGCGCCGAAGACGGACTGGGCTTCGAACCGCAGCTGACCGGCGTCGGCACGGGCGATCCGTCCCGTGTCGCCGGTGATACCGACAATGCTGCTCGCGCGAATCCGCAACGTCAGACAACCGTTGGGGCTCGTCATGACCTGCTCGACCGGGGAAACGCGCAGCTGTGCCACCCGATCCAGCTCCGCGTCGAGGCCCTGCAGCGTGCGCCAGGTCTCCCGCGACCACACGTCCTCATCGAGCTCCGGCGACGCCTGCACCGCGGTCCGTCGTGGCGGTGTCGACGGACCCTGCCCCTGCTGCAGTTGCGCCAAGGCGGCCTCTTCGAGTCCGGCACCGAGGGCGGCGCTGTAGGCCTCGAAGAGCGCCGCCGGAAATCCAGCCACGCCAACCTCGCTACGCCACCCGCGGCCAACCAGTACGGCTTTAACTCGCCGTTGAGCATCGACGACTACCGAAACCGATCTAGTGGCATCGGATCCGCCGGAATCGTCAGGATTCCCGCCCTCCCGCAAAACCTGCTCGACGCGCTGCCGAAGCCCGGCCTCATCGCCGAGAAAGTCGAGGCTTGCCAGCGACAGGCGTTGCTCGCGGCTGTCGCTCATCCGTTCCTCAGTTTCCTCACCAACCAGCGGGTGCCCGATGACCCGATCTTCGAAGGCGGGACCACCGTACGTGAAACCTTGTCAACCCGCAGTACCCATGCCCGCAGTCCTGCCACGCCGTCATCGGGGAACCGGGCCAAGTGCGCTGATCGGGCGGCTGCCGATGCCTCAGCCTTCGAGCGGAACGCCAGAGGTGCCTCCACTCGTCGCTCAGCCGAAGAAGGGACCATCGGTCGCCACCGACGGTGAGGTCTGATCGCGTACTACGGGCGCACCGACTGTTCCGTCGTCGAGGACGTCGATTGCTCACACGACTCTGACCAGGCTGTTCGAGGTATCGTTGGCCAGGTTGAAGTGCACCCATGTAGGGGCCAGCTCTACCGGCCGGCGTCGCAGGGCGGCGGCCTGCCTCGGGCACCGCGACCAGCGACGGATCGGCTTACCCTTAACGTCCGAGCCGATGTTCGGCGCCAGCGCGGCGCCAAGAGTCCATGGGTGACTGCTGGAAGGTGTCTCATTCGGTGGCTCCTGCAATGCAACCCGACCAAGTGGCGCATCCACGATTTCATCGCCGATGGTCATGAGATCACCGCGTGGACGGCGATACATCACCTCGGCGATATCCGTCCTGATCAGGATGTTGTTCTCTGGTTGACCGGAAGCACCGGCGGAGTGGTAGCGGTGGGTCACACCACCGGTCCTTCAACATCGGCCACAGAGGGGCGAGTCGACGATGGCTATTACGCCGAGCCGCCTGATCCTGTCGCCACGCGCTGCGTGATGCCCGTCCGGCTCACACGGCGATTCTTGGACCAGCCGGTGCCACGCACTGCCCTCGCTGGCGATCAGGACTTCGCTGATAGCGCGATACTCACGCGGCCGTGGTCTGGCAATCCATTTCCTCTGACAGACCGACAGTGGCTGGCCGTCGTACGACACTCGTTCGGCAGAGGCACCTCAGTGAACGGCCACCTACCCGCCGAGGCGATGACCGGCGCGACCGACCTCCTACGCCGCTTGGTCGGTCGGCGGCTGACCACAGCCTCAGGCCGACTCAACACCGTCATCGAAGTACGCCCACCACACGTCATCGTCAGCACCGAACGCAGCCCCAACGGCCAACCTGTACCGGTCGCCTGGGTCGACGATGCCCTCAGCCGCCTCCTGCGCGACGGGTGCGTCGAGCTTCACCCGCGTACCAGTACCTACCGGAGTGCGTTCATCGGAGCCGTGCTGCTCACCCTGCCGGGTGCCCGCGCGTCCGGTAGCCCTCCCGTGATCACCCTCGACGCTCCACCGCAGCTCGAGACCACAACCGGCGCATTCACCTTCGAAGGGGACCTCGAACGGTTCGGCATAGCCACCCGTCGTGGCGAGCAAGCCCTCCTGCGGCAGCGCCTTTTTGCCTCAGCCACGGACGCCGACTGTGCTATCTGCGGGGAGACGTACCCGGTCCGCTTCCTGCGCGCCGCCCACATCAAGAAGCGCGCGGTCTGTACCGAAGAAGAGGCACGCGACCTCGACCACATCGCCATGCCCGCATGCCTACTTGGGTGCGACGCCCTCTTCGAGGCTGGCTACCAGTGCAGACAGGCGTAGTGACGTTCGAGTACTGGCAGGCTGACGTGTTGGGAGAGGTTGCCAGCGGTCACCTGTCGCTGGCTACGAGGGCTAAGGTCTCGGTGGCAATCGCCGTGATCACCTCTGGATAGGGGCGAACGAGCATCGCGAGGGGTGTTCGGCTGCCTCCGGCCATGAACGCGTTGGCTGCCGTGCTGCGAACATCGGCGGGCGAATCCGCAGAGTAGCTGAGCTGGTAAAAAAGTCGCCATGCGGCTGGCGGAGCGAGTTCGTGTTGCGGTGGGTGTCGGACGGCTTCAGCTTTCCTCGCCTCCACTGAGGCTCGGGTGGTCGAGTCGATGCATTCGAACGCCCACCGGCGCCAAGTGGCGTCGGGGATGAGACTTGCGACGTTCGCAGCGCGATGCAGATCCCCCCAACGCGCGGAGGTTTGCACGATCAGAAGCAGGCCTTCAGATCGGAGTTCGGGAAAGCCGATCGAGGCGGCCGCGGTGACGGCCTCGTCCAGATCCCCCCGGCGCGTCAGTGCTCTGACAATCTCAAGGAATGCCTCCTCGCTCTTCCCCGGCACAGCGATCCGAGACGCAGCAGATTCCGCCTGTCGCACATCGCCAACCGCGGCCATGGCACTCACCACGTGGATCTGGAGCTCTGCGCGGCGATCCGAACTGTCGACCGTGGTGGCCGCCCGCTCCGCGACGGCGAAGTCGCCGATCGCCGAAGCCGCCCAGACCAGATCCGCGAGCGCCCAGTCCCGGCGGGCCGGAACGGGGATCACGGCGACCAGACGCTCGGCGATGGTCAGCAGCAGACGCGCGTCGTCGGTTCTGCCCTCGGCTGCGATGATCCGGGCTAAACGGGCAACCAACTCACCATGGGTGTCGTGATCTTCGGAGTTCTGGCCGGTTACCAGGGCGACTCCGCCAAGGATCTTGAGCAGGGATCGATCCTCTCTGAGCGACTCTGCCACCAAGCCGAGAACAGGCTCGAGCGGCTCTGTCTCGTTGGTAAGCCGTTTTACCGCGGTTATGAGCGCTGTCGTAACCGCCGAATCGCCGGCCGCAGCCGCCAGTGCGGCCATCTCAGACAAGATCTTCCGTTGCCAGGCCAGGTCAGGGATGGAACGTGCCACCAGCTCGGCCTTTTCGGCTACATCCTTGGCGGCGACATTGTCGCCGGCCTCGGCCAGCGCCCGTGCGACGGAAACCAAGGCGACCGCCCGTTCCTCCGGCTGGCGGATCTCATCCGCCAACGCCCTGGCGCGATCGAGTGCGCCTACTTCCAAGAAAGCGACGACGAAGTATTTGAGGATCGACTGCGGTGCTTGCTGCCCGATTAGGTGGAAAAGCAGATCACTGCTGCCGCCATCGAAAGCGGCGCTGACCAGCTCCGTGAGAGACTCCGACAACGGCAGCCACGGGCGACTTAGCGCCGTTTTCATGACCTGGGATAAAACCGCCGGATTGCTACTCATCGACGAGTGGCGAATGGCGGTGCACAGTAGTCTCACCTCGTTCCATCCATCAAATTTCTGCGACACTTCGGTGAGGCGACTGAGGCCACCTTGAGCCGCGGCGAGCATGGCGATCCTGCTCAACGGTTGCCTGCTGGATCGCAAGCGCCATTTCTCCACGCTGACCGCCCGGTTCAACGACTCTCGCGAGTCCTCGTGGTGCCCTGACTGCCATTGCGCCTCAGCCACCCGTAGCCATGCCTCCCTCTTCTGCTCGTCCTCTGTGTAGGACGAGATGATCGTAGCGGCCTTCGACCAGCGCGACGCACGAATTGCGGCCGTCAATTGCGCGTCGGGCACCTGGGTATCGTTCGTTGCTCTTCCACTGGAGGCTTTTTCCCAGTCGGTCAGTGCGACGACCTGATTGTGAGGGCCAGGGCGAGGCGGTTGCTCACGACGGAGGCGATGAAGTTCGGAAAGCTGGTCGAGAGCGGTTCTTTTGTCCTCGCCCGCAGGAGCGGCCTCCGCCAACGAATCGCCTAACTCGACTAATGCGCCTGCGTCAACGCCCTGGTATTCGCACTCCTCCGCTACGCGCAGGAGCACATCTATCTGTTGCGCGAGGGAGTCGAGCCGGCCGACAAGATACTCAAGATTCATCCGGTCGCCGTTGACAGCAAGTGCAGTGCCCAGTCGCACTACCAAGGGCGTCCGGTCTTGTTCGGCGGAAAACGCGGCTAGGATTCCGAGCTCCTGGTCTAGAAGCGCCCGGACCGGGGCATCCGGCGCGACCATTGCGGCGACGGTCGCCTCGGTTCGCCTTTTAGCGTCGGGGATCTGGCGGAGCATCCCGGCAACCCGTTCCCAGTCACGGCCGGAGACTGCCTGGATGAGCACCCTTTCGAGCGCGGCCTCGCGTCGGCCCGGATCGGTGATCGACTCAGCCAGCGTGGCCGCGCGATCCATGAGCCCGAGTTGAGCCCAGAGCTCCGGGATGTCCGGTCTGATGGTGAGATTCCGGTGCACCAGGAAGTCGTGATGTACCGCCAATCGGCCGATCGAGACTAGGTCGGGCTCTGGCTCGGTCAGCAGGGTTCGCTGTGCGGCCTCGATGTCGGCAAGTGCCGCGGTGTCTGCGTGCAGTCGGGACAACATGCAGTCGTGGCGCGCCTGGTCGGTGCCGCTGGCCACCATCCGTGGCAGGTCACGCGTCTCGCGGAGCAGGCCGGAGTAACCACGCAGGAGGTAGTCGGGTGTCTCCACGGGCCATCCCCGGCCCCGGTACCTGTCCGCCCACTGGTGAATGCGATCGCGGTAGCGAGCCAACTCGGCTGATCCGAGCCGCTCCACAGCCATCGTCCGGAGCGCGTCGTGAGCGAAGAGGAATACGCCCTCTCTTCGCTCGATGGTGCGTCCGAACACGCCGTTGAGCACGTCGTCGATCGCGTGGCGAGGAAGTGCTGTCAGCTCAGCCAGGTCGTCGAGAGCGAGGCCGCCTCCTGACGCCGTGAGCAGCCCGACCAGGTCCCGGGGGACGCCATCAGAAGCGAGATGTCGGCCGAGTTCTCGGGTCGCCTCCCGGGCGATGCCCTCGGCGTGAGGGGACGGCGTCAGCTCGACCACCCGGCAGCGGCGGAGCGGATGGTCGTCCGGAACGTCGGCCGGGATCGGCGGGTGTGGGCGCCCTGACACGATCACCTTTAGGCCCGGACCTGGACGCGGTGGCAACAGTGAGGCGATGCTCGGCACCTCGGAACCAGGTGAGGTACCGGTATCTTCGTCGAGTCCGTCGACGACGATGACCAGGCGCTGCCGTGACGCCGCCGCCCGGCACGCGGCGTCGGCCAGGAGTTGGCGGCGAAGCGCGTCGCGTGCGGCGGGCCCGGTGCTCGGTGGCAGCTCCCGACCGAGGATCTTGGCTAACTGATCCACGAGCGCCTCGGTGAAGGCGGTGCTGTTCGACTGTCCGGCAAGCCGGCCGGTGACGAAGAACGACACCACCTGAACCCCGGCCGGAGGGGTCAAGATGAAGCTGGACATCAATGCTGTCTTGCCCGCCCAAGGAGACGCCTGCCACCAGACGTACGCTTCGTCGCCGGCGCAGAACCCGGTCAGCGCATCCATCTCGAGCGCCCGGCCGACGAGGTTCTCTGGCGCGATGTCCCGAGCCTGGGCTTGATAGGCGGAGGTTGAGGTGATCGCGACGTCGTTGAGTGGCTCATCCCGCTCCATGCCCAGTCCGCCGAGGACCTCAGCCCGTTCCCTTCCGGTCACCCGGTCAAGCCATGTGACCAGCGGTATCGCGGTCAGCCGGTTGAGGCCCTCGCGCCGTTGGTGCTGCGCAACCACGGCGATCAGTCGGCCATCGGCGAAAACCGGTCCACCAGACATTCCTTCCCAGGGCGACCGCCCCTGTTCTGGATCAGTTGCCGGCGGAGCCACGTTGATCTGGAGAGTGCCTTCCCGCCGATTGGCCAGCAGCGCGGCGGTTCCAGGTTCCGTCGCCGATTCCCGGAACCGCCCACCGCGGAGCTTCCACCGGGGGAACCCGGCGACGTACACATCGAGCACGGCCGCAGCGGCATTGACCCGGCCGAGAGGCGCAGGCTCGGCCGTGTCCGTGGCCGGGCACCTGAGCAGCGCGAGATCCGACTCGGCGTCAACGTTGGTGATCTCGACGGTCGTCGCGGTCGCGGTTGGCAGGCCCGAGTTGAAGCGGGCCTCTATCCGGCTTGCCCCCTCGACCACATGGCGGGCGGTCAGCACGGTGGAAGAGGTCACCAGATACCCCGAGCCCCGGTAGATTCCGTCGGCCCGCTCGACCACGATCTCTACGAGACGATCAGGGCGCACTACCGCTATTCCTCGCTGTCCACCGCCGGACCGGACACCCAGGGCGACTCTTCCACCTCGCCCATCAGCCGCGGGCTCAGCACGACCTTGACGTGGTGTCGGGTAGTGGTCGCCCGCTCCTTACCGGCGTCCGCGTCCACGACGACGAGCTTGACCTTTGCCGCGCCCCTGGCGACCTTCATCACGGCGATCTCGAGTTCCAGCTCAACCGACTCGAGCCGGAAGCGTAGATCCTTGCCCTCGCCCTCCCACATGGCCCTGGCCAGATCGCCGCGAACCTTTCGGATCACGTCGTAAAGCTCCACCTCGTCCGACATGCTGCCCATAGTCGCAATCGAAAGCCCGCCGCGTAATCCCACTACCGACCGATGCCGATAGTTGCTGCGCCCGCAGGCCCAGCTCCCCGGCCCCTGTCGCCCCGCTTCTAAGTGCCGAAACCTCCGCACATGTATACAGGCTCACGGCTAGTCCTACTGCCCAGCCGGTCATAAGGCCAGTGGACGACCCGCGGCCCAGCCGCTCGGACAGCGCGACGCAGCTGCCCAGCAACACCAGTTGCGCGATGCCGTACGTGGCGAAGCCGAAGAACAGCGCCGCAGTTTTTTCGCCGGCGTCGAGGTCCGCGTTCGGCCCTCCACCAGCGGCGATGGCCAAGGCAACCGTGATTCCAGTGGCAAGGGCTTGCCCAGCGAGGGCGATAACTGCTCCGGCGACAGTCGCTCTGGTTATCGGCACCGCCGGAGCGTGGCACACGTCGACCGTCGGCGGTTGGGAGGATCGACACCGTACGTGTTGTGATCGCCGACGCCGCCGCGATCATCGAAGCTCAGGGAATGCGACCGACCGCTGGGCGTCCGCCTGCACCCCGGGACGATGCCCGCCGATCAGCCGCCAAGGGTCTCGCGCCGAGATCGGGGGAGCAGATTGGGAGCAGATGGGTGCACCAAACGCCGTTGAACAGCTTCCAACGGCACCCAGCGGCATTCAACTGCACCCGCTACGACCTGCACGCTTCCGTTTCCGCAGGTCAGAGTCGGTGCGGCGTCCTGCTTCCCGCGGAGTGCTCCGCGTTTTCGCAGAGCGCTCGACAGCTTTCTATGCGGCCTGGTAGAGGAGTATGCGCAGGTCACAGCGGTAAGGAGCTGCTGGGTCGCCTGGCCTTGCAAGTGGGAGCAGATTGGGTGCAGGTTGGCGAAGTGGTCACCGCTACCGAAGAGCTCACCGACGCTGGACAGAGTGAAGGGCGCTGACCTGCGGCGATGCGGGCGAGCGGCCCGGCGTGACCTCCCGGAGAACACCGAAGTGGTCAGTGTTGGCTGCTCTCCGCCTGCCTACTGCCGGCTTGTCGTCCCGGGCCCACCTACGCCAGTCGCGAGACCATCCTGCATCGACGTTTGGCTCTAGATCCGCCGTGGCGGAGTCTTGTCGGGGTTCCGTCGGCTGAGACCCGAATCCCACAGGCAACCCGCTGACCAGGGCTTTCTGGGCGGTGACCTCTTCGGCGAACCCGAAGGAGTCACCGTCGACTTGATTCTTGCGTTTCTGGTCCTCGTGTTCACGAGCTTGGTCGTCACCCTGGCTCTCACCTCGACGCTCGTCTGTGCTTGCGCCGAGTCGGAGCCGGCGGCAGACTGGCGGCCGTGGTGACTGGTCCTGCCTGGTCGTCTTCTGGATCAAGGACTTACACGGGCCGGTTTCCGCTGTCGGTGGAGCGGTTCACCATGAACGTTGTAGATCGGCTTGTCCCCGGGGTCACGACGGTTACTCTCAACGCCCGCTACTACGCGCTTCACGGCCTGATCTCTGCGGAGGCGCAGCGGCGGGGCCTGGCCCGCGGCGCGGCACAGAGCCTGTTGCGCCGGGCTGAGGTCGTCGTTGGGGCGGTGTCGGCGCGTCACTACCGCGCCGCTGGCTCCGCCCACGAGGCGCTGTCCCGACCACATGGTTACGACGAGATCCTGAGGCGGGCGTCGGACGGCGGTGTGAATGTGGCGGAATTGGCCGCGCCGGGTGTCTACGCCAAACCGAATTGGGGTTTTTGGCCGGCGTACCGGGGCTCCGAGGTTCTGCTTCGAATCGTGACCAGAGCCGACGACATCGGTCCCGGTGACCAGATGGATACCGGCCCTGTCGCTCAAGGGCTCGGCGACGTGCTCGACCTGGTCAGCAGGCGGACGCTCGACGACGCGATGCTCGACGCCTACGAGTCGTTGTGCGTCTGCCATTCGGCCACTAGCGCGGACGGCGCTTGGCTCGCCCGACTATTCGCCGCCCCGGAGGCCGAGACGCTCGCGACGCGGGCCGGTGTCCGCCGGCAGACACTGCGCATGATCGCGCGCGTCATTCAGCTGACGGAGGTCCGCCGGGTAACCCGGGACGTGTCCCGGTTTCTGGCATTCGAGCCGGAGGCGATGAGCGACCCGGTGTTGTCCGCATTGGAGCTGTCCGACGAGTGGCGGGGCCTCATCCTGCGCAACTACTCCGTCACGGCGTGGCGGAGCCTCTGGGCGTGGCTTGTCAACGGCATCCAAGGGATCACGCCCCGCGCGGAGCTGGCCGCGCATCTTGCGGACCTGCTACCCGATAGCACCGTGGGGGCGTTCCGGGATGGGCTGCCACCATCCATGGACAGCGCGGGACAGCCGGTGCCCGCCGAGCACGATCGGGGGCTGATGGGCCTGAACATTCCCGTACGCGACCTCAGCGTGCTGGCCCTCGGCGCTCGCCGTGTGCATGAGCTGGCCGGTCGGCAGCTGCACGGCTTCGAGGGACACGTGGCGCAGGATCGCTACGAGGAGCTGGCGCCGCGGTGGTTGGCCGACCAGCTTGACCGATGGCACGACAGGCCGCTGCGCGACTTTGCCCGATGGCTCACCGACACGATGGTCGACCGGTCCCAGCGACTCGCGCTGGCCAAAGCCCGCCTCGATCCCCGAAAGGGCGTTCTCAAGGTTCCCACTCGGGTGCATCTACGCGATGACCTGCTGTTCCGCGACTCCGACGAGACTGCCGGTTCCGCCTCTCTGCGGTGGGACCAAGTGGCCGGCATCCTCGCCGGCATGGGCCTGCTCGCCCGCACCGACGAGGTATGGGAGATCGGTGGCCGGGGGGACCTCATTGCTTGACCAGCCCGCCGTCGTCGTCGGCGACTATCAGAACGCCGGCGACGTTGTCACAGTGCCGTCGCCTCTGCCGTACATCTTCGCCGAGGAGAAACACGCCGATCGGCAGGCCCGGGAGGCCCTGTTCTGCACCTTCAACGCGGACCTCGGCTTCTTCGAGCGTGCCGTGCTCGGCGTCACCCAGGCGACCGGCGCCCGCGTCACGGTCGTTGGCGATCTACGCATGTCGAAGCCGGATCCGCGCGCCGCCCGAAACGCCGGCACCCGCTACATACACGGGCTCGCCGCCACCCCTACCGGGAGCGCATTCCACCCCAAGCTCACCGTCATCGCGGGGCCTGCGCGGGCCCTGGTTTCCGTCGGCTCGGGCAACCTCTCGGTCGGTGGCTGGCACCTCAACGCCGAAACCTGGACGATCGCCGCCGCAGATCGCAACAGATGCCCGCAGCTGGTCCTCGACGCGGCCGAATGGCTGCGCAGCGTCGTCCGGCTGTGCGCGATCAGCCCGCCCGCCGCCGACGCGATGGGTCGCACCGCCGCCGCCCTCGAAGCGTTCAACGACGGCCAGGTCGTCGACACTGGCCACCGCCTGTTGCACACCTCCGAGGCTCCCATCATCGACCAGCTGCCGGCCACGCCCGTGAGGTGCCTGCGGCTGTACGCGCCGTTTCACGACGAGCGCGCCGAGGCTATCCAGGAGCTGCTGCTGCGGCTGACCCCGGCACGCGTCACGCTGGCCGTGCAGTCCGGTCACCGGACCGTCGTGCAACCCGAGGCGATAGCCCGCGTGATCGACGATCTCGGCATAGACCTCGAGGTGGTGGAGGACCGTCACTGCTCCTACCGCCACGGCAAGCTCGTCGAAGCTATCGGCGACGATGGCGCCTGTTGGACGCTCACCGGCAGTCCCAACCTGTCCTCGGTGGCTCTGCTCAAATCCGTCGCAGACGGCGGCAACGTCGAGCTCGGTGTCCTCGCCCAGCCCTCCGCATCGCTGTTTCCCGGCGGCGTGCCGATCCGCCTCGACGAGGTGCCCGCCGTGCGTATTAGCGCGACCAAACACGTCGACATGGCCACCGGGGCCACGCTTCTCGCGGCGACCCGCGCTGCCGATGGATTGCACGTCACGTTCGCCTGCCCCACGCCCTGCCCGGTACGGGTCGAGGCCTCCGCACACACCGACTTCGACACCTGGGCCGACGTCGGCGCCGTTCCCGAAGGCGCCGTCCACCGCTTCATCGCTGGCGTCGACCTGCCCGGCGGATCCCGGGTGCGGACGGTGTGGACCGCGCACGGCGTCACGCGCGACGGGAACCTGGTGTTCGTAACCGATCCCGCACGCACGATGCTCCGCCTGGGTGACGAGCCACGCGGAAGGGCCCAGGGACCGATCGAGCTCCTCGCCGACGCCCGCCTGGCCGAACGGTGGCTCCACGGGGTCCGCCAACTCGCCGCCGCGCGCGCCAGCATCGCCCTGCCCGCAGTGGGTGGAACCGGCGGCCCCGCTGGCGAGTCGGATGCCTCCACCGGCACGCCGAAGCTCGACAGCGATCCCGAGGACTGGCTGCGCTACAGCGACGACGCGAAGAGCCGGCTCGGGGCGGCCATGTTCCACTTCTCCCTCGGCGGGTTCGCGGCCCTCTCCGCCGCCACCATGACCTACGGCAGCGACCTGCTCCAGCCAACCGACTTGCTCAGCGACGAGCGCGCCGCCGGACTCGACGAAGACGACGCGAATACCGTTAACGACGACATCGACCCCTCAACCGGGGAGAACGCCGAGGCCGACAGCCCTGGCAGCGCAGACGGCGAGAGCGACCCGGACGACGACATCGATGAGCGAGCGCTGCGCGAGCTGCGCCGCATCGGCCGCGCCCTAACCCGTGCTGTTCGTAACGACCTCGCCCACCTGCCCGCAGTCGACCGTCTGGCTGTGGGGACGCTCGTGCTCGTCGGCGTCGAGTTGGGTGCCTGGGAGACGCCTTACGGCGAGCACGGATGGATCAGCGTGCTCGCCGGGGTGGTGGAGACGCTCGACCTCGACGACCGTCCACCGGCCATCGAGGCCAACGTCGCGAGCGTGGCTGCAGTCGCTCTCTACCTCATCCGGGATCACCTACCCACGACGGGCCGCCCCGCCGAGTACCTCCGCTACGAGACAGCCGCCCACCGAGCCGCTCATCTCGTTGTCGCCGCCAACGCCAATCTGGTGGCCGACCACGCGGAAGCTATCAGCAACAGCCGGGGCTTTCCCATTGACCCGGACGACGTCATGCGCACTGTGGCGATGATCGTTGATGACGACCCGATCGCCACCGCCATCGACCTACTGGAGGATCGCCGGCCGGCTTGGCGGGTAAGCCGGCACGCCGACACCGCACTCCACGTCGGCGGCACCTTTACCAACCCGTTCCCCGCGGCTGCCGAAGTCCTCGACGCCATCGACGGTGCCGACGTCGCTGCCGTTTGGGCCACCAGCGCCAACGGCAGATGGGCTATCGCCGCTCGGGCCGCTGACGACCTAATGCGGGTCGAGCAGCGCGACGGAGCGGTGCAATGGTGGCATTACCGGGTCACTGTGCTCGGCGACGCCACCCGCATCGCCCGGGACAACGATTTTGCCAGCCGCGTGCGCATCCACCATGGTCCGCTCAACAGTCCCTTCCCTGAAGCGCTGACCCTGCTCGCCAACGCCGGCATCGATGTCGCGGCGGGACCACCCGAGTAAGGCGATCGTGAGGCCGCCGGGGCAACGCCTGGCCGCCTTCTTCGCGCTGAACGCCGGCGACGCTCGATGAGGAGGCGGTCCGCGAGTATTGCCGGCGTTACTTGGCCCGGTCCCTCGTGCCCGGGGTCGTCTTCGTCAAAAATCTGCCCCGACACGTCAACCGGCAGAGCCTGACCCGTGACCTCGGCCACTACTACGGCTGAGGTGGGCACTTATCGCAAACCGCATCCTATTTGCACGGATCTGGCCATAATGTCTTTAGATGCATGGGAATCTCATCGCGGCTTTCCCGTTCGCACATTCTCATCGGTGACTGTCTACTTTGTAAGGCGAGTGACGGCATGCGCCCGGTCGGACACGAACGACTGGCGAAACGCGAACAAGGGGACTGCGATGAATCTCCCGCACTACACGGGCGACGAAGGCGACGAGGCCCACCTCATGCGGTGGTGCCGCAGGCTACGGCACATCCTTGCTGTCGAGGCCCGCTCGAACTCGACAATGATCACGATGTCACATGTGTCTGGCTACTCTCGGTTATCTCCCTGACGGGATCCCGACATGCAGGCAAAGAAGAATCTCCTTCTCAAATGCTTTCTGCAACTTGCATAACTCAAGGGCAACGGAATGTCCACTTAGGTGATGATTTTGCGTCGTCGCGGAATACACGACCAGTCTCCACGGCGTCGGACATCCTGTGCGAAGAGGCGCCGGGCCCCCGAGGCGGACATCACACCCTCGCAGGTACACGCTGAGTCGTCACTCACGCTCGATCCGCCCGTTATTCATCAAGCACGGGACACTCACGTTCTTCTCGGTACACCGGTGACCGAGAAGAACAAGCAGGGGCCAGATGAGGTCCCCGAAGAGCAACGTCCCGCCGACCGAGCGTCGCAGCCAGCGCCGTCCAGTCCGGCCCGAAGGGGAGTGACGGAAGCGGCCATCGCGGCTGAGCTTGCAGCTGAACTGCTGCAAGCGATGGGGCGCGATGGCCTTGCCGTCGCCGCCAAGGCCATCGCCCACCTGCTGCACCTGATCGCCGTCTTTGGAAGGAAAGACGATCAGGCGTAGCGATATCGGTACGGGGTCGGCAGCTAGCCGGCCCCGTACCATTCGTAGTCAAGAACGACGTCCACGTCTAGTTGTAACGGACGTGGGACACCTTGACAGTCTCCGCTACTTCGTACTCAAGCGTCGACCTGGTCCTCAAAGCACACGAACCCGATGCCCGCTGGCTCAGCCCGCAAAGGTCTCGAGCGGCCGATCGTCCCCGTTCCTTGCCGTGTCCGGGCGCCGTTAGGTCCGGATGCGTCCTACGCAGCGTCCCACTGAGTCGGTCCGGGTGCCGTGCGGACGTGTCGGTGAGAAGACACTTGATCTTGGTGGCATTAGGCGCTGACAACGGTCGTGGTGTAAGGGTTGCCTGGTGAGGACGCGCGCTGGTGCGCGGCTTAGGGTGGTGGACGATCTTCCTCCCGTACTGTTCCCGCGTGCCGGACAATACGAGTTCTCTGCGCCTTCGCTGGGCGATTCTGGGGCCGCCCCTTGCGACGGTCCTCATGCTTGGCGTCGTTGTCGTGCTCGGCGCGGTGAAGGGCAGCGATCCGGCGCTGTGGATGCGTCCGGCGGTGCTGGCTCCGGGCGGCACGCTGGTGCTGCTCTGGTGGCACGTGGTGGTCCGTCCGCGGCATCGCTGGTGGGCACTTGGTGCCGCTCTTGCGGTGACGATCGTTGCCTACCTGCTGCTGTACCGGCTGATCCTCACCGGACTGCCGATCCCATGGGACGGCGTGGTCAGCTTCGCGCTCGCCGGCTGGCTGGGAGCCTTCGCCTACGTCACCGTCACTCAGCAACCCACGGCGCAGATGTCTCACGGCAAGGCCTCCGAGGGCAGCACGATCGCGCCGGGCGAGGTGTACGAGGAGCGGTTCGGCTTCACCCGCCGCGACCTGCTGCTCATACCTACCAGCGCGGTCTTCGTAGCCGTTGGCGTCGCGCTTCTCCGCGACGAACTTCTGCCCGGCTTGAGTGCCATCGTGTTTGGCGGCGCGTTCCTGCTGCTGCGGCTCGTCAGCGTGCTGAGCCGCCGTGTGGCGCTGCGCGTCGACGCGGCTGGGATCACGTTGGGTCAAACGCCACCCTGGCCGTCCTTACACACCGCGGTGGTGCCGTGGTCCGACATCGAGGCTGTCGTGCTGTGGACGCAACAGGCCGGCCCGACCACGGTCCCGTACGTCGGGCTGCAGCGGCGCCCCGGCTTGCCGCCGCTGCCGGGCTCGGCGCGCTCGCGCGGCCTGCGGCGGATGAACCATGCGCTCGTCCCGCACGTGCCGCCGGCCGTCCTCGCCGACAGCCGACCGGCGACCCTCTGGCGACTGCGCCGGCCAAGCATTGAGGCGGCGGTCCGCCACTTCGCACCCGCGGTGGAAATCGTCGACGCGGGCTGAGGGTTCCTCACCAAGCCCACGAAGGCGTTCATACGGGCGTTGATAGATAGCCGACGATCCGACGCTGGTCCGGTGCGGACCCAAGACCGGGGGAGCAGGCTGGGAGCAACAGCGTGCACTGAACGTCCTTGAACCGCATCCAACGGCGTCCAACGTCCCCCAACTGCACCCACCCCTACCTGCGGCTTTACATTTGCCCAGGCCAGAGTTGGTGCAGCGTCCTGGTTCCCGCGGAGTGCTCTGCGGTTCTGCGCAGCAGTCAACATCGCCCTATGTCGCCTGGCCAGGGAGTGTGCGCAGGTCAGGGCGGTAAGGAGCCGTTACTTGGCCCGGCCTTGCAACTGGGAGCAGATTGGGCGCAGGTTGGCGAAGAGGTCACCGCAGCCGAAGTGCTCACCGCCGGCGGACAGAGACGAGAGCTCTGACCTGCGGCGATGCGATCAAGCGGTGCGGTGTGACCTCCCAGTAGAGGTCGAAGTAGTCAGGCATGTCGTTCCGGGATGGCTGGCGTTGGCCGGTATCTCGAGTCGCCTAACGCCGTGCCTGTAGGTCTGCTGTAGATCGATCTGCAGCATTGTCGGCGAGCCTGCTGGAGTCCATTACGGTACCGTCATCTGAGACGCCGATCCCACGGGCAGCGACGTGACCAGGCCCTTCAGTCCGGAGACCCCTTCGGCAGACCCGAAGGCGTCAGCCTTGGCGCACCCCGCGGAAGCGGTAGCAGAGTCCGCACCTGTGGAAGAGCGATCCCCACGCGTCTCAATCAATTTCGCGAGCGGACGAAACATGGCGCGAGCGCCTTTACGAACGGTCCCCGCCTCGAGCTGGCATCCACCGCACGACGATCAGCCCCGTGATGTAGTAACCGTCTTCATCGACGCGGGTGGCAACGTCGAGTTCGACTGTCGTCGCCGTGGTGCGTAACCGGTGGACTTCCCAGTGGCGATACCGCAGGTCGCGTAGCCAGGCTTGCTCAACCTCTCCCGCGACACGCATCGGTGATGCCGCCGGCTCGGCGATACATACAGCCGTGATCTGCTGGGCAGGGTCGGGGCCTATCGTCACGGTCACCTCCCGGATCGAAGGGCACCGAAACAGGTAGTGGTCGAAATCGATCGACATGCCCGAGAGATTGTCCGGATCGGCCGGGGTTGCCACAGACGCGACTGCGCGGACTGCCTCGGCGAAGCCGGTTGGATCGGCGTCGTCCACTGGCGGCTCGGGGAAACCGATGGCCGGCATGTCATCCCACCAAGTCCGGCCCGTGCGTCGGCGCCACCAATACAGGACGGTCCGATCATCCGGCCAAGC
Organism: Micromonospora sp. NPDC047644; assembly: GCF_040704315.1. NCBI lineage: Bacteria > Bacillati > Actinomycetota > Actinomycetes > Micromonosporales > Micromonosporaceae > Micromonospora > Micromonospora sp. NPDC047644. The sequence continues at coordinate 325,964 of NZ_JBEYSY010000003.1, forward strand.
CGCCAGGGCGCCACCGCCTGGCTCGAAGCGGTCCCCTTGAAGGTCGATCGTCCGCCAGTGCGGATCTCTGCCATAGTCGGCCGGGTCGGCTCGGTTCTCAACGAGGCTGTCCTCGTCACTCCCGCCGTACCTGCCGAAGTTGCGTTGCGCGTCAATCAATGAGGATTTGTTCGCACCGCCTGCCCGGTACGGCCAACGCAACTGGTAGACATCGTCCTCCCAGCGGCACACAGGGCAGATTCCGTGTGAGCCCGGCGGATCCCCCAACGTGCGGTAGCCGCAACAGACACACGGGTATGGGAGGTCCACGCGGTCAGTGTGTCCGACACCCGTGCCCGTGCCAATGTCTGCCGCAGACCTTCGGTGTGCAGAGCGACCACAGCGACGCTTCGGGCGTCGAGTGAGTCTGTCTTGCGGCCCTGACCGGTGGGGAACACCCGGGCCTTCGCGGACAGCCTCGCAGGAACGTCCACGACGGTCTCACCAGCGGATCGCTGACTGTGGGCCGCCGGGTCAGCGAGCGGTGGGGTTGGTCAGTCGGTCCAGTTCGGTGGCGGCGAGTCCGCGCAGGGTCTGATCAGGGTCGCGGGTATACCGGCGGAGGATGTCCGGGGCGGCGTCAGGCGCGACATGTCGTGCCACGACTGCGACCCGCTGACGGACCAATGGATCCGGATCGTCCACCAACTCGACCAAGAGATGCCCCCGGTGCCACGCAGCCTCGCCACCGGCGCTGGCGAGTCCGCTGAGGGTCGCCGCCCGTACTGCGGCCTCGCCGTCTCGTGCCAGCATCGTGAGTTGCGGCGCCACGCGGGGATCCGAGTCGGCCACCTTCGCGAGCGCTTTGGCGGCTTGGACGCGCAGCTGCGGGTCCTGGTCGGCAGCCAGCACCAGCAGCGTATCGACCGCCGCCGGCCCTCCGACCGAACCGAGTGCCTCCGCAGCGTCCTCGCGGACGTGCCGGTCGGGGTCGTGGAGGAGCCGTTGCAGAGCCCCGGTCGCCTCGTGACTGCCGAGTCGCCCGAGTGCGTAGGCGACCACGGACCGTACTCGCGGTGTCGGGTCGGCGGCGAGGGCAACGAGCGGTGCGACCGCGTCAGCCCGGCCCGTGTAGCCAAGCCTGCTCGCGGCCGATACCCGTACCTGCTCGTTTAGGTCACGCAACGCCAGAACGAGCGCGCCGAATGCCCAGTCGTCGCCGGCTGGGTCAGGGATCGAGCCGACCGCCATGGATCTGATCTCCGGGTCGGCGTCGGTCGCGGCTGCGGCCAGCAGGTCGACATCCTGTGCTTCGACCATGAACCCGAGCGCCCACAGCCCCACACGGCGCAGCTCCGGCGTATCACCCGTGGCGAAATCACGCACCACACCCCGGCCGGTCGCTCGATCTGTGTGCAGCAGCTCGATGATCTCGGCCTGCAAGCTGTCCTGGTCGTCCCCGAGATCACGCGCCGAAGCGCGTAGCAGCACCGGCAGCGCCGCCGCACCATCGATGCCAGCCAAGACACTGGCAATCAGGTCCCGGCCGTAGAAATTCCCCTCGTCGAGGAACCGGTCCAGTACCCTTTGCAGCCGGGGTACCAAGGCGGTGTCCCCGGATGCCGTCAGGGCCGTGACGGTTGGCGCGATGTCGTCGTAATCGTCCTCAAGCTCGACGGCATGCCGGACCACAGCCTCCAACGCCCCACCGCTGTCGATCATCCGGTCACCATGCCACGCGATCGACCGGTGGGGGAACGCCGTATCCAGGCAAGCAGGCTCTGTGGATCATGTACGGATCTGCCGCAGACAACGCGCGCTGCCCAGTGTCACCCAACCCGATTGAGTCGGCCCTCGGTCGTGCTGGTTTCAGAGCACATTCGATGCCTCAATAATGGTGGCCGTTCCTACCGCGGGCTGGCCCTCGTGCATGGTGATCGTCATGCCCGGCTGCAGGTGACGCCAGAGGGCTGGGGACAGTGGGCCCAGGCGGACCGACCCGGTGGCGCCTGGTGGCAACGCTGGCGTGGACTCCACCCAGATGCGTGCCACGAGCAGATCGGGGTCGCCCGCGGCCGTACGCCGGCCGAGGTCCCACAGTGGCCGGAGGATGCCCTTGCCCGGGATTGGTGTTCCCCGGCCTCCTTCGGTGGGCGACAGGAGCCGCAACTCCGCGCGGACGATCCCGTGGATGCTCTCCCACCGACCCCACCGGCACCACGCTGCCGCGTCGGAGAGCCACATCAGCTCGGCGCTGTCTATCAGCAGATCCCACCAAGCGACCGGCGGTCGCCAACCCGTGTCGAGGTCCGCAAGGAGATCGAGCGCGACCTCCCACTCGTCGTGGTCGAGGTACTCGCGTACGTCCACCACCGTCACGCCGGCGTCGTTGACGACATCAACCGGGACCATGCCTGCGGCCCGAGCGAGCAGATCGGCAACATCCACCTGCGGATTATTCAACGTCGCCGCAGCATCAGCGCAACAGCTCCTACCGACGCACGGATCGGCCACTAAGCGGGCGGAACCTCTCGGTCGCGCTTATTTGGTAGGCGACCTGCGTCCGCGAGCAGTTCGCCGAGTGGATGGTTGACGGCTAGCGCGTGGTCTTCGGCGTCGGCGCGGGTGGGAACAGTTGACGCAGCGTCGGACCGATGGCCGTGGCCAGCGTGCCGTCGTCGCCGGAGTGCATGACCAGGTTGACCACCCCCGTTGCGACGTCGCCGGTGCGGGCTTCGGCAGCTGCGGCCGCGATGTCGGACGGTGTGAGATGGGCGAGTAACTGCCGCACCAGAACACCTTCGCCCCAGAATGCCTCTGCAGGAATGGGGAGCCGGCCCAGCCAGGACAGCAGGATCACCGCCCTGCCGGTGGCTGAGGGCGTGGCGGCGGTGAGCCGTCGACGGACATCGTCGACGTGCATATCGGATAGCTCGCCGCATTGCTGACCGGTGGTGGCGACCAACACGGGATGCAGCACGTTAGGAACCCCACGCTCAATCAGGTACCGCTTGCCCTCTGGCCCGGTGGGGCCGGAACTGCGGGCGGCCGTCCTGCAGGTTGAGCAGGTCGGCCATGGGCGCCAGGAATGACGTCAGCTGGTCCGGTACACCGAGCCCTGCCAGAAACAGGTGAAGCGCCCCGGGATCTGCCACGACGAGGTCGTTACGGAACCGCGACCGCTCCCAACTGACCGAGCCGTGGCCATGCAAACCAGTGCTGGCGAGCACCTCGCCCGCCACATCGCGGAGCACGATCGTCGGCCCACCGTGACAACGACAAATGTCACCGATGAAGCGACCTGTCGTGGTCAACACGCGTGCCGTATCAACCGATCCAGAATTTGGGAGCTCGGCCAGAATTGCACGACCGGCAAGAGGACCATTGTCTTCACCACCGTCGACGATCTGCACGGCGTGTGCCCGAGACCAGACATCGTCGAGCCACTCGATCATGGGGACCTCCCTGCGCCGAACCAATGATCATCGTAGGCGCGCTTACGCAGACCATCCACACTCAGGACAGCGCGCACCTTTATGCCGCTGGTCGAGGGTTCGGCCGGAGGAGCTGTTCCTGGGATGATGGTGGTGTGGTCGACCAACGCGCCGGTTTCGAGTTGCTTGGCAGCGACGCCTTGGAGCAGTCCGCAGTGGTGGCGAACTGTGCGATGAACCGCGAGCGGCAGCTGTCCGGGGTCAACAGCTACACCCGGGAGTTGGGGTTCAACCCGCTTGACGTTCTCGCCGCCGGCGCTGCTGGCTCCGGCCGGCCCGAACCTATGACAGCCGCGCGCTGGTTGGATCTGTGCTGCGGCACTGGTCGAGCGCTGATCCAAGCCGCCGGGGAACTGCGGCTGGCAGGGTTGACCGAGCGGACAGTCGTCGTCGGGGTAGACCTGGTCGACGCCTTTGATCCCGTACCGGCACCACCGCTGAACCTGGAGCTGATCTGCGCCTCCGTGACCAACTGGGCACCAACGCGGACGTTCGACTTGATCACCTGTCTGCATGGACTGCACTACGTCGGAGACAAACTCGCCGTCCTGACCCGGGCGGCCGGCTGGCTGACTCCCACCGGCCGGCTCGTGGCCGACCTGGACCTGTCCAGCATTCGGCTTCCTGACGGGCGACCCGCTGGGCAGCGCCTCACCGCCCAACTCCGCGCCGCCGGGTTCTCCTATGACTCCCGTCGTCGCCGGATCAGCTGCACCGGCCGACGTGATGCTCGCCTTCCGTATGGCTACCTCGGTGCCGACGATCGCGCTGGTGCCAATTACACCGGACAACCCGCGGTGCATTCCTACTACGCCGAAGACCACTGACCGCACCAACAGCGTCCCACACGCCGCAGGGCGGGATGAACCCTCGTGCGGCCGTACTTCAGAATTACGCCATGGGCGCTTCTGACGTTGTAGCGGTCGATCTCACCGCGGACGAGCGGCTCCTCTTGAGCCGTGGGCTGGGTGAGTGGGGTGGACCCGCGAGCGCAACGGATGATTTCGCGCGGGCCATGGGGTTCGACAGCAAGGAGGACCTGTGGCGGGGCGAGGGGCGCAGTCTGCGAGAGGCGCTGGATTCCGGGGGGTCGCTGACGAGGTCGCAGTGGCGGAAGGCGTTGCTGGCCCTTGAGATCGTCTTCGCAAGCGACGTAATCGGTTCTGGCCGCGACTGGTCAATCACCACTGGCATCTCTGATGAAGAGACGATCAAGCTCCTGCGAGTGGTGCAGCGAAAGTTGGGCCGCGTAATTTGGTCGACGGCCGGCGGCCCGGTGTGAGCTCGATTTGGGGGGAGCAGGTGGGGAGCAGCGGGGTGTCCTGAACGGCCTTGAACTGCGTCCAACGGCATCGAACGGCGTTCAACTGCACCGACCCCTGCCTGCGTCTCCACGTCCCCGCAGGTCAGAGTGGGTGCGGCGTCCTGTTTCACACCGAAGAGGTCGCTGGTTCGATACCAGCATCGCCCACCATGTTCCACAGCAGGTCGAAGCCCGGTTGGACCTAGTCCAGCCGGGCTTTCGCTGTCTCGCCGCGAAGATCATGAGTCGCCTATGAGTCCTGACCGTCGGCTAGTGGACGAGGGCGTGAAGCACCCTTTCTGCCGGTGGCGCTTGTGGCCACCTCGCAGCCCTGCTGATTCTCCACGTCGATATTCTCAGGTAAGTGCCACTCTGCTGCTAGCTTGGCCCGCGGCGTCCGCCTATGGAATACAACATGCCCAACGTGGTCCTCATCGCCGGGCCGGTCGTTGACCTGGCTTCCGTTGCGTCAGCTCTGGCAGCCACCACCGGCCTGCAGGTCGTCAGCGCGGGCAACGTCGTTCGCGAGCACCTGCAGCAGCGAACCTCGCTGGGCGAGAAGGCGAACGGATATATGCAGGCCGGACATGTTGTCCCGGATGAGCTGGTGGTCGAAGCCGTCGCCGATGTCCTAGTGAACGTGCACAGCGGCTTCGTGCTTTACAACTTCCCTCGCAATGTCCGGCAGGCCGAGTTGCTTACGCAGAGCGGTCACGTCCCCGACGCAGTGATCGAAATCGTTCTGAGTGAGGACCAGTTCAGCCTCGCCGCTCACCGCCGGGTAGAACGACGGATAGAACTGGACCCACAGCAAGCCGAGCGACGGCAGGAACTCCTGTTCATGTACACGCACTCACAGGAGAACCACCAAGAGCAGAGCGAGCCGCTGCGCGCGTACTACCGGACCCGCGGCCTGTTGCAGACCGTGAGTGGCTTCGGCGACGTCGAAGCTGTAGCAGTCAGACTGGTTCCACTCGTCGCCGATGGCGGAAGCCATCCGTGAGTTCGGGCAGGTATGCCGGCAGCCGGCGGACGATCCGACCGCAGGTCTGCCAACTGGTGTGGGTCAGAACAGCGACTCGAAGGCGGCAGGTCGGTCGCCGACAAAACGTCCCGTCATGCCGATTAGCGAGCAGGGGTCTTGTGCTGGGATGCGGACGGGGTCGCGGAACCGACGCTCACGGTGCCGGGTGTAGGGCGTCGTCGTCTTCGGAGTAGCGCCCAAGACTTACAAGCGAGGGGTCGATGTGGCCCCCAGCCTGGGTGTGCCCAAGGTCGGAAGCGCTCGCCTGGCGGTTGCGGTATTAGCCGTAATGGTGGGGCGCGTCGATGCGGTGGCGGGGGTACCGTCGACTGTGGTGGCCTGCTCGCGTAGTGGCTGGTGGTCCGCTGCCCAGACCGCTACCTGGGAGACGATGATGAGCGGTTCCGCGACCTTTGGTGCGCGCCTGCGGTTGTATCGCGAGCGTGCGGGGAAGACTCGACCCGTTCTCGGCGGGCTGGTCGGGCGTAGCGCGGAGTGGGTCAAGGCGTTGGAGAACGGCCGGCTACTGCCGCCACGTCTGCCCATGCTGCTGCGGCTGGCCGAGGTGCTCGACATCTCGGATCTAGCGGATCTGACCGGTGATCAGTCGTTGCCGGTGGCGTCGGTGACCAGGGCGGGGCATTCCGAGGTGGGCAAGGTCGCTGCGGTGATGCAGCGGGCTTCGGTGCCGGTGGGCGCGGTGGTGCCGGTTGTCGTGATGCGTGATCTGGTGGATCAGGCGTGGGCCTTGTGGCATCGGTCGACGACCGAGCGTACGGCGGTGGCGGCCGTGCTTCCGGGGTTGCTGACGGATGCGCAGCGGAGTGTCCGGATGCTCGACGGCGGGGACCGTCGGCTGGCGTTGGTGGAGTTGGCGCGGGTGTATCACCTGGTGCAGTTGTACCTTGCGCACCAGCCGTTGCCGGAGTTGGTGTGGCTTGCCGCCGACCGGGCGATGTCGGCGGCCCAGGAGGCGGACGACCCGGCGGCGATGGCGGTGGCGGCCTGGTACTACGCGCACGTCTATCGGGGCGCGAATCAGGTGGATGCCGCCGAGCAGGTACTGGTCGAGGCTGCGGGTCTGGTTGACCCGGCGGCGGGTGGTGAGCAGTTGGCGCGATGGGGTCAGGTGCAGCTTGGTATCGCGTTGGGCCACAGCAAGGCCGGCCGGGCCGGTCGCGCGTGGCGGGCGTGGGACGCCGCCGACTCGGCCGCGAGCCGGCTCGGTGACGGGTACGTCCATCCGTGGCTGATGTTCGGTCCGGCGGCGTGTGCGGCGTACGCGGTTTCCATCGAGACGGACCTGTGCCGCACGGGTGAGGCGGTGCGGCGGGCCGATGCCACCGACTATCGGGCGTTGCCCTCGCAGACCCGTCGGGCTGCCGGGCTGATCGATGCCGCTCGGGCGCACATGCTGGACCGTGGCGAGGTCGCGGCGGTGCACCTGCTCGGCCGGGCGCTGCGGGAGAGCGTCGACACGGTGCGACACAACCCGTACGCCCGTCACGTCGCCCTGGAACTGTCGAACCGGCCGGGCACGGTCGGTGAGGACGCCCGAGAGTTGGCCCTCGCCATTGGCATGATCGGGTAACTCTCCCTGGGGTACAAACTCTCCCTGCCGCAGCCGGTGACCAGTCGTAGCGTCCCGGTCACTGGCGGCGGCGAGCCTGTGCCTGCTTGACGTCCGATAGAGCCGGACAGAGTCTCGTCGCCGCCCTGTTGCTCGATCGAGGGGGCGAGTCAGTGGCGATCTGGTCTGAGCTGTGCGCGTTGATGCGGTGGCTGTTTCGGCGACCTCAGCCGCCGCCACCGCCCGGGACCGGGCAGCGGTACCAGGACGTTGAGCAGGCGGCGGCGCACCAGCGTCTACTCGACCACGCGAGACAACTGCGGCGGTGCCAGGGCCATCACGAATCGGCGGACCAGTTCGGGGCATGCCGGCCGGAGGGCCTCCGGTGACCCGGCGCGCGGCCGGATCGTCCGGCCGGTCATCGGTGAGCATCCGGCGCGTGTCGTATGACGTGTACATCGCGGCCACCGCGTTGGCCTTGGCGCGGCGGCACCGGCCGGTATGGTCCTCGCAGCTCCAGCGGCGAATCTGTCGTTGTGGGGTCGACCTGCCCTGCCGTGCCCGGCATCGGATACCGATTAGTCGCGGGCACTGGCCGCAGGCAGATGAGCAGTGAGCGGTCCATCGGAGCGGGTGATCCTCGCGGTGCACATTCGAGGGCTGGACGGCTGGCGTGTCGGTTGCCTGGTGTGGCGGGCGCGCTTGGCTCCGTACCCGTGTTGCCAGGTGGGCTGGGCGACCAACCGGCAGGCGCGGTCGATGACGGCGGCGCTGCTCGGAGGCCGCGCATGACCACGCACGGCCCGGTGCTGCCAATCTGGAGCTGCGGCGGCTGCGATGGGCCCTGGCCCTGCCGCACGCGGCAGCGTGAGCTACGCGCCGAATTCGATGATGCTCCGATCTCTCCGGCTCTCTATCTAGGTGCGCAGCTGGTGCGAGCCTCCGAGGATCTGACCTGGGTGCCGGCTGGTGCGCTGCACAGACGCTTCCTGGGCTGGCTTAGGTGAGCATCCTGCGGCGTGGCGACGAGAAGTTCCACTACAGCGACGGCTCGCACAAGTGGATACGGATCCAACGCCTCGTCTGACACCAGCAGTACAGCAGCGAAGCACAGCAACGGTGCCAGTCGGACCAAGCCGAGAGGCACGCCAACAGGCCGTCTGACCTCGCATCAAGCCCGACCCGACTGGCTCGCCGAAAGTTCACACCGAAGAGGTCGCTGGTTCGATACCAGCATCGCCCACTCTCAGTTTTGGCAGTTCAAAGGCCGCTTCCCCAGGTTCGGGAGGTGGCCTTTCCGCTGTCGTACGGCAGTGACTTGTCGCAACGCCGGCGGGCGAGCCCGACGGCGGTGCCTGCTGGGAGCATGTGGAATCGGCGCTGGCCGGCCAATGCCTTGCAGGGTTCGAGGGGCCCGATCTACGCTTCGGCCGTCAGTCCGAGGTTCGGATCTGCTCCACGCGCGTCAGAGGTTGCTGGAGGTACTCCGTGAGCTCCCGCAGCGCGTCCTTCTCCGCCGTGGTGATCACAACGCCCTCCTCCCACAGGGCGCCGACGAGCGTCGTGATCGCGTGGTCCCAGGCGCCGGCGCCTCTGGCCCTCAGGACCATCGACCGGTACTTCGGGCTGATCTTGGGTGCGACCTGGTCGATGATCCGAGGGCTGAGCCGGATGTAATCGTTGACTTCCATGGGTCTCCCGTGGGTGCGGTGGCTAGGCCGGCGGGTTGGTCCTGACGCCCTCGCCGCTGATGGGGTGGCCGCCGGAGATGCTGCCGTCCTTGTCCAGGATAACGACGCAGGTGATGCCGTCGCGGGTGCCGGTGACTTCCCAGCCGTCGCCGCCGGGACGCGCCTCAGGGCGGCTGTCGGGGTTGGTGGCGATGCTCTTGAACCAGTCCTCGACCTGCTCCTTGGTGGTGCCGGGCGGGAAGAGCGTCTTGTTGGGCTCGGTGGACGAGGGCTTGTGGTCGCCATTACCCCGCCCGTCGCCGTCCCAGATCTTGTCCATCGCCCCGGCGCCCATCTGACCGAAGCGGTCCATGTCGAACTTGGCGTCGGCGAACTCGGGGTCGTCCCAGGGGTTGGTCCTCTTGGGCACCTCGGGCTCGGATGTGTCGGCGTCCTTCGGGCGGCCCTCCCCGGCGCGCTTGATGCCGTGCTGCTGGGCTGGTCCCACGCGCTTGGGCATCATGCCCGGGTTGAACTTGGGACGGTTGGGGCCATCGCCGCCATCGCCGTGCGGTGGGGTGGGGCCTGAGGGGCGCTTGTGGAGACCCGCCACAGCGAACAGGACCACCAGGACGGCGGTGGTCCGCAGAGCCGCCATGAGTTGTCTCATCGAGGACCGCCTAGACGTCGAGGAGTGCGCGAAGGCTGGAGAGGCTGGTGATCAGGCCCATCAGCCAGCCGAAGATGCGGCCGGTCCAGCGGACGACGGCGATTGCGAGCTGGGAGGCGACCAGCGGTGTGGCGAAGCCGAGGGAGAAGACCACCTCGGCCAGCCACACCACGACCTTGGCGATGCAGTCGGAGATGAAGGCGCGCACGACCTCCCGCACCGTCTGCACCAGGATCCCCGCGCCACGGGTCGCGGCACCCATGCCGGCGGCCGTGCCCGCGAAGATCCCGGCGACGTCGATGTTGATGGTCAGGATGTCGCGGTAGGCGTCGGCGGCGGCGCCCTGCCATCCGTCGAGGTCGCCGACCAGCCGCGCCTTGAGGTCCTCGGCGATGGAGAACAGCTCATTGGCCATGTTGTCCCAGGTCAAGGCGTGCGTCTCGATGGTCTCGGGATTACCGGCGAGCCAGTCGAGGGCCTGCTTCAGTGGCTCGACCTGCTCGATGGCCCACTCGATGCCCATCGACAGGAGCGTGCTGAACGGGTCGATGGCGATGGCCGCCCCGTCGAGAGCGGCGCCCAAGCCCGCGACTGAGCCGTCGATCCAGCTGCCGGAGTCGATGGCGTCCTTGATGCCCATGTAGTCGTCGGCGAGCGGCAGGCCGGTCCAGCCGTCGCGGTGCGCGGCGCTGGTCGAAGCAATGTCGGAGGTCGTGGCGACCAGTGGGTTGCTCATGAGAGGGCGCCGGGCCGGCTCAGGTCGCGGAGTGGAAGGAGTTGAAGCCGTCGGTGGTCGACTCCTCGGCCCGTTCGTAGGCGTCGGCGTTCTTCTTGATTCCCGCGGCGAGCAGCTCGATGTTCTCGGCAAGCATCCCCACGCCCTTGTCCTGGTCCCGGTGGCGTCCCTCCAGGATGGGCGGCAAGAACTGGCAGAGCTGCCCGTAGGCATCATCGGCCTGGAAAATGGTGCCGCTCGCGGCCATGACGGCGGCGAAGCGGTCGTGAATGGCAGACATGGCCGTCGCGTGCGCGCGCAGCGCCTCGACGTTGACCTCGAACCCCCCGTGCATCAGTATCGCCTCTCTTCGTCCTCGGTGCCGGCGGTCCGGAATCCGGCCAGCAGGGCCCGGCCGGTCGCCGAGTCGGCGCCGACCGTCTCCCGCACGACCTCGGCGGCGGCCTCGGCGAGCTTGACCCGCGCGTTGCGATAGGCGCCCATGATCGCCTGCTGCGTCTGCTCCAGGCTCACGCGTTGCACCCGCGCGGAGAGCCGGACGTCGGCCATCGCCCCCGTGGAGTCGACGGTGACCTCGACGATCCCGTGGGCGTCGCTGGCCGTGACCCGCAGCGCGCCCAAGCCGGCAGCGGCGGCCTGCGTCTCGGCAGCCCGGCGCACGGCGTTGGCCTGCCATGCCTCCAGGCGTTCCCGCGCATCCTCGGCGTCCAACAACGGATTGACCATCACGCCTCCGTTTCCGTAGACGAGCAGGGGAACCAGAGGCGTCAGTGTAGCCGTGGCCTGGCACACCGGGGTTCCCGAGCGAATGCGGCGTGAACCGGTCAATGTGGATTGTGGCGACGTGGGTGCTGATGACCGTCATGCGGGCAGCGGAGAGTCGAGGGTGAGCAGGGCGGCCGAACCCGGCGGGTCTGGCTCCGTACCTCAAGCTGGGATCATCCTCATGCGCTGCCGAACTATCTGGCCCGCGGGATCGCGCTGGTCGACGCTCGCACTTAGAGGCGGGCGTGGGTGCCCGTCGTGGGTGGAGGCGGCCGGCGCGTAGCTGGACGGTCGCGCTGAGGCTGGCCGAGGTCAACCACTCCGCCGATTCTGGCGACGATGCCGTCCGCGGTGTGTGTCGCGCTGGCGAAGACCGACGATGGGCTCTGGTGCGTGTCGCCCTGGTGGATTTCGATCGCGCTGATGCCGTATGTGTCGAGCAGGTGAGCGGCGAGGCAGCCGACACTGTTGGCGTTTGCGATGTCCTCGTCGACGCCGATCGCTGGGGCGAACATCCGGGCGGTGCCCGTTCTCGCGGTCGGCGGCAGCGCGTAGGTGAAGCAGCCGAGATACCCGAGTAGCCGACACTCGGTTGCCACCCAATCGAAGTCGGGCTGCATGGACAGCAGTGTGCGACGATCCCGGACGGGAACGAGGAGTCGTGGCGTGCCGGGCGACGCGACCCGTAGGTCGGCGGCGATGTCCGCTCGTTCCAGGCCGAGGGCCGCGATGATGCCACCGCCAGTCGCGCCGGCATGATCCGACAGGGCGATGACGCCCTGGTCGAACCAGACCTCAATGCCGTCATGGCGGCGGATGGCGGTCGTTGCGAAGGTGCGGCCTCCGCTGCGTTGGCGGCCGTGGTGCTCCGTGGTGCCGCTGCGGTCCAGCAGGACGGCCTGCGCGGCGATGGTGCCGTGCCCGCAGTTCGGCAGTTCCCCGGTGCTGGTGAAGAACCGCACCCTGGGTGCATCCGCTGTGCTGCTGTCGATGAACGCGGTGTGGGAGGTGCCGGCGTTCAGGGCGATCGCGTGCCGTTCGTCGTCGATGAGCACGGCATCATCGATCACGACTGTGGTGGGGCTACCGCCTTTTCCATAGCGGGTGCAGGCGTTCACCATCGCCACGTGTGGGCCGGCCATCAGGCGGCCGTGACCCGCGCGGGCCCGTCGGGCGTGAACGGCGGTTCGAGCACTGGGGTACGAGCCATGGCCAGACTCCGATGCTTCGGATTTAGAAGCACGGTAGCGACTGCGCTCCGGAAGCGCCAGGGCAGGCGTTCCACGGGTTCAGGCCTTGTCGTCCTCGCTCACGGTCGAGGCCCATGCGTCGGACCAGCGAACGAGCGGGCGCAATGCCTGGTAGGCGCCGCGGCCGAGGTCCGTGAGCGCATAGGCCGTGTCTGCCTGCTGAGCGACGAGGTGGGCGTCGAGCAGTTCGGTCAGCCGCTGCCGCAGAACGCTGGATGACATGTTGTCGCAGCGTTGCTGGAGCGCGCGGAAGCCGACCGGCCCATGCTGCAACTCCCAGATGATGCGCAGGTTCCAGCGACGCCCGAACAGGTCGAGGGCGGCCATGAGGGGTCGTCCGGTACTCGATCCGCGTACCGGCTTGCCCGGCCTGGGTGCCGTCATCGCCTGCGCCGCCCCTCTTGATGCTTCGATATTCGATACAGTACCGTCCGATGTACTGATTCGATTTCCGAAGCGAGCGGGGGCTGCTTCGTGGGGCGATTGCGCACTGCGTTGTGTGACCGGTTGGGCATCGATCTGCCCATTGTTCAGGCACCCGTGGGTTCCGCTGCGGTGCCGGAACTGGTGGCGGCGGTGTCTGAGGCCGGTGGTCTTGGCATGCTGGCATTGACGTGGCAGACCCCCGATCAGGCACGGCGGAGCATCCGGCGTACCCGGGAGCTCACCACCCGGCCGTTCGGGGCAAACCTGGTTCTCGACTTCCCGGTGGACGATCTGCTCACCGTGTGCCTGCAGGAGAAACTGCGGATCATTTCCACCTTCTGGGGCGACCCGTCGCCGATGGTCACCCGGATTCACCAGGCCGGCGCGCTGCACCTGCACACGATCGGCGACATCGCCGAGGCCGTGCAGGCTGTCACGGCCGGGGTGGACGTCGTCGTGGCCCAAGGCTGGGAGGCAGGCGGTCACGTCCGCGGCGGCACGACCACGATGTCTCTGGTGCCGGCGATCGTCGACGCGGTCGGGCCGGTGCCGGTGGTGGCTGCGGGAGGAATCGCGGACGGGCGTGGCGTCGCGGCGGTGCTCGCGCTCGGTGCCCAGGGTGCCATGCTGGGCACCCGCTTCCTGGCCGCTGCCGAAGCCGCCACCCACGAGGTGTACCGGCAGCACCTGATCGCGGCCACCGGAGCGGACACCGTACACACCCTCTGCTTCGACGGCGGATGGCCGAACGCCACGCATCGCGCGCTACGCAACACGACTCTTCAACGGTGGCAGACGGCCGGCTCGCCGCCCGCCCCACTGCGGCCCGGCGAGGGTGATGTCGTCGCCATCGACGCGTGTGGCGAGAACCGAGCTCGATACGAGGACCTGATTCCGCTGCCCGGGATGACCGGTGACCTGGCAGCCATGGCCCTGTACGCGGGCCAGTCCGTGAGCCTCGTCCGCGATGTCCTGCCCGCTGCCCGCCTGCTCCACGACATCGCCGATCAGGCCGCCGCCGCCGTCGACCTGCTGCACCGCCAGGCGACGTGATGTCCATTCCATCTGCGGTGTTGTTCGATGTCGACGGCGTGCTCGTCGACTCCTATCCGGCGTACCGTCGCATCTGGAGACGGTGGGCGACGCTGCGCCACCTCGACCCGGACCTGGTCTGGTCCCAAACCCACGGCCGCCGGCCCGTCGACACCATCGCGGTGGTGGCCCCGCACCTCGACGTCGACGCCGAATACCGGCTCGTTCGAGAGATCATGGCCGCCGAAGGCGACGCCTTCCCCGTCTATCCCGAGGCCGCCGCCGTGTTGAGCCTGCTAGACGGTCAGCCGTGGGGCGTGGTCACGTCGGGTCGAACGCCGACCGTGAGGCAGCGGCTGCGCGCCGGCGGCCTGCCGGATCCTCCCGTCCTGGTCGACAGCGGCCAGGTCCGGCGCGGCAAGCCGAGCCCCGAGGGCTACCTGCGCGCGGCGCGCCTTCTCGACACCCCCGCAGCGAACTGCCTTGTGATCGAGGACGCTCCCGCCGGGATCGAAGCAGCCCGGCGTGCCGGCATGACGGTCGTCGCCGTCCGCACCACGCACCCCGCCGACGAACTGACCGGCGCCCACCACCGTGTCGACACCCTCGGGGAGACGATCCCCCTCCTCACCGACTGGCTGAACGGGACTAGACCTGCTCGACGTGAGCGCCGCTTACGTGCTGGGGGGATCGTGCCGCCTCGCTGCTAGGCCCGACGCGAAGTGACGGCCTGCCTCGTGCCGATCCTGGTCGGCCCTCGCGCGGACGGGAGCCGGCGGCGCTTGGCCTCCGTCGGAGCGTCGGGATGGCCGGGGGTGTATCGCATCATCGACAGGCATTGGGGGTACGTGTCGTCGATGCGCCTACACCCTGGTGAGGTCGAAGCCGTTGGCTGGCACGTCGTGACCGTGTTCGACGTCGTCCGGCAGTTACGCGACGCCTCACCAGGCGTCAGCGGGCGTCCGCGGGTGATCGCCATCGACGGCCGGGGTGGTGCGGGCAAGACGACACTGGCTGGGAGGCTCCGTCAGGTGGAGCCCAACTCGGCCATCGTGCACACCGACGACGTGGCCTGGAACCACGCCTGTTTCGACTGGGGCGGCGTACTCATCGAGAACATCCTGCGACCCCTGCACCGCGGGGAGCCGGTGGACTTCCGTCCCGACGCCTGGATCAGTCATGATCGCGCCGGCTCGATCACCGTCCCCGCCGGAGTCGACGTCGTCTGGGTCGAGGGCACCGGCATCATCCGGGGAGAGGTCGCCCCGTGGCTGGACGCCTCGATTTACCTACAGGGTGATCTCGACGAACAGGAGCGCTTGTTGGTCGATCGCGACGGCGACTCTTCCGAACAGCGAGAACACGTGGCGAGTTGGCTGCGGGAAGAACTGCCCTTCATGTTGCGAGAACAGCCGTGGCTGCGAGCCACCCTGATCGTCGCGGGCCCTTCGCCGGTGGATCACGACCCGGACACCGAACTGGTCGTGGGTCGCGGATCAGGTGAGCCGAGGGGCTGACCGGTGGCCGTGTGTCGTGGGCGACTGCGTCGGCTGGCGTCGTCGGGCAGTATCGGCGCATGGTCAGCATCAGCCAGGAGTCCAGTGACGAGACGGCGCAGCGGTTGCGGCGGGTCATCGCGGCCGCCGAGCTGGTCATGTTCGATGGTGAGTGGTCGTTCTTCGAGGCGCCGCTCACCCAGCCCCCGGCCTTGACGCCTGACCTGCTGGCCGTGGTGCGCGACGAGAATCGGTGGTCCTGGCTGGCACCGGATGCCGGGACCGATGGTGAGCGCTTCGCGGTGTTCTCATTTCACTTCCCGCCCGACGTGGACAACAGCGGGTTCGTCGGATGGCTGGCCACCGAGTTCAAACGCCGGCTGGGCACCGGCGTGTTCGTCATCTGTGGTCACAACAGTGAGCGCGGTGGCATCTACGACTACTGGGGCTGCCCGACCCAGGTCCGCGCCGAGGCCGTACAGGTCCTTGCTGAGCTGCGCGCCGGTCGGTAGCCATCCGCACCCTCACTTCCATGATTCAGAGGCCGTAACCCGGGATCGCAAGCGGTCGACGGCGGCGACGGCCTCAGTAGGATGCTGAGATGTCTCGGCCGGTGATCTTCGACCTGTTCCATACCCTGGTTCACGGTGCCGATGACGAGCGTGACCGGGTTGTTGGCGAGATGGCGCTCGTGGTCGGGGTGGCTCCGGCCGCGCTAGTCGCCGCCTATCACGCAACCTGGCGTGACCGGCTGGTCCGGTGGGACGTGGAGGACACCGTCCGCATCCTTGCCGGACGCCTCGGCGGCACGCCGACCGACGAAAAGGTGGAACGGGCCGCTGAACATCGCCGTGCCCTCGCGCGCCGGGTGTTGGGCGCTGTCTCGACCGCCACCCTGGACGTGCTCGACGTGCTGCGCGACGGCGGTCATCCACTGGCCCTCATCAGCAACGCCACCTCCGAGACCGCCGAGGCATGGCCGCAAAGCCAGCTCGCCCGCCGCTTCGACGTCGCCGTCTTCTCGTGCGAAGTCGGGCTTGCCAAGCCCAACCCGGCGATCTACCGCATCGCCGCCGAGCGCTTGGGCGTCGCGCCGGCTGAGTGCGTCTTCGTCGGTGACGGCGCAGACGGCGAATTGGCCGGTGCGGCAGCGGTCGGCATGACCGTGCTTCGTACGACTGAGCATAACGACACCGACCCGAGCTGGGGCGGACGTGCGTTCGCCAGCCTTGGCGACCTGCCGACCCTGCTGCGCGAGTCGACCGTGCTGTCTTCCGCTTCCACGCCTGACGGTCGGCCCGGGTGACCACCTCAGGGAGTGAGACGCCCCCGCCGACCGAAGTCAGCGGGGACGCACCGTTCGCAGCCGGACGAGGCTACTACTCAGGGCCGACGAGGCTGGGTGAGTCGCCCTCACCCGATACTTTCGCACTCACCAGTGAGGTGAGCACCGACAGCACCGCCGCACCGGACGCGATGCCACCGGCCGCTGCCCAGTCCGCCTGCCAGGCGTTGAACACGACGTCAGCGCCCCAGTAGAGCAGCAAGCCCTGTGCGGCGCTCTTCACCGCCCGCTCGGCGGTGGCCTTCCAGAACCTCGTGGTGAACATGTTGATACCTCCAGGGGTAGGTTCATCGGACGGTCCATAAGTCAAGAATGCCTGGTCAGAGGCGGTTAGTGCTTGCCGAGCTGTCTGGGCCGCCAGCGGGTACGGCACCGGTCAGAACGAGCTGCCCGCATGCTCGAACGGGGGAGGGGGACGATCACTTCTGCGGTACGGGTGGGGCTACGGTGTTGGCTTCGATGTGTCGGCTGCGCCAGCCGGTGCAGGCGTGTCCGCGCCTCGTGACGACAGACGAAGCCGGCGGCGGAGATGGTCGAGCAGCTCATTTCCCGGGCGGATGCCGCCTACCAGCGTTGGTTGGCGTCGATGACTGACGACGTCGTCGCCGGTGGAGTGGTCGTGTACCGCGGGGGATCCCTGCCGGAACGCAACGCGACCTACGGAATCGGCGAGTGGCTCACGGGCTACCTCCTGATCGGCCAGGAGGGCGATCGGGGATTCTTCCTCAGGTGCGACGGCGGCGGCGGGCCGGTGTTCTGGGCTGACCTGGGCGGCCTCGGGGACGTCGACCTCGAGGTTGTTGCCCCCGGGTTCGAGGTGTGGCTGCGCTCCGGGTTCGACCTGCCGGCCGAACCGGAGTCGGACCTACCGTCGACCGCCGACGTCTATGTGGGCGGGATTCCGCTCGACGGGGTTCGGCTGCTGGCGCGGGTCAGGAAGCTGCTGGGTGTGGATTGGCGGTTCGGGGATCTCCGGGGCCTGCTCGCCACCCAACCGTTCCTGGCGGCGAGGTCAGCTCAGCTGTACGCGCTGCGCCGCGACCTGGAAGTCGCCCCCGAGTTGCGGCCATTCCTGCTCTACGCCGCCGACCACGGCCTGGAAGCGGTGTGGTCGACCGGCGACGCGTTCGCAGTGTCACGCCACTGTCAAAGCTGTGAGAATCTTGTCGACGGGGCCGGTGCGCGGGGCGAGGAGAAGACATGAGCGACTTCAACGACAAGATCATCGCTGAGTTTCGTGCCAACGGGGGGCAGGTCGGTGGTCAGTTCGCTGGCGCTCCGCTGCTGCTGCTGCACACGCTCGGTGCCAAGAGCGGCCAGCCTCGGCTGAACCCGATGATGTACCAGAAGGTGGACGGCGGCTATGCCGTGTTCGCGTCCAAGGGCGGTGCGCCCAGCAATCCGGACTGGTACTACAACCTGCTCGCCCACCCCGAGGCCCAAGCCGAGATCGGCACGGACAAGGTCGAGTTGATCGCCAGAGTTGCCGTCGGGGACGAACGGGAACGGATCTGGAGCGCGCAGAAGACCGCATATCCAGGCTTCGCCGACTACGAGCGGAAGACGACCCGACAGATCCCCGTCGTCGTACTGGAACCCGCACCGTAGCCAGGGTCGGTCCAACCACGTTCAGATCTGACAGTGAGCACGTCGGCGGGGGTGCCCCCGCCGACGTGCTCACGAGAAGACGGCCCCTACGGTTTGCGGGCGAGGAGCCCGACGAAGGTGTGATAGGTGTCGGTCTGCACCGTGGCCGGGGCGTCCGGCTCTGGGCGCCACTCGGCCAGCGGCACCAGCCCCGGCTCCAGCACCGTCAGCCCATCGGCGAACGAGAGGATCTCCTCGTCCGTGCGCCAGCGGCCGGTGCCGAGCGACTCGTTGAAGACCCGCTCGACCTCGCGGGCCTTGCGGGAGCCCTCCGGGTCTCGCTCACCCGGGTCGCGGAAGTGCGAGATCGCCACGTAGCTGCCGGAGGGCAGCGCGTCGATCAACGCGGCCGCCACCGCCTTCGGGTCCTCGTCGTCGCCGAGGTGATGCAGGATGGCGAAGAGCAGGAGGCCGACCGGCCGGTCGAAGTCGAGGAACCGGCGTACGTCCGGGTGGTTGAGGATGTCCTGCGGCTCCCGGATGTCCGCCTGGATCACCGTCGCGGTGCCCTCTGCGGCGAGCAGGGCCCGCCCGTGCGTCAGGACTATCGGGTCGTTGTCCACATAGACGACCTGAGCCTTCGGGTTGTGCTCGGTGGCGACCTCGTGCACGTTGCCCTGGGTGGGCAGCCCCGAGCCGATGTCGAGGAACTGGTCGATGCCCGCCTCGCTGACCAGGAAGCGAATGACTCGACGCAGGAAGGCCCGGTTCGCCTGGCCGGCTGCCGGCCCGTCCGGTGTGATCCGCAGGGCGTGCTCGGCGACCTTCCGGTCGACCTCGAAGTTGTCCTTGCCGCCCAGGAAGAAGTCATAGACCCGGGCCACGCTGGGAATGTTGGGGTCGATGCCGGGGGGTGCCGCCTTGTCGCGGGTCACAGGCGTCTCCATTCGATCGGGATTGGCGCGGGCTCGGCTCTGCGGGCGGTGCCGGCGTTGCGGCGAGTGTAGCGATCGGAGGGATTGGATTTTGCCCCACTGGTATCGCTCCCAGCGAATTGCCCGACCGCAACCTTCGGCGTCGGCCGATCACAGTGGACTGTCAGCGGCGCACGGCCACACCGTGCCGGAGCGACGCGACCCAAGCGGCGGGGGAGAGGAGTGGTGAGGACACACGATAAGCCGGGTCGATCAGTGGCCGAGGCGTGAGACACGTTGGCGATCATCGATCTCTTGCCGCATCGTCGACCTATGACAGGTGCTCCCTCGTCCTCGCTCATCCGCCGTCTGCGACCGGGCCTGCTGGCCGCCGTCGTGCTGTCGACGGCGGTGCTCGGCAGCGCCCTGAGCGCCGCGCCGGCGGCCGACGCCGGCACCGTGACGCCGGCCGCGTACCCGGGGGTCACTCCGGCGCCCGCTGGGGCCGCGGAGTCCGTCGCAGCGCCGGCCGGGACCGCCCCGCCACCGCGGACTTCGCCGTCCAGTACGCCGAGCACCTCGCCCGTCGCGCCGAGTGCGCCCGCGAACCTGACCGCCAGCGAGGTCCGCAGCGCGTCGGTCACCCTCACCTGGACGGCCGCCACGTCCGGCTGCTGCGCCATCACCGGGTACGACATCACGTACTACCAGGAGTTCGGCGACATCGTCTTCAGCGCCACCGTTGGGGCCGTCACCAGCACCACGATCACCAACTACCTCGGGCCGGGCCAGCAGTACACGTTCCGATTGATCGCCCGGGACAGCCTCGGGCAACGCTCGAACTGGTCGAATGCGCTGACGGTGGTCACCCCGGTGACGGACACCGGCCCGGACACCACCCCGCCGAGCGCGCCGCAGAACCTGACCGTCGGCGAGGTGACCGCCTCGACCGGCACGTTGTCCTGGTCGCCGTCGACGGACGACGTCGGCGTGCTCGGCTACAACGTCTACCGGTTCGACGGCTGGTTCACCTCGCAACTGGTCGCCACCGTGCCGGGTACCACGTACACGGCGCCGCTACCCGCGTCGACGCCACTGCGCAACCTGTACTACGTGCGCGCCCGGGACGCGGTGGGCAACGTGTCGATCGCGTCCAACACCGTCACTCTGCCCACGACGACGACCACTCCGCCGCCCCCGCCGCCCTCGACCTGCCAGGTGACCTACCGGAACCAGTCTCAGTGGCAGGGGGGCTTCGTGGCCACTGCGACAGTCCACAACACCGGGACGGCACCGATCGAGGGTTGGATCGTCACCTTCAGCTTCCCGGGAGACCAGCAGGTCACCTCGGGGTGGAACGCCACGATCGGCCAGACCGGGGCCGCCGTGACCGCTCGCAACGTCGACTGGAACCGCGTCCTCGCGCCAAACGGCTCTGCGACCTTCGGCATGCAGGGGCGGTGGGGTGTCAGTGACGCGCCGCCGACCGGCTTCTCGCTGAACGGCGCACCCTGCACGGTGAGCTGAAGGAGTCTCGTGAACGCCCATCCGGCCACACCCCACCGCCGCACCAGGGCTCTGCTCGGGGCCGTCGCGGTCGGCGTCCTCGCCGTCGCCGGCACGCTCGGCGGCGCGCCCGCGCCCGCCTCGGCCGCGAACACGCTCACCATGCGGGGTGCCGACGTCTCCTCGTTGCAGCGCAGCCTGGATCTGGGTGCCAGGTACTACGACGCCGGCGGCGTCGCCCGCGACCCACTGGACATCTTGAAGTCCGTCGGCGTCAACTACGTCCGGTTGCGCGTCTGGAACAACCCGGTCAGCGGCTACAACAACAAGAACGCGGTGCTGGGTCAGGCGAGGGCGGCCAGGGCGAAGGGCCTCAAGGTGCTCATCGACTTCCACTACTCCGACACCTGGGCCGACCCGGGAAAGCAGTACAAGCCGGCCGCCTGGGTCGGGCACAGCCTGAGCCAACTGCGTACCGACGTCTACACCTTCACCTACGACGTCTGTTCCAGCCTGCGGGGGCAGGGCACCCCGCCGGACAGTGTGCAGATCGGCAACGAGATCAACGTCGGGATGCTGTGGAACGAGGGCAAGGTCGTCAACAACGACTTCGCCCCGCTGGCCGGCCTGCTGAAGCAGGGCTACAACGCCACGAAGGCGTGCGGCAGCGGCATCCCGGTGATGATCCATACCGCCAACGCCGACAGCAACGCCAACGCCCGATGGTTCTACGACGGCATCCGAGCGCAGGGTGTGCAGTGGGACATCACCGCGCAGTCGTACTACTGCATGTGGCACGGCAGCCTGGCGAACCTCTACAACAACATCGTCGACCTGCGTGGGCGCTACGGCAAGCCGGTGGTGATCGTGGAGACCGCGTACCCCTTCACCCGGAACAACGCGGACAGCGAGCCGAACGCCATCGGCGACGCGACCTGTGACGGCATCAGCGCGACCTGGTCCGGGCAGGCCCAGGAGTTCGACTGGGTGCAGAACACCGCCCGCAACGCGGGGGCCATCGGGGTCTTCTACTGGGAACCGACCTGGTACGCCGTCCGTGGCAACGGCTGGGACCCGGCCAACATCAACGGCACCGGAAACCAGTGGGACAACATGGCGGTCTTCGACTGGTCGGGGCGGGTGAACCCGGGCGTACGGTGGACGCCCTGACCTCCTCGGAGGTGCGGCGACGGCTCCTGGCCACTGCCACGATCCGTCGCCGAGATCCGCCGCGGCAGTGATCAGCAGGTGCGCGGCTGCCAACTCACCTTCGTCACGAACATGGGCACGTACAGATCCCCGCCGCCGGGGCGGGCGCAGATCGCGCCGGAGAGCTGCGTCCCGAGATAGTTGTAGGACCAGGTGATCTCGGCGTTGCGGGAGGTGCGGTTGTAGTAGTTGAAGGCCGGGACGTTGCCGGACCATTCAGTGGTGGTCACCAGGGACGGAGTCGAAATGGGGCCCTCCGCCGGATGATCCCAGTTGGGCCAGATGCAGAACGTGCCCTGCGGGCAGTTCCCGGGCGACCAGTAGTCGGCCGAGGCATTGGGGGTTGCCGCCGAGGCGGCGGGGGCGGTGGCCAGCACGCCGGCGACGGACGCGGCGAGGGCGATGGATTTCCACAGCATGGTTCACCTACTTGGATAGATGAGCATGGATGCCTGCCGAAAGGCTACCGGTGGAAATTTGAAGGGTCAAGCACTTGTGGTCGTGGGCGAGAATCGGCGGATGGAAGATCTCCTGCGATTCCTTCACCGGCGGTACGAGGCGGACTGCCACGCGTACGCCGACGTGTTTCACCGGTTCGGAAGCGATGCGCTCCTCGACAGCCACCTGCCGATGCTCGACCTGGTCGACAGCCTGGCGAAGGAGTACGAGGCCATGGCTCCCGGCGACGAGCGCTCCGTTGGTCTCGCCTACGCGCTGCGGGTGCTCGGGCAGTCGTACAACGAGCATCCCGACTACCGCAAGGAGTGGCGGCCCTAGCTGCTCGGCGGGACGCCCCCGTAGCCGAACCCGATCGCGGCATCGGCAACCGTCAGCGGTTGAGGTAGGCGGTCAGGCCGCCGAGTTCCTCGCTGGCGATGAACACCGACCGCACGTTGAGGATGGCCTCCTCGACGTGGGCGGGGCAGCCCCACGCCGCATCACCCCACGAGTCGGCGACCTTGACCTCGGCGAGCGCCGTGCATCCGGCGGCGCCGCCGAGCTGGCAGTGCTCGGGGTGCGGCGCGGCGGCCTGCGCGGCCGCGGCGGCGCGCATCCGGGTGGCGAGTTCCGCCGCGACGGTGGCGCGCTGCTCAGCCTCGGCGCGCAGCTCACGCTCGACGCGCAGCACCTTGGCCAGCTCGTCACTGGCGGATTTGGCGCGTGCCTCGGCGGCGAGTTTCGCCTGCTCGATGTGGTGGCGTTCGATGGCCAGGGCGGCGGTGCCGGCGAAGAGCCGGGTGAGGGCGAGGTCGGTGTCCTGCGGGACACGCGGGCTGCGGTGATACATCGCGAAGGTGCCCAACAGGCCGCCGTCGCGGGCCAGGATCGGCGTGGACCAGCAGGCCGCCAACCCGGCCTGCTCGGCCAGCCCCCGGAAGTCGTCCCAGAACGGGTCGGTGGCGATGTCGGTGACGATCACCGGTTCCCGCCGGTGGGCGGCGGTGCCGCACGAACCGACACCTTCGCCGGTCGCGATGCCGTCGATGGCCTGGTTGTAGAAGTCCGGCAGGCTCGGCGCGGCGCCGTGACGCAGGTGCCGGGCGTCGGGATCGGCCAGCAGTACGGAGACGAGCACCTCCTGCGGTGCGAGGTTCTCGATGCAGCGGGCCATCCCGTCGAGCACCTCGGTCAGGGGCGCCTGGCGGGCGATCTGCTCCAGCAGGGCGCGGTGTTCGGCCATCAGCCGTTGAGCATGCTTGACCTGCGTGGTCTCCACGCCCAGCACGCGGACGCCGGTCACGTTGCCGTCGGCGCTCCGGCGCGGCTCGTAGGTGAAGTCGAAGAACGCCTCCCGCGCCTGCGGGCCGCTGCCCAGCACCACCCGGACGTCACGGCCGGTGTAGGGCTCGCCCGTGCGGAGGACCTGGTCCAGGAGCGCGATGAATCCCTGACCGGCCAGTTCAGGCATCAGCTCGGCGATCGCCACACCGACCCGGGCCCGCTCCTCGCCGATGGTGGCGAAGAACGCGGGATTCGCCGTCTCCAGCAGGTGCTCTGGCCCGGCCAGAGCGGCGAAGACGGCGATGGACTGCCCGAACAACGCCCGCAGGTCGTCCTCCGCCGCTTGTTCGGCAGCGGCCGGACGCGCAGCGGCGGTAGACCGTTGGCCTGGTACCGCGGTCATGGTGGGGGTTCGCCTCTCGTTTGCGGATACGGGCAACGTGTCACCGGTCGGTGCGGGTCGCCACCACCGCCCGGAAGGGGTCACCGCCGGTGCAGCGTACCCATGTGCCCGAAATTCGGGTCTTACCCCACCAGCCACCCACCGTAACCGGGAGCCCGACCGGTGGCGTGATCCGGTCAGGCGGGGTGGTCAGGTTACTCCGACGGGCGAAGAGCCTTGCGGATCGTCGGCGCGAGAGGCAGATCCGTCGTGCTGAGCGCGGCGACGATCCGGTCCGCCGCGCTTTGGAGCTCCCGCAGGCCAGCAGCGTCGAGGCCGTCGAAGAGCAGCTTGCGTACGGTCGCCACGTGGGCCGGCGCGGCCAGTTGGACCTTCTCCCAGCCCTGCTCGGTGAGGACGGCGTTGGTGTACCGGGCGTCGTCGGGGTCTGGACGACGTAGCACCAGGCCGCGCTTCTCCAACCGGGCGATCAGGTGGGAGATCCGGGACAACTCTGCCCCGGTCAGGATCGCGAGGTCACTGAGGCGCAACGTGCGGTCCGGCCGATCGGAGAGGCCGGCCAGCGCGTAGTACTCCAGGTGGCTGATCTGGGCGTCACGCTGCAACTGCACGTCCAGCGCGACCGGCAGCACGACAGCGACCGCGTGCAGAGCGCGCCAGGCGCGCATCTCGTCGGCGGTCAGCCAGGTCGGACCTTCGGTCGTCACGGCGTCGAGTCTAACGTCACATGAACGTTCACGTATCAGACTGTTAGTGTCTTACATGAAAGTTCACGTAACCAGAGGAGCAGGCATGTCCGCCCTGAAGATCGCCGTCATCCTTGGCAGCACGCGCCCCGGCCGCAACGGCAAGGTGGTGGCCGACTGGGTGCTGGCCCAGGCTGCCGGTCGTACCGCCGCCGAGTACGAGCTGCTCGACCTGGCCGACTATCCGCTGCCGCACCTGGACGAGCCGGTCTCGGCGAAGGCGGGCCCCAGCCTGTACTCGAAGGAGCACACCAAGGCGTGGGCCACGAAGATCGCTGAGTACGACGGCTACGTGTTCGTCACCCCCGAGTACAACCACTCCACCTCAGGCGTCCTCAAGAACGCGATCGACTACCTCTACAACGAGTGGACGAACAAGGCGGCCGGGTTCGTCAGCTACGGTGCCGTCGGCGGAGCCCGGGCCATCGAGCACCTGCGCGGAGTGTTGAGCGAGTTGCAGGTGGCGCACGTTCAGCAGCAGCTGAGCTTCTCGCTGTACACCGACTTCGAGAACTTCGCCGACTTCACGCCGGCGGACATGCACGCCGGCAGCGCCCGGCTGCTGTTCGACCAGTTGGAAAGCTGGGCCGGCGCGATGCGGGCCGTCCGTGAGGTCAGCCTCGTGACGGCTGCCTGATCGGGCGAGCGGCGGACGGCGTCCAGTTCGGCACACCGCGAGCTGCCGCCGTTCGCCGACGGCGGCTCACACCACAGGCCGGCCAGCCGTCCGCTCGGGTCAGGGGTCAGTTCGTGGTCTGGTTGCGCTCGGCGAGTTGCTTCAGGTTGAGCAACTGCCGTCGCGCCATGATCAGGTCGCCGACGGACAGCCCGGGCGCGGCCCAGCGGGGCGACTGCATGACGACCTTGAGGAGCAGACGCGTGGTGTTCCGCTCCCAGGGCACCAGGACGTAGGACATGAAGGCGCCCATGATGGTGCTCGTGAGCTGCCTGCCGGGGTCGACCGAGACGATCCTTCCCAGCTTCCGCCAACCCGCGGTGGTGAAAGCCTCGCCGACGTGCGGCTCCGGTAGACCCCGCAACTGTCGAGGTGAGCGGCGACCCAGGTTGTCGATCCAGTCATATGAGTACGGGGCAAGCCTCACCTGGGTCACCCACGGCCACACCGCTGCGGGGGGTGCCGCTATCGACACTCCTCGCCATGCCTGGAGAGCGGGTGAGACGACGAACTCGTCGCAGGGATAGGGCCGCGTCGTCTCGTTCCTGGTCACCCCCCACCGGTCACCGATCACGCGTTCGTCCTCCCGGAGATCAGATCAGGGCCGCGCCGAGGGCGCGGAACGCGTCGGCGGGGAACGCCGTGTCGTCGCCTCCGTTGAGCACCTGGATCGCCACCTCGTCCGCGCCGGCCTGGTAGTGCTTCTCCAACCCGGCCACCACCTCTTCGACGGTGCCCCACGGGATGAGGGCGTCGACGAGGCGGTCACTGCCGCCGTCGGCGAAGTCCTCGTCGGTCCAGCCGAATCGCCGCAGGTTGTTGGTGTAGTTCGGTAGCGCGAGATACCCCCTCGTGTACTGGCGGGCAGTGGCGCGGGCCGTGGTGGCGTCCGCGTCGAGGACCACGGCGACCTCGGGGGCGAGCAGCCGGTCGGGCCCGATCGCCGCCCGGGCCTGCGCGGTGTGCTCGGCAGGGACGAAGTACGGGTGCGCGCCGGTCGAGCGGTCGCGGGAGAGTTCGAGCATCCGGGGGCCCAGTGCCGCCAGGATGCGCCGCTCGGGCGTAAGCCCGGCCGCGTCGAGGCCGTCGAGGTAATCGACCATCCGTGAGTACGGCTTGCGGTAGTCGGTGCCGCCGCTCTCCACGACCACCGCGTGGCTGGCGCCGAGACCGAGCAGGAACCTGCCGGGATGCGCCTGCTCAGCGTCCTGGGCGAACGCCGCCGCCTCGGGTGGCGACGAGTGCCAGATGCTGACGATCCCGGTCGCGACCCCGATGCGCGTGGTCCCGTCCAGGATCTCCCGGAAGCGGGGGGCGACGTTCTCGCCGAAACCACCGGAGAACCAGATTCGGGAATACCCGAGGCCCTCCAACTCGGTCGCGGCGTCGATGGCCGCGCTCCGACTCTCGCTAGCAAGGAAGAACGGTTGCCATACGCTCACGAGTCGTTGTGCCATACCGCAACCCTACGACCCTCAGCCGCTGACCGGGTGGCGGCAGACAGGCCAGCCTGGGACGCCGGCTGGCACGCGCCCGCTCCTGAGTCACGGTGTGAGGCCGGCCTGGATCGCCAGGATGGCGGCTCCCACGCGATCACGGCTGCCGGTCTTGGCCAGCACGTTTGTCACGTGGGTCTTGACGGTGCTCATCGACAGGTAGAGGCGCTCGGCGATCTCGTTGTTGTTGAGCCCGGCGCCGATCAGGGCGAGCACGTCGGTCTCCCGAGCGGTCAGCTGGTAGGCCGTCAACTCCACCCGGGTGGCCGGCCCGGTGGCGCGGACCCGGTCGAGGACGGCGCCGGTGACCTCGGCGGAGAGGACCGCCTCGCCGGCCGCGACGGTGCGCACGGCGGCGATGAGGTCGCGGGCACTGGACCGTTTGAGCAGGAATCCGCGGGCGCCGGCGGCGATGGCGTCCAGGACGTAGGCGTCGTCGTCGAAGGTGGTGACGACGATGACGGCCGGCGCGTGTGGGATTCTGGCCAGCTCGCGAGTGGCTTGCAGGCCGTCGAGTACCGGCATGCGGATGTCGACGAGGGCGACGTCGATGCGGGAGTCGCGACGTACGGCGTCGAGGAACTGCCGCCCGTCGGCCGCCTCGGCCGCGACCTGGATGTCGGGCTGAGATCGCAGGATCAGGCTGAAGCCGTCCCGGACCAGTTCCTGGTCGTCGGCGATCGCGACCCGGATCACGGGTTCGCCACCGGCAGGTTGGCCTGGAGCATGGTGCCGCCACCGGGGCGCTGGCTCAGCTCCCAGCTTCCGCCGCGTGCGGACACACGTTCGCCGATGCCGAGCAGGCCCGAGCGGTTGGTGGGGGCATGGGGGAGCCCGATTCCGTCGTCGCTGACCCGCAGGCGGGCGTGGTCGCCGACGCGGACCAGCTCCACCCAGGCCGCTGTGGCTTTCGCGTGCCGGGCGATGTTGGTGAGGGCCTCCTGGGCGATGCGGTAGGCGGTCAACACCCCGATCTCGTCCAGGCCCGGGTCGGGGTCCAGCTCGACCCGCACCGCCACGCCCTGCTGGCGCAGTGGCTGCGCCAGCAGCTCGTCGATGTCGGACAGGCGCGGCGGCGCGCTCACCGCGATAGCCGCGTCGGGATCGCGCAGGTGCACGACGAGCGCATCGAGCTCGCTCAGTGCGGTGCGTCCGCTGTCCGCGACCGCGCGCAGCGCCGCGCCCGGGTCGTCACCGAGCTGACCCGCCTCCGCCTGCACCACCATGGCGGTGACGTGGTGACCGACCACGTCGTGCAGCTCACGGGCAAGGTTGGTGCGCTGCTCGAGCCAGGCCGCCTGGCCGCGTAGCTGGTCCGTCTCCTGCGTGAGGGCATAGCTGTGCGACCACGACCGCAACAGGGTCGCCAGGAGATAGCCGGCCGCCACGAAGACGAACGGCTGCTCGTACAGCCCGCGCTGGTTCATCAGCGCGACAGCGAGGGCGCCGGCCGCGCCGATCAGGCCACCCACCCAGCCCATCCATGGCCGTCGTGCCGGGTCTTCACAGGTCGAGACGAACACGAGGGCGGCGGCCACGAGGCCCAACTGCACCGATTCTCCGGTGCTGACCAGCGCCGCGAACCCGGCGCAGACCGCGAACACCAGTGCCCGGTAGCGGGGGCGCAGCGTTATCGCGCCGAGGCCGACCGGCAGCACCAGCCACGCCCAACCCGCCGCAACGGCGAGACCTCCGTCGACAGTGGTGACCACAGCGGCGATGATCAGGGCCGTCGCAGCGTACGCGAGCCGGCGCACCCGCCCGGGGTCGCGCAGCCGTTCGCGGATTCCAGTCAGCACCAGCACAGTCTCCGTGACGGGCCGGAAGGCCGGCCAGTACCCGGGTACCGGATCGTCCGGCACCCCGGTACCCCCCTCGGAGCTGGAACGGCACCACGGCTCGTTCCGCGAGAACGCTTACCGGACGAGTCTGCGGAGGTGACTCTCGTCGACTCCCGCATCGCCATCACCGTCGGCCCGCTTCGTACGGTTCCCAACTACATCACCGCCGTTCGCACGGTCGCCGCTGTCACCGTCGGGATCCTGGCCCTCGTCTCCGGGTCGGTGGCATTGATGGCGGTATCGTACAGTATCTACTGGCTCGGTGACGTGCTCGACGGCTGGGCCGCCCGCCGACTCGGCCAGGAGACCCGGGCGGGGGCCGTCTTCGACATCGTGAGCGACCGGGCGTGCACCGCCGTACTCTGCGTGGGCCTGGTTTCCCTGGTGCCGGACGTCGCGGTCGTGGCCCTGGTCTTCCTGCTCTCGTTCCTGGTGCTGGACACCATGCTGTCGTTGGCGTTCCTGTGCTGGCCGGTGCTCAGCCCCAACTACTTCCACCTGGTCGACCGACGGGTCTGGGCGTTGAACTGGTCGCCGCTGGCCAAGGTCGCCAACACCGCCGGCGTCATCGGCGCCATCGCGTTCGGGCAGTACCTGCTCGCGCTGGGCGTCGCCGTCGCCGTCGTGGCGGTCAAGCTGTGGTCGGTCGCAGCGGTGGCCCGGCTGCTCGAACGGGACGGCCGGGCATGAGCAGCCTCGCCGAGGCCGTGGTGGCGCTCGGCTACGGTGTCGCGTCGGCGCTCGTCCCGATCGTCAACGCCGAGGCCTACGCCGTGATCGCCGGGCAGCGTGGCGGCCACGCACTCGTCGCCGTGCTCGCGCTGGCGCTCGGGCAGACCGCCGGCAAGCTGCTGCTGTTCGAGTCGGCGCGTCGTGGTTCGGGGCGGCTGGCCCTGAAGGTCGCGAAGCGGGCACAGCCACCTCGCGCGGCGACTCGGGCCGCGCGGTGGACCGAGCCGATCCGACGCTGGCTATCCCGCCGCCGCACGGCCCTGCCGACTGTGCTGGCCTCCGCCGCGGTCGGGGTTCCGCCGCTGGCCGTCGTCAGCCTCGCCGCCGGCACCGCGGGCCTTCGACGCTGGGAGTTCGCCGTCGCCTGCCTCTCCGGGCGGGTGATCCGCTTCGCCCTGCTGGTGCTGCCAGCGGTGCTGGCCTGACCTCGGCTCCCCGTCAGAGGAGCCGACCGTCGTGGGTGAGCAGGGCGGCCGAGCCGCCCAGGCGCGTACTCAGACGAGGCGACGGAGCACGGTCTCCACGGCGTCGATCAGCGGATCACCATCGGTGCGGGGGTGCCGGGCGAGACCGAACTCGACGTCCGGCAGGACGGGCAGGGCATCGGTGTCCCGGCAGATCATGGCCGGTTCGAGGTTCGCGGGCATGAGCGCCGCCACGCCGAGCCCGGCCCGTACCGCGGCGAGCACCCCGACCAGGCTGTTGCTCTCGAAGGCCACCCGCCAACGCCGATCGGCGCGCTCCAGGGCGTCCAGCACCGACGTACGCCAGGAGCACGGGTTGGAGAAGAGCACCACCGGCAGCGGGTCGGCGGACACGTCCACACCCTGCCCGGTCGCCCAGACCAGCGGGGCGCGCACCGTCCAGCGCGGCGGCCCGGGGATGTCCGGTACCGCGTCGAGCACGAGTTGGACGCGCCCCGCGTCGTACGCCTCCCGCATGGCGGCGTTGGAGCAGCTGAGCACCTCCAGCGTCGCGCCGGGATGCAGCCGGGCGAGGTCGGCGAGGGCCTGCGGAAGGTGGGACGCGGCGAGGTCTTCGAGCAACCCGACGCCACAGTGGCCGGTGAGCGCCCGGCCGGTCTCGGCGAGTGCCTGTGCGGAGAGCGAGAGGATGCGTTCGGCGTACGGCAGGATCTCTTCGCCTGCCCGGGTCGGCGAGACACCGGTCGACGAGCGGTGCAGCAGCGGTCGACCGACGACGGTCTCGAGCTTGCGCAGCTGTTGACTGAGACCGGGCTGGGTCTGCCCCAGGGCGGTCGCGGCCCGGCTGATGCTGCCTTCCCGTACGGCGGCGACGAACGACCGCAGCAATGCGGTCTCCAGGTCCCTTGCCATAAGCAGTCATTATGCCAGCATCAACAAGATGGTGTCTTCTTATGGCATGCGGACGGGGCTAGCGTCGGACGGGTGACCAGTTACCGGCAGGTGCTCGCCGTGCCAGGGATGGCACCGCTGCTGGGTGTCTCGCTGCTCGCCCGTACCGCGATAACCGCCGACGTGATGGCGCTCACCCTCTTCGTCGTCCTCGGCCTGGAGCTGAGTTATGCGGCAGCGGGTGGGGTCGCGGCGGCCCTGACCGCCGGAGTGGCACTGGGCGGGCCGCTGCTCGGCCGCATGATCGACTCGCGGGGGCTGCGTCCCGTCCTGCTGGTGACCGCCGGCGCGCAGGTCGTGTTCTGGCTGGCCGTGCCGGTCCTGCCGTACGGGTTCCTGCTGGTCGCCAGCTTCGTGGCGGGCCTGCTGATGGTGCCGGCCCAGGCGGTGAGCAGGCAGGCGATCGCCGCGATGACGACGTCGGGGCAACGCCGGGCCGCGTTCGCGCTGGAAGCCGTGCAGGGCGAGCTGTCGTACATCGTGGGGCCGGCGGTGGTGATCCTCGGCGCGGCGACGGTGTCCCCCGACGTGGTTGCCTGGGGGGTCGGCGCCGCGATCCTGGCCGGCGGTGTCGGCATCGCCATGCTCAACCCACCGATGCACGCCCGGGACGAGGCGGAGGCCGCCGCAGCGGAACGACCGCCACGGCGGCAGTGGTTGAGCGCGAGGATGATCGCCGCGCTGACGATGGCGTTCGGGACGACGACGCTGCTCAGCGGCGTCGACCTCGCCATCGTCGCCACGCTGCGGGAGGTAGGTCAGGTGTCCTGGGCCGCCGTGGTCGTCGTGGTGTTCGGCCTGTCGTCGGTCATCGGCGGGCTGGTCTACGGCGCGCTGCCCCGGCCACTGCCCACCTGGCTGCTGCTCGCCCTGCTCGGGCTCGTGACGATTCCCGCCGGGCTGGCCCACGACTGGCCCTGGCTGTGCGTGGCCGTCGTGGGAAGCGGCCTCCTCACCGCGCCGACCCTCGGCTCGGTCGCCGACGCGGTGAGCCGCCTGGCGCCGCCCGGCGCACGCGGCGAGGTGACGGGTCTGCAGTCGTCGGCGCAGAGCGCCGGTTTCGCGCTCGGATCCCCGCTGGTCGGTGTGGCGATCGACCTCTCCGTGCCGGCGGGCGGTTTCGCGGCGGCCGGTCTCGCCGGCCTGGCCGCCGCCGGGACCGGCTACCTGCTGTCCCGCCGATCACCCGCCCGGCGACGCCGCCGGGCGATGCCGGGTACCACCGCGGGCCGGCCGGCGCTCTAGGTGCTCCGCCCAGAGAGGTCGGAGACACGGCTGGCGGGTGCGGTGTGGTGGCGACGGGTGTCCACGGCGAGCAGGGTGAGGGCGGCCAGCGTCAGCAGTCCGCCGGCGAGCGCCAGCGGGCGTGCCCCCGAGGTGGGCAGGAGCGCGCCGCCGAGCAGTGACCCACCGGCGATGCCGGCGTTGAAGGCGACGCTCACCCCGGCCGACGCGATGTCGGTGCTGCCCGGGGCCAGGTGCAGCATCCGGTTCTGTACGGCGGAGCCGAACGCCGCGTACGCGAGGCCGACCCCGGCGAGAAGCGCGACCACGCCCGGCTTGAGCGCGCCGAGCACGTGCAACCCGAGCAGCGAGGCCGTGCCGATACCGAGCGGCGTCAGCAGCGAAGCGATCGGTCGGGTGTCCAGAGTCCGGGCCGCGACCAGGGTGCCGACGACGCCGGCCGCGCCGGAGACGAACAGCAACGGCGCGAGCACCGCGTCGGCGAAGCCACTGACGTCGAGCAGGAACGGTGTCACGTAGGTCTGCAGAGTCATGAAGCCGCCGATGCCGAGGGCCGTGGCGGTCAGCAGGACCGCAAAGCGACGGCCGTCCGGTGCGCTGCCCCGGGCGGCACCGCCGGCCGCCGGGGGATAGGAGGGAAGAAGGAACAGCACCGCGGCGGCGATCGCCACCCCGATCCCGGCCAGCACCGCGAACGCCGCCCGCCAGCCAGCCTGCTGCCCGAGCCAGGTGCCGAGGGGTACGCCGAGCACCGGGGCGAGCGTCGCCCCGGTCGCGAACAGCGCCACCGCCCGACCGCGCACCGCGACCGGGAACGGTCCGATCACGGTCGCCGTGGCGACGGACCAGAACAGCGCCTGGGCGAGGGCGGTCACCAGGCGGGTGCCGGCCAGCACGGCGTACGTCGGCGCGAGCGCGGCGCCGGCGTTGGCGGCGGCGAACAGGAGCATCGTGACGCCGAGCAGGTGCCGCCGGGGGACCCGCTGGGTCAGTCGGGTCAGCGGCACGGACGCCAGCACCACCACGACTGCGTACCCACTGACCAGCAGGCCCACCTGTGAGCGGGACCGGTCCAGGTCGGGTGCGATGCGGGTCAGCAGACCGACGGGCAGCAGCTCGGTCGTGATGAACGCGAACGCGGCCAGGGAGAGCGTGACGAGCACGGCCCTGGCCCTTCGTGGCGACATCTCCGGTGCCATGATCCACCCCCCATTCCAGGGGGTCACCGTAAACGAGGGCCCGGCTCCGCTCCGCTCGTGGGTCTCGGCGGCCGTCGGGCGACATCGGCTGGCCGGGCCGGTCTCCGCCACCGGCCGCCGGGGCCTCTGATCAGCATCGCGTCCGGAACGGGGCGAGGACGGCGCGGATCTGGTCGGCCGCGCCCCAGTCGTCGTCGAACTGAGCCAGCACGGCGAGGTGTTGTCGCAGCTGGATGACCGGCATCCGAGCTTCCCAGTCGGCGTCGAGCGAGGTCAGCTCCGCGTAGACGTCGAACATCCGTCGTGCCTCGGGCGGGGGCGAGGTGGACCACACGTGCGCGAGGTCCACCTCGGCCCAGACGTACGACACGGCCGGGTCGATCAGCGCCGGCTCTCTGTGCGCGGTGGCGAGGACGTTCTGCGCCCACAGATCGCCGTGTGTCAGGCACGCCGGGCGCTCGGGAAGCAGGTCGGGCAGCCGGTCGCAGAGCCGTTCCAACGCCGACCGGTCCTCCGCGTCGAGCGCGGCCTCGACGCGGGGCTCGTCGAGCCAACGCAGCAGCCGGTGCTCGGCGAAGAAGGCGAAGCCGTCGTCGTTCCACGTGTTGACCTGACGGCGTCGGCCCAGCCAGTTGTCCTGGTGCCAGCCGAAACGGGGATGGGTGGTGTTCAGGTGCAGCCGGGCGAGCAGGTGGGCGAACCGCTCCCAGAAAGCCTCGCTGCGCGGCCTCTCGCTCAACACCGACAACACCAGTACGTCCCGATCCGCCAGGATCACCTCGGGTGTCGCCACGCCGCCCAGGTCGCGCAGTGCGGCCAGCCCCTCGGCCTCGGCGGCGAAGACGTCGTCGGCCGGCGGGTCGGCGAATGCCTTGACGAACACCGGCGGGGCATCGCGGCGGGTGGCGATGCCCGCCAGAGCCGCGAGCCCACCGGTCACCGGTCGCACGGCGACGACCTCACGCATACCGGCCAGGTGCAGACGTTCCAGCAGGGTCACGGGGACGCTCCTCATTCCCGGCGTACGAGGTCGCCCGATCCTATGTGGCTGATCACGGCCCGCTCGGCCGACGGCGGGCGTGGTGGACACTGCTGGGCATGGGTGACGTGGCGGTGGATCGGCAACGGCTGGAGCGGATCCTCCAGGAGTTCGGTGCCCGGTGGACCAGAGACGCCGCCGACATCGGGGCCTACCTGGCCGCACAGGTCGCCGACGCGAGCCACCGTGACGTCGTCGGCCCGCTGCGTGCCGCCAGCGGAGCCAGTGGTGTCGTCCGGGTCGGCGGTCGGGAGGTCGCGGCCTGGGGCGACCCGGACGTCCCGGAGATGGCGTTCAGCGTCACCAAGTCGGTCGTGTCGGTGGTGGCCGGCCTGGCCTTCGACGACGGGCTGCTGGTGCCGGACCAACCGGTGCACCAGGTCGTCGACGTACCCGAGTTCCGGGGGCCGCACAACGAGCAGATCACCTGGCGTCATCTGCTGCAGCAGTCGAGCCAGTGGGAGGGCGAGCTGTGGGGTAAGCCGACGAGCGTCGACGCGCAGAGCTTCCGCGAGCGGACCGAGGTGCACGGCACACCCCCGGGCCAGGGGTGGGCGTACAACGACGTACGGATGAACCTGCTCGCCTACGCGCTGACGCTGCTGTTTCGCAGGGCGCTGCCGGAGGTGCTGCGGGAGCGGGTCATGGACCCGATGGGCGCGTCGGACCGGTGGTCGTGGCACGGGTACTCGACGAGCGTCGTCGACCTCGACGGACGCCGGATCGAGGCGGTCTCCGGCGGCGCGCACTGGGGCGGGGGACTGATCGTCCCGGCCCGGGACCTGGCCCTGATCGGTCAGCTCTTCCTGGACCGCGGCACCCATGAGGGGACCCGGCTGCTCAGTGCCGAATGGGTTGACCAGTCCTGGGCCCCGTGCCCGGTCAAACAGGAGTACGGCTATCTGTGGTGGCTCAACGACGAGCAGGTGCCGTGGCCCGGCGCCCCGGCGACCGGCCGCAGCGCCCGGGGCAACGGCGGACGACACCTGCTGTGGGTCGACCCGGCCCGGGAACTCGTCCTCGCCTCCCACTGGACCGAGGAACCGCTCGATCTGATCCGGGAAGTCTCCCGTACCGTCACGGTCGAGGGGGTTGACGAGGGCTGAGTCGCGTGGGGACCGTGTCGATCAGGGTCGGTTGTGGACGAACCAGGCGTCACCGGCCGGCAGGGCGACGGCGACCTCCCATCGGCTCAGTTCGAGGTCCGGAGCGAGCGCCATGAGCTGACCGGCGGCAGCCCACGCCTCGTCACCGGGCGTGGGGCGACGCCCCACCTGGAACTGCAGCATGGTGTCCCACGAGGCGACCAGGCGGGCGTCCCACCGGCGCCGCCACCGCGCCAGCACCTCGGCGAGCTGCTGGCGGTCCTCCTCGGTGAGCGCACCGTGGAAGTCCACCCAGTACGCCGAGCCGCGGACGTCGGTGGTGGGCAGCAGCATGAGCAGGACGCTGTCCGGCGTGTACCAGTACTCGGTCTGCGTCACGAGCCGCACGTTGCCAAGCACCTCGGCGTGCAGGTCGGCGTCGGCGAGCAGCCGGTCGTACAGCGCCCGCTCCAGCACCGGCAGTGGTGTCGGCACCACCACGTCCGGCACCAGGGCGGTCAGGTCGACGCCGGTCGTGCCCCGCGCGTAGAACCCGATCTCGTCCTCGTCGACGTGTTGGTCCTCGCTGTAGTGCCGGAAGGTCAGCCAGGGTTCGGAAGACGCCGCCGCCTCGACGAACGCGCGCAGCTCCGACTCCGACGGACCCTGCTCGGGCTCGGACCGGATCGTCAGCGCGTCGTCGAAGTCGTCGGTGACCATGACGGGCCGGCGTCCGGTGACCGGGACCAGCGCCTCGGCGGCCTGCCAGACCTCGTACAGGCGGTCGGGGTCGACGTCGCCGACGAGGATCGTGCCCGACGGGCCGTGCCCGATCGGCAGGCCGGCCAGTGGCGTGCCCCGGAGAGCCGCTTCGATCTGGTTGAGGTCGTCTCGCACGCCGACAGCTTTGCCGGTCACCCGAAGCGGTCCGCGAGCTTCGTCAGCTTGCTGACATACGCCGGCCAGTCGTAGTCGTCGGGGATGCTGCTGCTGTCCTCCCGGAGGCCGACCGCCGTGTCGTGCTGTTCGCGCATGATGTCGGCGTGCCCCGCGTGGCGGGCGAGATCGCAGGTCACATGGAGGATGATCCGCTGTAGTGTCACGTCCTGCCGACCTGGCTGCCACCACGGCACCTGCCCCGGCGCGTCGAGCGGGAGCTGGTCGATCGTCTGGTCGGCGAACGCGCCGACCCGGCGGTACAGGTCGATCAGCCCGTCCTTCGTCTCGTCCTCCCGGGCGTACCAGTCGGCCTGCGGGTCCTCGTCGAACGCCGACAGGGGGACCAGCTCGTCGGGCGTCGGGAACTCGCGGCCGAAGGTGACCCCGAAGTAGCCGGCCTCGACGTTGAGGCAGTGCTTGACCGCACCCAGCAGGTTGTTGCCGGTCGCCGTGCGGGGCAACCTGACCTCCCGTTCGCTGAGCCCGTCGAGCTTCCAGACGAGGCCCTCGCGCTGCCGCCGGAGGTAGTAGTGCAGGGCGGCCTTCGCATCACTCAGTTCAGCCATGCGCGCCAGTCTTCCCCATCCGGCGGGGTTCGGCGGGCCGGTGCCGGGGCGCCCGCCCGCCGAACCACTCGTCAGCTTGCGGCGCAACTCGCTGTGGTTCCGCTGCCGCTGCCGCTGCCCTGGAAGCCGAAACTGGTGGCCTGACCTGCGGCCAGTCGTCCGTTGTAGCTCTGGTTCGCGACGGTGATGGTCCCACTGGTGCCGCTGCTGACCCCGTTCCACAGCGAGCTGACCGATGCGCCGCTCGGCAGGGTGAGGGTGACCCGCCAGCCGGTCAGCGCGGCGTTCCCCGCGGTGACGCTGACGTTGGCGACGAAGCCGCCGTTCCACTGGTCCTGGACCGCGAAGACCGCGGTGCAGCCAGGCGTGCCGGTCGGCGGGGGCGTGGTCGGTGGCGGTGTGGTGGGCGGGGGCGTGGTGGGTGGCGTGCCGTCGTCGAGCGTCAGGTTCTTCTGCTGGACGCTCCACTGAGTACGGCACAGACCGCAGTCGGCGCCGACGAAGTTGCGGCCGGCGGTGGTGTCGCCCTTCAGTCGCCACTTGAAGTAGAGGGTTGCGACGCGGCCGAACTCACCGCCGTTGGTCTGGTCGTAGGTGCCGCCATGACCGACGTTCAGGTTGCCCATGAAGGCGGGCAGGCCGGCGGGCAGCTTGCCCCAGTCGTCGATCGCGTTCGGGTAGGCGATGTCGCTGGGCCCGCCGACGAAGTAGGCGATCGGCTTGGTCAGCCTCCGGAGCTGGTAGTCGTCGGCGTCGTTCAGCAGACCGCTGCTGAAGATGCCGGTCGTGGTGACGCGCGGGTCGTTCGAGACGGCGTACGCCTCCAGGCCCCCGCAGGAGAAGCCCGCGACCGCGACCTTGCTCGTGTCGATCTTGTTGTAGTACTTGCTGCCCTGCCGGGAGTTCTCCGCGATCGCCCAGTCGATGGACTGGGTGAGCATCTGGGAGTTGGTGGAGCCGGAGGCGTTCGGGCCGCCGTTGGCGATGGCGAGGAAACCGTGGGAGGCGATCTCGCGCAGGAAGTTGCCCTGGGAAAGCCCGTTGGCTGAGCAGCCACCGTTGCCCCACACGACGATCGGGAGGCGCTCGGACGGGAGGGTCTGCGGCCGGAAGATGGTGTGGTTGGCCAGGGTCGCCGAGGTTTCGTAGTCTGCGGGATAGGGGCCGGAGCCGCCGATGGCCGCGGACGCCGGGGTCCCGCTCAGCGCCATGATCACGGAGGTCACCGGGACGATGGCGGCTGCCAGCCCCGCGTAGATCTTGGTTCGCCTTCTCATTGAATCCTCCAGGAACAGTCACGGTGGCGCTCCCTGCGGCGGCGGGTGTGTCACTCGCGCCCCGACGAGAGGTGGTCGGCGCTGGCCACGGATCCGATCGATGTGAACGCGTCGCGGCCCGCGCGGCGGCCGTGCCCTCGGTCGCCACTGCCCGCTCATTCAGCGCCGGCGACCGCCCGGCCGCGGTCCCTACAGGCGCTCCGATGGGAGCTGTATGCAGTTACTATCACTGTCGCAATGAAAAGTGTCAATGTCTGGTTGACCCTGACCGGCCGCGGCGTCGTCAGCCGGCGAGTGGGCCGCCGCCGTGCTTTCCGCCGGTCGGCTCCGGCCGCGAAGAATCCCTCGACGCCTGAAAGTGGGTGATCCACGAGGCGGCATCCGGCCAGTGCGGAGTTGCCACTTCGATCAGACGCGCCTGAGCGAGCGAGCCGAGCGTGGTGTGGATGTCGAGGAAGGTCTCCCTGGCCTCCTGGCGGGGCCAGGGCTGCGGCAGCAGATGCGGGGGGAGGTCCGGGTCGACGTCGGCGAACTTCCGCCAGGAATCCATCGCGGAGGTCCGGGCCACCAACGCCCGGGCCGGGTCCACCTCCCCGTTGCGCGCGGCCGCTCGCAGCTCCGCGTACTGCTCGACGAAGATCGAGTACGCGGACGCGAGGCTCGTCAGGTCGTACGCGGAGGCCGGCCCGTGCAGCCCCGCCTCCTCGTCGAACCGGGCGTGCAGGACCGACCACCGGGCACCCTCGACGTGGTGCAGCAGCGCGTGCAGCGCCTCCCGCGCTGGCGCGGCGTCGGATCCCGGCCGGATCCACACGCTGTCGTACAGGCCCACGAAACCCAGTGCGGTCAACGACCTGCGGAGCGCGTGACGGGACGCCTGGCCGGCGTTCGGAACGGAGAAGGAGGCCAGCACCCATTCGCCGGTCCAGGGCGTCGGGTGGGAGCCGAAGTTCAGGAAGTGCCGCATCCGGGAGCGGTGCTTGGCGATCGCCTGCGGTGTGAGGTGGTAGACCGGCGACCGGCCCTTCCTCCGCGTCGCGATGAGACCACGCTTGACCAGCCGGGACAGCGCGGCACGGGCGCTGGACTCGCTGATCCCGAACTCCCGCAGAATCGCGATGACCGCGGCCGATGGCAGGTCGGCGTCGGAGGAGTCGAGGTACTCGCCGAGCACTGTCGTCAGCAGATGCTGCGGGCTCGACCCCGCCTGGGCCCGGGGCACTCTGACGTCGTCGGCGTTCACCTCATCAGACTGCCGCACCCGGATGACCGAGGCCGGCCAGGTAGGGCGGGGCAAGGCGCTCTCCCGGGCCGGCGGAGGCACTATCGTTCTGGCGTGCACATCCGTTTCGACGTCCCCGCTGATCCCGCCTACCCGAGCCGGGTGGCCGCGGCGCTCGGCAACGTCCGGCTCCGCAGATTCGGCTACATCGGGGCGGTCCTGACCGCGGTCGGGGTCATCGGTCTCGTCGTCTCGCGAGGGCTCGGGTGGGGCGAGCGGAGTTCACCGCTGTGGACCGCGCTGGTCGTGGGCGGCGTGCTGTCGATGCTGTACCGGCCGTGGGTGCTGGCCCGCGCCCGACGCCGTTCCGGTAACTACGCCGTCGAGGGCGCCTACGACATCACCGATGACAACATCATGATGCGCAGCGGCTCGGAGTCCGGCGGCATCGCCTGGGACGGGGTTGCCCAGGTGCGCGACGCCGGAGACTTCTGGGTCGTGTACGTCGGCCGGATGCCGGCGACCGTGATCCCCCGTTGGCTGATGTCCCCCGGGGATGCCGAGACGCTGCGCGCGTACATGACCGAACGAGGGCTGCTGCCCCGTCGGTGAACCCGGCTGCCGCCTCCGTGTCGGCATCTCCGCCCCTGATCGCCTGCGGCTACCTATTCTCGACTGGAATGCACCGGTTCGAGCAATGGCCGTCGGCCCGACGGCTCACAGGAGGCCGTCATGAGCACCAAGGGTCGACCCGCGGGGATCAGCCCCACAGCGGTGGAGTCAGCACCAGGGCTGTGGCGGATCGATCTGCAACGGCACGACCTCAGCATCCCCGGGCGGGAGGTCATTCAGACTCGCGTCGAGTTCACTCCGGATTCGCCTCCGTTCAAGCATTTCCACCCCGGCGAGGAGATCATCTGCGTTCTCCAGGGCACGCTGGAATACCGGCTGGACGGGCAGCCGCCCATGGTGTGCAATCCCGGCGACGCGCTGACGGTGCCGTACGGCGTGCACCACCAGGCCCGCAACGTCGGCGACGGCATCGCTGTCGAACTGGCCACGTACGTCGTCGAGAAGGGCAAACCACTGCTCACCAAGGTGGAGTGAGCACCCACGGCCGGTCATCGATCACCGCCGTTTGCGCGATCGGCGCGCTGGGCAAAAATCACACCATGACGAATGAACGGGCGAAGTCTGTCGGTCGTTACACGATGCGGGTCCTCGGCGTACTGGCGATCGTCGTGGGCGTGCTGGGGGTCGTCTCCAGCCTGGCCCAGAACAACCTCGTCGGGGTGATCCTCGGCGTCATCTTCGTCGCCGGCGGAGCGGTCCTGGTCAAGCGCTCGGGCGTGGCGGCGACACCGAGAGCGCAGAGCACGCACTGACGTCTGCGGGGCCGTCGTCGGCGTCCTGGGTGTGGTGCGCGTCCCCTGCCGCCCGGGGTGAGAGGGCAGCGGCGGCAGCGCGACTCATAAGGTGAACGAATGTCGGTCAAGCAGGTTCAAGTGACGTTCGACTGCGCCGAGCCGGTGCGCGTCGGCCGCTTCTGGTGTGAGGTGCTGGGCTACGTCCCGCCGCCGGCCCCGGAGGGGTTCGCCTCCTGGGCGGACGTCAATTCCGAGCAGGGTTCGTGGTTCGCGTGCAGTGATCCGTCGGGGGTGGGCCCGCGCCTGTACTTCCAGCGGGTGCCCGAGGGCAAGGTCGTCAAGAACCGGGTGCACCTCGACGTGCGGGTCGGCACCGGGCTGGTGGGGGAGGAGCGCCTGGCCGCCCTCGAGGCCGAATGCGCGCGACTGATCCCGCTCGGCGCGGTCCGCGGGCAGTTGTTGCTCGCCGACGGCGAGAACGAGTCGTGCCTCAACATGCAGGACGTCGAGGGCAACGAGTTCTGTCTCGACTAGGGCCGCCCGCCGCCCGCCGCCCGCCTCGTGAGCGCGGCCGAGTCGGTGGGGGGCCGGGCGGGGTCGCCCGGCCCCCCCACGCTCGGGCTCGCTCAGCCCAGGTACTTCTCCCAGGGGCCGGTGATGGCCAGGGTGAGGCCCGGGTCCTGCATGTTGACGAAGAGCACCTTGCCGTCCGCGCTGAAGGTCGGCCCGCAGAACTCCGAGTCGTTGAGCTGGTTGCGGGCGATCGCGTACGTGGGCCCGCCCGGGATCGTGCTGAGCACGTGCGAGGCGCCGGACCCGTCCTCGGCGAGCACGAGGCTTCCCCACGGGGTGACCGTGACGTTGTCCGGGCCGTCGAAGGTGATGTCGGTGTACTTGACCGGCGTACCCTCCTCGGACTGCGTCTGGTGCGGGAAGTACGTCACCAGCTGGATGGTCTGGTCCTTGAAGTTGTAGAACCAGACCATGCCGTCGTGCGGTGCCGCGTCCGCCGGCAGGTCACCCTCGTCCCAGGCGTACGAGTTGACCAC
This sequence comes from Micromonospora sp. NPDC047644, assembly GCF_040704315.1. Taxonomy (NCBI): domain Bacteria; kingdom Bacillati; phylum Actinomycetota; class Actinomycetes; order Micromonosporales; family Micromonosporaceae; genus Micromonospora; species Micromonospora sp. NPDC047644. The sequence continues at coordinate 367,920 of NZ_JBEYSY010000003.1, forward strand.
GTACACGCCCTCGTCGGTGGCCCACACGCCCTCGAACTTGCGTCCGCGGGTGACCTGGCCGTCGGCGAACTGCTCGCGTACCGGCGTGGTGCGCGCGTCGCGGTCGGGCACCTCGATCCAGCGCACCGGGAAGGGGCGGCCCAACTGGGCGGAGGTCAGGTAGGCGACGTCCGGCAGCACCGAACCGTCATCCATGATGATCTGCATCGCGGCGAGGACGCCGGCGTTCGGTGCGAGGCGGGTCAGCACGCCCGGGCCCAGCTTGACGCCGTGGGGTGCCGTCCAGCGGTAGAAGAGGCCGTTGGGCTCGTCGGCGTCCTCGGAGAGGTAGACCCGGGTGCGGTCCTTGTCGACGGCCACTGCCTCGTGGGAGTAGCGGCCCAGGCACTTGATCGGCTTCGGGTCGGCGCTGCCGTCGGCCCACACCTCGAAGACGTAGCCGTGGTCCTTCTGGTAGACGCCGGACCGGCTGCCCTCTTCCCACGTGTCGCCGGCCCGGTCCTCGGCCTCCTCGCAGGTCAGCCAGGTGCCCCAGGGGGTCGGCCCGCCGGCGCAGTTGGAGATGGTGCCGGAGAGCGCCACGAACTCGCCGAGGTTGCGGCCCGCGAGGTCCGTCTTGATCACGGTGCAACCGCCGGCGTCGACGGCGCCCGCGTCGTAGACAGTGCCCTTGACGTGCGGTACGCCGAACTCGGCGCCCGGGTCGATCTCGTGGTTCTGGATCAGCGTGTACCGGCCGTGGCCGCCGTCGTAGACGGCCATGCCGTCGTGGTCCGACGGGGTGGTGCCCTGACCGCGGTCGAGCCGGGTGACGCCGGTCCGGGTGACCACCGTGTACCGGAAGCCCTTGGGCAGGGCCAGAATTCCCTTGGGGTCGTCCACGAGCGGCGGGAAGGGCACAGTGCCGGGCTTCACCGGCGGGTGCGGCCGGGCCGGGCTGGCCTGGGCCAGGGACGGCAGGCCGCCCGCGACGGCAATGCCGACGCCGGCGGCGGCGCCACTGGCGAGAAAGGTACGGCGAGACGAAGGCACGTGGATCAACTCCTGGTCAGGGCAAGTGCGACGACTGGCAGCCAACTCCTTCGGGTGGACAGCGACACGTCACCAGCGGGATCGGGTGGTGACATCGGAGTTAAGAATCAGGGTCACGCACGCGTCGGCGGGCCATCCGGATTGACCGACGGCCGAGCCGCCACCTGATCGAGGCAGTCGGCGTGCTCGGCGTCCTGGCGCGGCCGGTGACGAGTTCGAACTGCCGAATGACCTCGGCGCGAGGTTGCCGTGGCGCGGGTGATCCGCCGCGATTGAGTCGTCGATGGTGCCGCCCCCGGCGGTTGTGCGGGGGCGGCACCACCGATCGATCGTGCGGTGGGTCAGCTACGGGTGGACCACTGCTGGTTGGCGCCGCCGTTGCACGCCCACAAGATGATCTTGGTGCCGTTGGCGGTGCCGGCGGCGTTGGCATCGAGACACAACCCGGACAGCACACTGGTGATGGTGCCGTTGCTGTTGACGTTCCACTGCTGGTTGTTCTGGCCGTTGCAGTCCCAGATGATCACCTGGGTGCCGTTGGCGGTGCCCCGGCCGGAGGCGTCCAGGCACTTGCTGCCGTACACCTGGAGTTGTTTGCCAGCGGTGTAGGTCCAGCGCTGCGCGGTGCTGTTGCTGATGCAGTCCCAGAGCTGGACCTGGGTGCCGTTCGTGGTGCTGGCGTTCGGCACGTCGACGCAGCGGCTGGACTGGCCACCCACGACCTGGACGTTCTGGTGCGGGTTGCCGCCGCCGGCCGGCGCGTAGGCGGCGGCGTTGATGTTGGCCTGGACGGCGTTCTCGGTGGCCGCCGTCGGGTAGCCGGAGGTCAGCACGCCCTCGAAGAAGGTGCCGCGACCGGTGATGCTGTTGTCACCGCCGATGCCGAGCAGGATGGCGCCCTCCTTCTTCATCGGGTGGTAGCCGTTGGGGCGTGGCCCGTCGAAGTAGGTCGTCAGACTGCCGGCCTGGGCGTTGCCGCCCCGGATCGCCCAGTGGTTCGGCTCGCCCTTGACCATGGCGGTGACGAAACGGTGGTTGATCGACGCGATGTTGTTGTAGCCCGCGTTGACGCCGGAGAACAGTCCCCACTCCAGGTCGGCCATGATCCAGGGACCGGCGCCAGCCCCGTAGCCCCACTGCTTGTTGGCGCCGAAGTAGACGGTCTCCATGATGGCGCGTTCGTCGGCGAGGTTGTTGGTCTGCGCGTTGCCGTAGTCGAAGCAGCACCACTGGTTGTAGTGCGTGCCGTCGACGACCGCGTAGATGCCCTCGGGCTGGTCGCCGGTGGCGACACCGTTGGTGTTGTTGTTGCGGTAGCCGGTGCCGGGGGCGATGTAGACGCCGTACGCCTTCTGCCCGCCGACGGTGACCGGGGCCGCCTTCGCGTCGGCGAGGTTGTCGAATCCGCCGGGAGCGGGGCCGACGAAGTGTCCGGGTGGTGCCTGGGTGAGACGGTTGTTGCGGCCGGACTGGTCGTAGATGATCGTGATGACGCAGGTGGTGTTGGCGCAGAACGTGTCCTGGGTGGTGGCGTTGGCGTAGCCGCCCTCGCTGAGCACGCCGACGTCCCGGGTGGTGTTGTCCGACGATCGTCGGACCTGGTAGAGCGGGCCGCTGTACGCGCCGTACAGCGCGCGGGTGGTGCTGTGCGCGGCCACGCACGGCGAGCCGCCGGAGGCGTAGATGTCGCACGGACCGGTGCCGGCGGCGTGGGCGACGCCCGGGGCGTCCGAGACCACGTAGGCGCCGGCGCCGACGACGAGGACGACGAGGGTCCCGGCGGCGGCCATCAGGCGACCCAGCTTTCTCTGCACGTTCATCGGGTCCTTTCGGGTGCGTGGTGGGGGTGGGTTGCGGCGACGGAATTGACGTCACACGTCATACCTGTGACATTAATGGTCGTCCATCTATTGACGCTAGTTGGCACATGTTGGTCATCGATCGATGAGCCTGAGGACGGATATGCTGGTCGGCGGAGGAAGGTGCGTCCCCGTGTCGGGGCAAAAATCGATTCGAGGGCGATTGATGAACATCGGGGAGATCGCTCGCCGGGCGGGGGTGTCCCGCAGCACCGTTTCCTACGTGCTCAGCGGAAAACGCAGCGTGTCGGCGGCGACCCGGCAACGGATCCAGTCAGTCATCGACGAGTTGGACTACCGGCCGAACGCCAGCGCCCGTGCACTCAAGGAGGGGCGCACCCGGACCCTCGGGCTGGTCATCCCGCCGGCGAGCCAGCGGTTGACCGACATGCAACTCGGCTTCGTCGCCAGCGTCGTCGAAGCCGCCGCCCGCCACGACCTCGACGTGCTGCTGTCCCCCTCCGGTGGCGACCATGACCGGTCGTTCGAGCGGATCGTCACCGGGCGACGGGTGGACGGTGTGGTCCTCATGGAGATCCGGTTGGCCGACGACCGGGTGACCCGGCTGACCAAGGCCGGGCTGCCGTTCGTCACCATCGGGCGGACGGCTGAGCCGCACGGGATGAGCTGGATCGACATTGACTACGCCGGGCTGATCGCCCGGTGTGTGCAGCACCTGGCCGACCTGGGGCACCGGCACGTGGCACTCGTGAACCGGTCCGCCGAGTTGGTGGCCGCCGGGTACGGCCCCAGTCATCGCGCGCTGACCGGCTTCCGCACGGCCGCGGCCGAGCGGGGGTTGACGGGCGTGGAGGTGTGCAGCGGCGATGACACCGCCTCCGGTGAGGCGTGTATGGAGCACCTGCTCGCGACGCACCCGGAGGTCACGGCGGTGGCCACCATCAACGAGGCCGCACTGCCCGGAATACAGCGGGCGTTGACCGGTGCCGGGCTGTCCGTGCCACGCGACTTCTCCGTCACCGGAGTCGCCGCGCAGCACTGGGCGGAGGATTTCCGCCCGCCGCTGACCGCCGCCGACGTGCCGATGGTCGAGATGGGCGCCGAGGCGGTGTCGCTCCTTCTGGAGATCATCGCGGCTCCCGGCGCCGTGCCACGACACCGCCTCTACAGCCCGCCCATCTCGTTGCGTTCCAGCACCGGCCCGGTCCGGGGCCGCTGATCCGACCCGGCTATCCGCCCCTGACCCGCCGCTGCTCCTGGGCGGCGGCGAGGATGAGATAGCTGCTGGCGGTCCAGGTGTAGGCGCGGTCCCGCAGCCCGGTGCCGGTCTCGGCGTCGAAGTTCTCCGCGAAGCCGGACTTCTCACACAGCGCGAGGAACCGCCGGCTGATGTCGTCGGCGATCCTGGTCTGCCCGGCCCGGCGCAGGCCGTCCTCGACCAGGACGGTGGAGGGTGCCCAGATCGGGCCGCGCCAGTAGCCGTCGGCGAGGTAGTGGGCCGATTCGGTCGGCTCGGTGGCCAGCCCGTGCGTGGTCAGGTGGGTCTCGACGCCGCGCGCCAGCGCGGCGGCGACCGGGGCCGGAAGGTCGGCCCCGAGCGCGACCGGCATCAGGTCGAGCAGGCTGCGGCTGGCTCGCCGGTGCCCGGTGTGGGGGTCCCGGGCGTGGAAGCGTTCGCCGTCCCACAGGTCGCGCAGCATGGCGCCGTGGATCCGGTCGGCCTCCCGGGACCAGCGGGTGCCGGGCTCACCCAGCTCGGTGGCGAGGTCGGCGAGACAGCGAAGCTGCGAGACCAGGAACGCGGCGAGGTCAGCCGTCTCGAGGACCCGGTTGTCGTCGAAGGTGGTGGCGTTGTCCCAGCCACTGTCGTTGCCGTGCTGGTAGTGCGGCAGGTCGTGGCCGGGGGCGCGTCGCGCGTCGAGCCAGAATCCGGTCCAGCGGGCGAGCCGGTCGTACGTCTGCGCCAGCGCCGCGCGGTCCGGCGGCTGGGGAAGGCGTCGACGCAGGTGCCGCAGGGCCCAGCCGTGGATGGGGGGCTTGACGTAGTTGTGCAGGACCTCGGAGTGGGTGACCGAGTCGGGGAGGGCGCCGGCCTCGTCCTGGTGGTCGAAGGGCAGCTGGAACTGGTGCCAGGCCAGCTCCGGCTCGCCGGCCGCCAGGGCGATCGCGTTGAAGCAGTGGTCCCAGCTCCACACCTTGTCCATCCAGTGCTTGGACATCAGGACGGCGGGTCGGGTGACGAAGCCCGCCGGGGCGACGGTGGCCGACCACAGGACGTACGCGGCCAACTCGGCGGCCGGAGTCTCCGGGCCGCGCCAGGGCGCGATCGCGTGGACGAACGCGGTGAACTCCGCGAACCGGTCGCGGCACAACTGCTCGAAGGTGACGGATCCGCGGTACGGGCGGCGAGCGGTGGCGTACTCCTCGATCGCGATCTCCCAGGGCTGGTCGCCGGGAAGGTCCAGGGAGCGGTCGGCGGTGCCGAGCGCCTGCGTGCCCCGGGTCCGCGGCGCAGCGCCGGAGAGCACGGTGATCCGGTAGCGGCGACCGGTCTCGTACGAGGTGAACACATGTGATCCGTCGACCGGGTCGGCGTACAGGTAGGTGCCGCTGAAGGGGGTGAGGGTGTGCGCGGCGGCGGCCACCCGCAGGCCGAGCCGGTGCCCCCGGATCCGCAGGGTGTCCGGCCCGTCGTAGACGGCCTCGATCCGGTCGTTCCCGTTGCGCCAGGTCAGCAGCGCGGGCGTGGCGACGACAGTGGTGCCGGCGACCGTGGGGGTGAGCCGCAGTACGGGGTGCATCCCGCTCTGGTGCGAGACCAGGTGCAGGTCGTCGGCGTACGTCTTCTCGGCTACCACCGGGGAGATGTTGAACCAGGATCCGCGGTAGCTGAACGGGATGTCCTGGATTCCGAACTCCGGACCGGACGGGGCGACGGTCATGGGTGGCGGGTGCCTTTCTGTGGTGCGGGTGGTCGGTCCTGGACCGCCCCGGTTGGTCAGTCCTTGACGGCGCCGGCGGTCACGCCCATCGAGACGTAGCGCTGGGCCAGGACCAGCAGTACGGCGGCGGGGATCGAGGCGACGACGGCGGTGGCCATGATGGCGTTCCACTGCTGGTTGTTGTTGCCGATGTAGTGGTAGATGCCGAGGGTGATCGGCTGGTGGTCGCCGCCCCCGGCCAGGGTCGAGGCGAAGATGAAGTCCGACCAGGACCACAGGAACGCGAAGAGCGACACCGTGACGATCGAGTTGCGGCTGACCGGCAGCACGACCGACCAGAAGGTCCGCAACCGACCGGCGCCGTCGACCACGGCGGCCTGGAGCAGCTCGTCGGGGATGCCGGACATGAAGGCCGTGAAGATCAGGACAGCGAACGGCACCGCGAGCGTCGTGTCGGCCAGGATCAGGCCGGGCAGCGTGTTGAGGACGCCGAGGGTGAGGAAGATGGCGTAGAAGCCCATCGCCATGATGATTCCCGGGATCATCTGCGCGATCAGCAGCAGGAAACTCAGCGCCGGGCCGCCGGGTGGCCGGAGCTTCGCCAGCGCGTATCCGGCGGGGGCGGCCAGCGCCACGGTCAGCGCCACAGTGCCGAGGCCGACCAGGAAGCTGGTGCCGAGGTACGGCAGTTGCTGGTCGAGCACCGCCCGGTAGCCGTCCAGGGTGCCGTTGGTGGGGAACAGGTGCGGGGGACTGGCTCGCATGTCCTGGTCCCGGGTGAAGGACACGTTGATCATCCAGTAGACGGGGAAGAGCATCAGCCCGGTCAGCACCAGGCCGACGCCGGTCTTCCACCAGGCCCGCGGCGTGGAGGTGGTCATCGCAGCTGCTGCCTCCGTTCGATCCGGATGTAGACGAGCCCGGCGATCAGGGCCAGCACGATGAGCAGGTTGCCGACGGCCGCGCCCGGCCCGAACTCGGGCAGCAGGTTGCCGAAGCCGAGCCGGTACGACCAGGTGGCCAGCGTTGCCGAGGAGTCGGTTGGACCACCCTTCGTCATGATCCAGATGATGTCGAAAACCTTCAGCGTGTAGATCAGCCCCAGCAGCAGCGTGATCAGGGAGACGGGACGCAGCAACGGGAAGGTGATCCCCCAGAACCGCTGCCACCCCGTCGCGCCGTCGAGCGCGGACGCCTCGTACATCTCGGTCGGTATCGCCTGCAGGCCGCTGTAGAGCACCACCAGGTTGAACGGGATGCCGATCCAGACGTTCGCGATGATCACCGAGGTGAGTGACCAGCCCGGCGAGGTGAGCCAGTTGACCGGGTCGACCCCGACGACGCCGAGCGCCGCGTTGACCAGTCCCGAGTCGCTGTTGAGCAGCCACGACCAGGTCGACGCCGAGACGATCAGGGGCAGCAGCCACGGTACGAGGATCAACGCCCGCAGCGTGCGCGACAGCGGAAAGTGCTGGTGGAAGAAGAGGGCCAGGGCCATGCCGATGGTGAACTGGAAGGCGAGCGAGGTCGCCGTGAAGACCACGGTGTGGGTCAGCGTCGGCCCGAAGGCCGGGTCGGTCAGGACCGTCCGGTAGTTGTCGAGGCCGGCGAACGGCGCCCCGCCCTGCACGAACGAGCGGACCGTGTACTCGCGCAGGCTCAACTCGACGTTGCGGTAGAGCGGGTAGGCGTAGAAGGCCGCCAGGTAGATGGTGACGGGGGCCAGAAAGCCCCACGCCATCCATCGATGGGGCCGGCGGGCACGGGACGGGGGAGGCCCGGATGGGGCGGCGGCGGCCGCCCCATCCTGGTCTCGTACGGCAGTGGTCTCGGTCGTGGAGGGCATGGTGTCGGTTGGGCTCGCTACCTGGAGGCGGCGGCGGTCTGCGCGGCGGCCAGTGCCTCCTGTGGCGACTTCCCGCCACTGAGGGACGACTGCACCGCGGTCCACAGCGCCTCGGAGATCTTCGGGTACTTCGTGCCGAGGTTGTCACCGGTGCGGCCCTTGGCTGCCCGGACCGCCTCCACCCAGACCTTGAGCTTGGGGTCCGCTGTGGCCTGTCGATCCTGCACGGCGGCGACGGGTGCGACGTAGGACAGCGTGGTGTCCGTGGTGAGGAGGTTGTCGGCGTTGGTCAGGCAGGTCACGAGCTTCTGCGACGTCTCGTACCGGCCGGTCTTCTTCTGCACCGGAATGGAGACGAACTCACCGCCGGTGGGCGCCGGGGCCGGGCCGCCCGCGCTGGCCGGGATCGGGATCGTGCCGTACGAGAAGCCGAGCTTCTCCGCGTTGGCCAGCTGCCAGGTGCCGTTCTCGGCGAACGCGTAGTCGCCGGTGGCGAACTCCTGCCAACTCGTGGTCTGGGTGTTGTTGATGACGGAGTTCGGGGCGTGGCCCTGCTTGAGCCAGTCGGTCCAGAGCGTCAGCGCGGAAACCGCCTGCGGTGAGTCCAGACTCGTCAGTTGGGCGCCCGACCCCCAGAACCAGGGCAGGAACTGGAAGCTGCCCTCCTCGGTGCCGATCGCGGAGAAGGTGATGCCCTTCTTTCCCTTGGCCTTGACCGTGGTCAGTGCCGCGGTCAGTGAGGCCCAGTCCTTGACGGCGGCGGGATCGACGCCGGCGGCGCTGAGCAGGTCCTTGTTGTAGTAGAGGGCGAGGGTGTTCGCCCCGATCGGCACCCCGTAGGTCTTTCCGTCGCTCTGGCCGGCGCCGAGCAGGTTCTTCTCCATGGCCGAGACGTCGAGCTTGTTGTCGTCGGTGGTGGTGAGCGCACCGGCTTCGGCCAGGGTGGAGATGACCGGGTTGTCGACGATCAGGACGTCCGGCGAGTTTCCCTGCTGGGCGGCGAGCAGCGCCTTGTTGGTCAGGTCGGTGGTGTCGTATCCGGTCCGCTCGACGGTCACCCCCGCGTCGGTGCCGCACTTCTTGAGCAGTGCCACCCACTCGGAGTCGTCGGCGAACTGTGGATACGGGTCCCAGACGAGGTAGGCGCCGCTGTCCGCGGGGCCGTCGTCGGACGACGAGCAGGCGCTGCCTGTCACTGCGGCGAGAGCTATCACGGCGACGGCGGCCAGGCGCCGCCGACGACTGATTCCGGTCATGTGGTGCCTCACTTCAATCGATCGTCAGGTGGGGTTCGTCGGTTGATCGTCGCGGGTTGGAGCGGCCCAACCATGAGGCGAACCGATTCGACGAATCGGTTCGCCCGAAGATAGGTCTGGCCGTGCCCGGAGGTCAAGGGTCAGTTGACCGCGCCCGGAGGAAGGCTGGGCAACATGGGCGTTACCGCGCCGTCATTTCATTGACATCGTTCAGTCCCCGGTCCTACGATCCGTGCGAATCGATTCGCAAGCGCTGCCCTCCCGGAGAGCGTCCCCCGCGCCCCACCAAGGAGCCGCCCGTGAAAACCCCGTCCCCCGGCCGGTCAGGACGAGGCCGCGTGTTCGTGGCCCGACTCGTCGTCGGCCTGCTCGCCGCCGCTGCCGCCGTCACCGTCGTCCCGTCCCCCGCCCAGGCTGCCGACGAGTCGATCAGCGTCAACTTCGCCACCACGAACGGTGCGCCGACCTACCGCGCCTCCGGCTGGATCTACGGCATGACCGAGAACGCCAGCGGTCCGGCCGACCACTTCTACCGGGACGTCAAGTTCCAGTACATGCGCGCCGGCGGCGCGCAGTTGCCGGGCAGTGGCTGGGTCGGCGGCACCTACGACCGTCGCTGGAACTCCACCCTCGCCCAGGCGCGTCGCACCACAGCCCTCGGCGGAAAGTTCATCATCCTGCCGCACGACCTCTGGGGTGCCGACGGCGCCGGGATCTCCCGCTTCCCCGGTGACAACGGCAACTGGACCGACTACGACAACTTCCTGACCCGGCTGATCAGCGACGTCCGGGCGTCCGGGCTGTCGGTGCAGTGGGACATCTGGAACGAGCCCAACATCACCATCTTCTGGAACCGGCCGATCTCCCAGTACCTGGAGCTGTGGCGGCGCACCTACCAGCGCATCCGCGCGGAGTTCCCCAGCCAGCTCATCGTCGGGCCGAGCTGTGCCTGCGTACCGTCGACCAACCACGCCTTCTGGAACCAGTACCTGGACTTCGTCCGCTCGACGAACACGGTGCCGGACATCATCAGCTGGCACTCGCTGCCCGGTGATCCGGTCGCGAACGTCGCCGCCGCCAACGCCACCCTCGACCCGCGCGGCATCGCCCACCCGCGTCCCTACCAGATCAACGAGTACGGCGCGCCCGACGAGCAGAACCCGGCCGACGGCGCGTGGTACATCGCGCGCCTGGAACGTGCCCGGGCCGACGGCCTGCGGGCGAACTGGGCCAGCGGCGGCAGCCTGCACAACGACCTCGGCAACCTGCTGATCCGCAACTCGGCCGGCCAGCACCAGCCCAAGGGGGAGTGGTGGAACTACCGCTACTACGCCTCCCAGGTCGGGGAGATCGTCGCCGTTACCCCCAGCCAGTCGTACGACGCCTACGCCACGAAGACGGCCGGAGTGGCGAAGGTCCTGGTCGGTGGTGGTCGTACCACCGGGAACCTGACCGTGAACCTGCAACGCCTGGACACCACCAGCGGGATCGTGCAGAACAACCAGGTCCGGGTCCTCACCCAACGCATCCCGCACAACGGTGGCGGTGCGGTGGCGGGGCCGGTCACCGTCTCGAACAGCGTGGTCGGGGTGTCCAACAACAACGCCACGGTGACCCTGCCGTACACCAACCAGACCGACACGTACACCGTCACGCTGCTGCCGCCGTCCGACGGTGGCTTCCAGTCGGTGGCGGTGGCCCAGCACTCCCAGCAGTGCCTCAACAACCCCGGCGTGGGCACCGCCGACGGCAACGTCCAGCAGCAGAACTACTGCGACGGTGGTGACCAGCAGCTCTGGAACTTCGTCCCGGTCGCCGGTGTGGCCAACACCTACACCGTGGTCAACCAGCAGAGTGGCAAGTGCCTCGACGTCAGCGGCGTGTCCACCGCCGACGGCGCGGCGGTGCACCAGTGGACCTGCCTCAACAGCTCCAACCAGCAGTTCGCTCTGCGCAAGGTGACCTACTCGGGCAACGACTCGCACGACTATCAGCTCGTCGTCCGGCACAGTGGCAAGTGCGTCGATGTCAACGCGGTCTCCACGGCGGCCGGCGCGCTGGTTCACCAGTGGACGTGCAGGGCCGTGAACCAGGGCAGCCCGTTGAACCAGACGTGGCGGCTCCTGGGGCGGTAGGCGTTCCGAGGAGGGTGACGCGCCGGCTGATCGACCAGCGGTCGGCCGCGTCACCCCTCCGTTACCGCATTCATTGACATAAATAAAACAAAGGTCATACGATTCGCTGCGAATCGATTCGCCACCGCCACCACCCTCCCCGTGGCGCGTCGACACATCCCCCCGCGCTTCCACGACTCCGAGGAGCCGCCTCGTGCGAAATCCGTCCCCCGTCGGGCCCGGAAAGGCCCCTCACCTCATCCCGAGGCGTCAGCGCGCCCGCCGTCTGAGCGCCCTGGCGGGTGCTCTCGTCGCCGTTCTCGTCGGCATCGGCGCCGCCCCCGGTGCCCCGTCGCCGTCCGCCGAGGCCGCCGCCGCCCCGATGGCCGCCGCGATCGAGCCGGGGCAGAGCACCCGGATCATCGGTACGCCGTCCGGACGCTGCCTCGAAGTGCCCAACTCCAGCACCACGAACGGCACCCAGACGCAACTCTGGGACTGCAACGGCGCTGCCGGCCAGACCTGGACGTGGACGTCGAGCAGGCAGCTCCAGGTGTACGGCAACAAGTGCCTGGACGCCTCCAACCGGGGCACCGCCAACGGCACCCAGGTGATCATCTGGGACTGCAACGGCCAGAACAACCAGCAGTGGAACGTCAACAGCAACGGCACCATCACCGGCGTGCAGTCCGGGTTGTGTCTCGATGCCAACGCCGCCGCCACCGCCAACGGCACCAAGATCATCCTCTGGGCCTGCAACGGGGGCGCCAACCAGCAGTGGACCTCGCCGACCACCACCACCCCGCCGCCGACCAACCCACCGACCGGCGCGCGCCCGTGCGACATCTACGCCTCCGGTGGCACCCCGTGCATCGCGGCGCACAGCACCACCCGGGCGCTCTACGAGGCGTACGCCGGCAACCTCTACCAGGTCCGACGCTCGTCGGACAACACGACCCGCAACATCGGGCTCACGGGCATCGGCGGCACCGCCAACGCCTCGACGCAGGACTCGTTCTGCACCGGCACGACCTGCGTGGTCACCGTGGTCTTCGACCAGTCCGGGCGCGGCAACGACCTCTGGTACCAGGGGTCGAGCGTCGTTCCGGGCTCCCCGCAGAGCAGGCCGGCGATCGCCACCTCGGAGTCGCTGACCGTGGGCGGCGCGAAGGCGTACTCGCTCTACATCAACCCGGGCAACAGCTACTGGCGCGACGGGCACCTCACCGGAGTGCCGACCGGCGCGGCGCCCGAGGGCATGTACATGGTCACCAGCGGCACCCACGTCAACAGCGGATGCTGCTTCGACTACGGCAACAGCGAGACCACCCGCAAGGCCGACGCCGCCGGGGCGATGGACGCCATCAACTTCAGCAAGCAGTGCTGGTTCGGCGGCTGCTCCGGCAGTGGCCCGTGGGTGCAGGCGGACCTGGAGTGGGGTCTCTTCCCGGGCGGCAGCAGCTCCTGGAACCCGAACCAACGCTCGTTCACCAGCAAGTTCGTCACCGCGACGCTGAAGAACAACGGCACCACCCGCTTCGCCATCAAGGGCAGTGACGCGCAGGCCGGCAACCTCTACACGCTGTACGACGGCTCGCTCCCGCCGGGATACAGCCCGATGAAGAAGCAGGGCGCGATCATCCTGGGCAGCGGCGGTGACTGCTGCAAGCCCGACGGCGGCGCCAACCTGAGCGCCGGCACCTTCTACGAGGGGGCGATGGTCGCCGGCTATCCGTCCGACGCGGTCGAGAACGCCGTACAGGCCAGCGTGGTGAACGCCGGCTACCGCTGATCTGACCACGCCGAACGAGTCGTGCGCCGGTCATCACATCGTGGTGACCGGCGCACGCTCGGGTGGACGTCGACCCCGCTCTCAGGCGACGGTGCAGGACGCGCCGTTGAGGGTGAACGAGGACGGCCGGGCGTTGTTACCGCTGTGGCTGGCCTGGAAGCCGAAGCTCACCGAGCCGTTGGCGGGGATGCCGCCGTTGTAGGCGACGTTGCGGGCTGTCACCTGCCCCGAGTTGGGCGAGTAGGTGGCGTTCCAGCCCGAGGTGATGGTCTGCCCGCTGGGCAGGGTGAAGACCACGGACCAGCCGTTGACGGCGCTGGTGCTGGTGTTCGTGACGGTGATGTTCTCGGTCAGACCGGTGTTCCAGGCGTTGATGGCGACCGTCACCCGGCAGGCGCCGGAGGTCGGCGGCGGCGTGGTCGGGGGCGGGGTGGTCGGCGGCGGGGTGGTCGGGGGCGGGGTCGTGGTGTTGGTCAGTCCGAAGAACGCGATGGCGGACGCGGCCATCCCACCGGAGGGCAGGCTGTGCCCGGCGCCCTGGATGCTGTACGCCTCGACCTGGACGGTGCCGCTGCTGTCGGCGTACCGGCGCCGGTTCCAGTTGGCCTGGGGCGTGTCGGTGGAGGTGGGTGTCTGGCTCAGCCCGAACACGTTGGTCCACTGCTCGATCGTCTCCTGCAACAGCGAGTACGGCACGAGCGTGTCGTTGGTGCCGTGCCACAGCTGCACCCGCGGCCGGGGCCCGGAGTAGCCGGGGTACGCCTGGCGCACCGCGTCGCCCCACTGCTGAGGGGTCCGATTCATGTTCCCGCCGGTGCACTGGCTGCTGCCGGGCGGGTAGTCCGCCGCGTTGGCGAAGCAGTTGTACGGCACCCCCATGAACGCGGCGCCGGCCTTGAACACGTCGGGATAGAGGGCCAGCATGTGGTTTGTCATCATGCCGCCGGATGAGCTGCCGGTGGCGTAGACCCGCTCCGGGTCGGCCGAGTACTGCTGTTGCGCGTACCGGATCATGCTGATGATCGACACCGGATCGCTGCCCCCACCACGCCGTTTGGCGGCGTCCGACCAGGTGTCGAAGCAGTTGCCGAAGCCGGCCTGCTGGGTCGCGGACGGGTAGATCACGATGTATCCGTACCGGTCGGCCTGGCTGGCGAACTCGCTTCCCGAGTAGAACCCGGGGCCGGACCCGCCGCAGCCGTGCATCGCCACCACGACCGCCGGCCGGGCCGGGCGGTTGTCCGGCACGTAGACGTGCATGCGCATCCGGCCCGGGTTGTCGCCGAAGCTGGTCACCTCGGTCAGTGACGCCGCGTACGCGGGCCCGACCGTGGGGGCCACCAGGCCGGCCGCGACCAGTGACGGGGCCAGCGCGAGTAGCAGTTTCCTTCTGATTTTCACCGCACGACTCCTTCGATTGCCTGTGCAGGCTGGATTGGTCGGGCGATCCGGTCGCGGGTCTGCCCGACTCCCGCGGTGATCGCACACAATGCCCGCTACCTGTTGACTCGCCCAGCCCTGCTCCGGATGGCGTCGCGTGGCAATTAGTGTTCCGCTCGGACCAGCAAGTGTCAATCGAGGAATGTCTATTTGCAGCACGGCGCGCCCGTCCGTCTACAGTCGTCATACCGTCCCCGAGGAGCACGGAGCGCCTGTGGCAAGCCTCTTCGACATCGACGAGATCTATCCGGACGACGGCGACCACACCCTCCGCCTGCCCCGCCGGCAGGTCGGCAACTCACCCCAGGGTGTCGCGGTGACCCTGCTGGCCGACTACACGCTGCGGACCCGGGTCGCCCTCCCGTCCGCCGCCATCGTCGCGTTGCTCGGGGAGACGGGCGTGACGACGGCCGGAGCGCGGACCGCGATCAGCCGGCTGGCCCGCCGTGGCGTGTTGGAGGGCAGTCGACTGGGGCGACGCAGCTCCTACCGGCTCAGCCGCGCCGCGGCCGCCAACCTCTCCGCCGGAGGACGCTGGATTCTCGCCTCCACCGCCTCGACGGGCCGGTGGGACGGTAGCTGGACGATCGTCGCCTTCTCGCTGCCGCAGGACCGCAGTACTCAGCGCCGGGCGCTGCGGGCGCAACTTCGGTGGCTCGGTTACGCGCCGCTGTACGACGGGCTGTGGATCTCGCCGCAGACGTTGACCCCCGCGGCTCGGGCCCAGCTCGACCAGCTCACCCTCGGCGCGGTCACGGTGTTTCGTGGGCGGCAGACCGCGCTCGCCTCGACCATTCACCGTGCGCCGATCGAGGCCTGGGACATCGAGGCGATCAGCCGGAGCTACGACGTGTTCCTGCGTCGCTGGACGCCACTGTTGCCCGCCGTGGCGTCCGGGCAGGTCGACGGCGCCGCGGCGGTGCGGGCCCGGACCGAGGTCATGGACACCTTCCGACGTTTCCCCGTCCTCGACCCGCAGTTGCCGGTGGAACTCCTTCCCCGGGATTGGCTCAGGCAGCCGGCGCGGGAGCTGTTCGCAGCCGTCTACGACGGCCTCGCCGCCCCCGCCGAACGACACGTCCGGGCGGTCGTCGAGCGGTTCGCCGACGCCGCGCAGCCGGGCATCAGGGCGCACACCACCGCCGATCTCGTCGCCGGCGTACGCGCCGATGCCGAACCGGCGCACCCATCGTCGAGTGGCACGACCGCCGGGTGTTCGTGAGCTGCCCGGCAGCCACTGCCGGGTGACGACTGTGAGCGATAACAGGATTGCCCTCTGAAGTGATCCCGGCGGCCCGGCGGTACGGCTCGTCCGCTGGTCGCGCGCCGTTGAGCACTGTCACCTCGGGCGTTTGGGCCCGGGCGAAACGCGGCGTTCCGGGAGATCGGCGTGAACGGCCCGTTACGTCTTGACGAACGGCATGTTATCGCTCACTCTCGATACAGAGGACGATCGATGTCTTGGCTCACCGGGCGAGCCGTACGGGTCGTGCCTCCGATAACGACGTCCGCAAGGGCATGCGGCCGTCACCTCGGGTTCCGGCAGATGCCGGCGACAGCCCTCGCAGACCTGCGTGCTGATGCCGGACGCCAGGAAGACCGTCCCGACCGGTCGCCCCGAGCGAAGTGGCACATCACCACCACCGATGCAACCACTGAAAAGGAACGCCATGAAACCCATGAGAACGATGCTGGCGGCGGCGACCATGGCCGTCGCCCTCACCACCGGCATGACGGTGGCGCTGACCCCCGCATCCGGTGCCGGCACGACCCTGAAGGCGGCCGCCGCCGAGAAGGGCCGCTACTTCGGCGCGGCTGTCGCCGTCAACAAGCTGTCGACCAGCGCCTACACGACGATTTTGAACCGTGAGTTCAACAGTGTCGTGGCCGAGAACGAGATGAAGTGGAGCTCGACCGAGCCGCAGCAGAACACCTTCACCTACTCCAGTGGTGACCGTCTGGTCAGCCACGCGCAGGCCAACGGCATGAGCGTGCGGGGTCACACGCTGTTGTGGCACGCGCAGCAGCCGGGCTGGGCGCAGGGCATGTCGGGCAGCGCGTTGCGTAACGCGATGATCAACCACGTCACCCAGGTCGCCACGCACTACCGGGGAAAGATCTACGCCTGGGACGTGGTGAACGAGGCGTTCGCCGACGGTGGTTCGGGTGGCCGGCGCGACTCGAACATGCAGCGCACCGGAAACGACTGGATCGAGGCGGCGTTCCGGGCGGCGAAGGCCGCGGATCCGGGCGCGAAGATGTGTTACAACGACTACAACACCGACGGGATCAACGC